>CAMHKW010000042.1 GCA_946185835.1 uncultured Bacteroidales bacterium
CACCCGATCTTCACTCGAAGGTGACAGGAGCAAATCCCTTGTATAGTATTGGTTGAAAGGGAGTTATATATGTTTTTTAAAGAGTCTTTTGTTTTGTTTGTTGATATTTATTCTTAATAGCTGAAAAAGAAGCAGATAGCATTATGAATTCTTTGGATGTGGGGTTTTACACAAATATTTTGTCAATTGAAGAAAATACATTACCTTTGCAGTCGTTTGCATCGGATGCGCTAAAGTGTACGCAGTCGAAGTTGTATATTGGCAAAGTTGCGTTATAACTGTGAAACGTATATTTATCATAGTAGTCGTTATATGCTCGAGCCTTAGATTGTTGGCAGAGCCTATCGGCACGCCTTATAGTGTGCTTAGTCTGCCCTACTCTGCTCGTTTGAGCGGCTTGGGAGGTGACCAGGTGAGTCTGAACGATGGTGAGTTGAGTATGGCGACTCGTAACCCTGCGTTGTTGAGCGACAAGACACACATGTCGTTGCAGTTGGGTTACGCCTTTTTAGGTCGCGGGTTAAATATGGCGACGGCGATGTACGGTCATAACTTCGGTGACCGCCATAGTGTAGATGGCAAGAAGCATAACATGCTTGCCTTTGGCATTCATTATTTGGACTATGGGAAGATGCAGTATGCCGATGAGGTAGGCGTTCGTTATGGCAGTTTCACAGCTAAAGACATAGTGTTCAGCCTGATTTATGCTCGTCAGTTGGGCACTCATTTCAGCATTGGTGCTTCGTTGAAGCCTGTATATAGCATCTATGAGAGTTATTCGAGTTTTGCCCTTGCAGCGGATGTAGGTTTCAACTACATGACCTTAGAGAATCGCTTTCATTTAGGTCTGACACTTAGGAATATGGGTTGGCAACTAAAGAGTTTCTATTCTGAGGAAGGTGATGCTCATCGTGAGTCACTGCCTCTTGACCTTGCCTTTGGTTTGGACTATAAACTCAAGCATGCCCCTCTTCGTTTCTCTTTGACGGCTCACCATCTTCAACGTTGGGCGATAGGCTTCAACAGCAATGGTCATGGTGTATACACCACGACGATAAAAGAGAAGAACCGGCTTAAAGATCTGAACGAAAATGCGTGGGAGACGGCTCAAGCCAATGGTGCGGTTTTGTGGTATGACATGCTCTTTCGCCATCTGAGTTTTGCCATCGACATTGTTCCCAAGAAGGAGAATTTCTACCTCACGTTCAGTTACAATCATCAGCGCCACGCGGAGCTGACGACCACCGCCGACATGTCGTTGTGTGGATTTGCTGCTGGTGCGGGTCTGAAGATTAAGCAGTTCCGCTTAGGAGCATCGGTGGCGGGGCTGTCGAAGGGTCATCTGACTGTCAACGTCACGATGACCGCTGCTATTGGAGATTTCCTAAAGTAAAGTTTTGTTGCTGCCGTTTGGAAACCGACGTTCCCGGTGGGGGCGCTTGTGTTGTATGGTCGCGAGCAAGGGTGCTCGCGCTCCCGGTGGCTGGTGCCGAAATGACATTTCGGCAAATATAACAACGGCTGCCGGAGAGAGAGGGAGAGGAAATGCCCCCGGTTGCAAGCCGGCGCTCCCGGTGGGGGCGCTTGCGTTGTATGGTCGCGAGCAAGGGTGCTCGCGCTCCCGGTGGCAGGTGCCGAAATGACATTTCGGCAAATATAACAACGGCTGCCGGAGAGAGAGGGAGAGGAAATGCCGCCGGTTGGAAACCGGCGCTCCAGGAGGGTGTCGGGATGGCGAGATTTCGGGATGACGGGATGGCGGGATATTGAGATGTCAGGATTCTAAAAAAATCAGTGTAGTATTTTGTAGATGAGTTCTTGCCAGAGGTCTTTGCTGTCGGCGAAGTTGTTCTCGACGCCTTTAGAGCGTGCATCGGTATCTCTCAGATATCCGATGATACGCATTGTTTTTCCCGCTGAGAAACGTTTGGCAGCTGCCTCGTAGTCTTTGACGAAATAAGGTGATATATGCAGTATTGATGCTACCTCGGTGGGGTTAGCCGAGCGCAGATAGTGATATATCATCAGGTTCGCGAAGAAAGAGAAGAGCACTACGAGTTCTTTTTGTATGACATGGTCTTTGCTACCGGCGAAGTAGTTAGCGATACGATTTGCCTTGAGCACGTCGTTGTTGACGAGTGCTTTTTGCAGTTCGAAGACGTTGAAGTCTTTAGAGATACCGATATTACGTTCCACCAGTTCGGGTGTTATCTGAGTAGTACCTTCGGGAGCAGCGAGCAGCAGTTTGTCGATAGCAGCTACCACTTTTTGGAGGTCGGTACCCAAGCTTGTAGCGAGCAGAGTTGGAGCCGGAGGAACGAGAGTTATCTGTCTGCCTATTTTCTTGCTATATTCTTTGACGTAGTCGAGAATCCACTTTTCGACTTGATAGTCGTCTCTGAGTCGTGCCGACTCCATGAGTACTCCCCCGTTTTTTTCGAAGTTCTTGAACACCTTGAGTCTGAGGTCAGGTTTGCCATACTTATAGCAGAAGAGAAGCAGTGTAGACTGTAGCGGTTGTTCGAGATAGAATTGCAGCGCTTCCCAGTTTTTGATGTTTTGTGCTTCTTTGACGATGATGACTTGTCGTTCACCCATCATAGGGTATCGTCTGGCAGCGGAGATGACGGTAGCGACGTCGAGTCCGGGTAGGTCTTTGGAGTATACTACCGTTTGGTCGAATTCACGCGCCATGGTGTCGAGCACGTTTTGTTCGACATAGTCAGCCACGAGGTCGATATAATAAGCCTCTTCTCCGTAGAGCAGGTATACGGGTGCGTAGTTCTTGGCTTTGAGTTGTTGTAATATCTCTTTGTACGTTTTCACTATTCGAAGCGTAGGTGTTTGAGGGTTCTGGAGTTGTGCTGAATAGACATGAGTGAGTTGATGCCGATTTCAAGGTGTTCTTCGACGAAGTTGATAGTAGTTTGTCTGTCGTTTTCTGCTGTTTTTATTCCGTCGGGTTTGAGTGGCATGTCAGAGACGAGCAGTAGTGCACCTGTAGCTATGGAGTTATGGAATCCGACGGTGAAGAGAGTAGCAGTCTCCATGTCGACGGCATACGCGCGTGTTGCTCTGAGGTATTCGCAGAAGTCTTCGTCGTGTTCCCATACTCGTCGGTTGGTGGTGTATACGGTACCTGTCCAGTAGTCGTGTCCGAAGTCGCGTATGTTGGACGAGACGGCACGCAGCAGGTTGAAGGCGGGCAAAGCCGGCACCTCGGGTGGGAAGTAGTCGTTGGAGGTACCCTCTCCACGAATGGCAGCCGAAGGCAGGATATAGTCACCTATTTTGTTTTTGTCTCTGAGTCCGCCGCATTTGCCGAGAAAGAGTACTGCTTTAGGTGCGACAGCGGGTAGCAGGTCCATGATGAGAGCAGCGTTGGGGCTTCCCATTCCGAAGTTGATGATGGTGATGCCCTCAGCCGAGGCGTTAGGCATGCTCCCTTCTTTTCCGATTACGGGCACGGAGTACTTACGTGCGAACAGTTCGACGTAATTGTTGAAGTTAGTCAGCAGAATATAGTCCGAGAAGTCGGACAGCCGTCGCTTGGTATACCTTGGCAGCCAGTCGGTGATGATATTGAGTTTGTTTCTTTCCATTGCCGCGCTTTTTATATTACGGTAGGTTTGCAGTCGATGAGTTCGAAGAAACGTTGCAGCAGAGAAGCCCTATGTCCTGTAAGTATGATATGGTGGTTGGCGATAGGTCTTGACAGCAGGTATTTGGGTGTTTGTTTGGCATGTAGTAGCACTTGTGTTCTGCATCTGATGTCGCTATACTGGTTCTCCATGAGTTCGATATCTTCAGCCCAGTATCTGTTAAGCATACCGCTGACTTTGAAGATAGTGGCGTTTCCCATCGGCAGTTCTCCGTGTAGTGCCACTCCTATACCTGATTCGAAGTGTGTGTCGTAGGTGTAGTCGTTGATCATACTGAGGGGTATGGTGCAGTGTGCGAACACCATGATACCCGTTTGCGGGTTGAGTGTTGCGGGGTTAGCTTGGAATCCGGGTTGTCCAATCAGCGCTTGTGCTATTGTCATGGTCAGCAGTGCCGGTATGTCACCTTCGCAAGCAGCCGGCACTCCGTCTTGATTGAGAAGTGCTAAGGCTAAACAGCCGGTATTATGTATTTTGGTAAGCAGGTCAAAGCAACGGAGTGTGAGTCCTGAGAGTCGGTATTGTTCGACGAGTTTGCGTAGTCCTTCGTAGACGCAAAGTGCACCTTCGAAATAAGGCGAGTTGCAAGTTTTGAGTCTTGCCTTTGTCGTCTCTGAAGGTTTTTGTGGCATAGCGGCGAGCAGCTCAGCCATGTCGATACGTACGAGTTGTATGCCGAGTTTGCTTTTCAGGGCGGTCTCGTCGACAGTGGAAGAGATGAGCCAATCGGAGGGTTGTCCGACGACGCCGAGTCTCATGCCCGAGAGTCGTTGTTTGGCATAGTATATCTTAGCGATGATATCTATTTGCGAAGCCATGTACTGCGCGGTGCCGTGTATTATCTCTCCCGATGAGCCTCTGTTTTCGAGGTACGAGAGTATCTCCATCGAGGCAGCGAGTGAGTTGTTGTCCTGACTGGCAAGCAGATAGAAATGTTGCGGTGCGAGAGTGAGCATGTCGGAGTAGTTCTGCACGAAGAGCTGTTCGGTGCCTCCTGTCGCCACGTATATGATATTTAGTACCTCCGGTTCGAGCCGTTGCGCAGTGGGTTCGAGCACGAGTTCGGAGTGGCAATACTGCTGTATGCCTTCCACAAACGATTTGCTATACTTCGCCAGGCGCTGATGGTCGTGCAAAGACGAGGCTAAGGTATGGATACGTACTTTCATGGTTAAAATATTTTTAGGGTAAGTTATTCATTATGTTTTTTCTTTCTCGGCATTCTAAGTTGCTATTGGTGGAGTCATTCATAACTCTCTCAGTCGCAGAGCGAGAAGAGGTCGTCGCGAGGTGATACGAGCAGTACGGGTATGGTGCTGTGCATGATGATATACCTCTCGGGCGGTCCGAAGATGATGTCGTCGAGTCCGTAGTCTCTTGACGCCGTGTAGAAGATCATGTCGGCGAGCCACTCCGGTTGTCGGTCGACCACCTCTCGGTATAGATGAAAGCTGTCTTTTAATGCCGTGAGCGATTCTATCTGTGCGTTTGCTTGTCCGAGTGCAGTTCTGATACGCGCTGTATTCTGTTTTGCTTTAGATCCGTAGTCGGCGGCGGTGAGCATGCATACGGTGCATTGCGTTCTTCTCACCAGAGTAGTGGTGAGTTGTGCTTTGTAGACCTCTTCTTCGAGCATGGTGACCGGCAGTAGCAGTCGTTTTAAAGGCACAAGCCTTGTTGTCATCGGTGTGAGGAACAGATATGGCAGTCGCAAGGTTCGGCAAGCGTTTAAGCAGCGCTGAATCTTAGATCGACTATTGTCGACGGAGAAGACGACGAAGTCGATGTTTTGCTGCTCGCAATACTCTTCCATGTCGCCTTGTGGCATCGCGTCGAGCTGGGAAAGCTGACGTTGCATAGCCTCGGCGAGCCATTCGACGTAAGCATCGTGCTTGGCGTCAGGCATTAGCGATATGTGAAGGATGCGAGTATTCACTTTTTGTTTTGCTTTACTCAGAGCGTCGGATGTTCTGTATCAGAGTGATTTGTTTATTTGTTCGATATAGTCGAGCAGTTCGTCGGCCCCTGCATGTTTCTCGGCGGAGGTGAGGAAGATGGGTGGTAGTTCCTCCCAGGTGTCGAGCAGTCGTTGTTTATAGTTTTCGACATTGTTGGCAAGTTGTTGTTTACCGAGTTTGTCGATTTTAGTAAAGACGATAGCGAAAGGTATCTGATTTTCTCCGAGCCACTGCATGAACTCGAGGTCTATATTTTGTGGTTCGAGACGACTATCGACAAGCACGAAGAGTGCCACTAAGGGTTGCCGTAGCAGACAGTATCGCTCTATCATCCGTTTTAGTTTCTCTCGCTGTGTCTTGCCGGCTTGCGCAAATCCGTAGCCCGGCAGGTCGATAAGGTACCAGTCTTTGTTTATAAAGAAATGATTGATAAGCAATGTCTTGCCGGGCTTTTGTGATGTCTTAGCCAATCCTTTGGTGGAAGTTAGCATGTTTATCAGACTTGACTTGCCGACATTACTACGTCCGATGAAAGCATATTCAGGACGTGAGTGTTGCAGACACTGCGCGACATCCGGACTCGATATAACAAATTCAGCAGAGGTTATCTTCATGACATAGGATATCAAAATTAGCTTTGCAAAGGTACAAATTTAAATTATAAAACAAAGGAACGCGGTCGTTTTTTCTAAAAATATCGGATAATTTAATTTAAAGTTGCTCAGTTGAGAAAAAATTGTTAATTTTGCGGCTAATTTGAGTAATTGTGCTATGTAGCATAAATGTAGGCATAGCCACGACCGATAGAAACGACTATGATTGACTATATTAGAGGTATTATTGATGAGCTTACTCCGACGTATGCGGTGTTAGAGGCGTCGGGTGTAGGTTATGAGATTAACATCGACTTGCAGACGTTCACCTCGTTGCAGACCCGTCAGGATGGCGGTTCGGTACGGTTATTTGTGAGTGAGGTGATACGTGAAGATTCACATCTGCTATACGGTTTCTCGACGAAAGTAGAGCGTGAGTTGTTTTTGCTGTTAACCAGCGTGTCGGGCATAGGTCCGAACACCGCCCGCACTATCATGTCGGGATACAACACGTCGGAGATACGTCAGATTATCTCGACGGGTAACGCAGCTGCTCTGAGTCGGATTAAAGGTTTAGGAGCCAAGACGGCACAACGTATCATTGTTGACCTGAAAGACAAGATTTTGAAACTCGACCTTGGCTCAGCTGCTTCCACTACCGATGCAGCATCGCAGGTGCCCGTTGCGGACATGGAGACGAAGACGGAGGCCGTGGCAGCACTCACTATGTTAGGCTACTCGGCAGCCGCCAGTGCGAAGGTAGCCGATAAGATCCTCGCCGACGATCCGACAGCCTCGGTTGAGAAAGTGATACGATTGGCACTGAAGATGCTGTGAGGTTAGACCGCTACGCTGTTAGAAGTTAGACCGGCTGCGCCTGTTAGAAGTTAGAACGGCTGCGCCTGTTAGATGTTAGACCGCTACGCTGTTAGAAATTAGATTGATTTTGAAAAGACTATTATTCTTCATATTTGTTATGCTATGCTGTCTGCCGATAGCGATGTCAGCTCAAGACATCGAAGTGGCAGAAAGCGACACCATCATATCCGACACTTTACTTACCCAAGTAAAGCGTACGGGTATAGGTACATACGAGGACTTGAGCAAGCAATATCCTCTTGACTTGCAAGATCCGGAGAACATCACCACCGAGACGGTCTACGACCCTCAGACGGGAAACTACGTCATCCACTCCCGCATAGGTGGTATTGACATCTCCACCCCTCTGATGATGAGTGGCAAAGAGTATCAGCAATACTCCGAGCGTCAAGCCATAGGCAGATACTGGCAGCAGAAGCAGGCAGAGCAGGAGCACGACAACGAGCGTAAGTTCGACATCACGGACATGAAGTTCAACATAGGTCCTGCCGACAAGGTGTTTGGTCCGGGCGGTGTGCAGCTCAAGCTACAAGGTTCGGCGGAGCTGCTCTTCGGCTTCAAGCATCAGTTCATCAACAACCCCACCCTCACACGTAGTGCCCAGAACAACAATATCTTCGACTTCGACGAGAAGATACAGCTCAGCGTCAACGGTAAGGTGGGCGACAAGCTCAACTTCAACATGGGCTATA
Source organism: uncultured Bacteroidales bacterium (assembly GCA_946185835.1). Taxonomy (GTDB): domain Bacteria; phylum Bacteroidota; class Bacteroidia; order Bacteroidales; family Paludibacteraceae; genus Colicola. Next base: position 7,785 of record CAMHKW010000042.1, read on the forward strand.
ACACCGAGGCATCGTTTAACTTCGACCGACAGAATATCAAATTAGACTACAAGGGTCAGGAGGACGACATCATCCAGACGTTAGAGGCAGGTAACGTGTCGATGTCGCTTAACTCACAGCTCATCTCCGGCAGTCAGGCGTTGTTTGGTGTAAAGACGAACCTCAAGTTCGGCAAGCTCACGATACAGGCATTGCTGTCGCAGCAGAACTCGGAGTCGCAGTCGGTAAGTTCGCAAGGCGGTGCCCAGACCACGTCGTTCGAGGTGACCGCCGACAACTACGATGAGAACCGCCACTTCTTCCTCTCGCATTTCTTCCGCGACAACTACGAGGCGTCGATGGCACAGCTGCCATACATAGCATCGGGTGTTACCATTAACAAAATAGAGGTATGGGTAACGAACAAACGCGGCATGTACGACAATGCTCGTAACATAGTGGCATTCGCCGACTTAGGTGAGAGTGAGGATCGTCACATCCAAGGTGAGGGCATTCACTCGATGGTGTCGCAGACCAACCCCTTCAACAAAGCCAACGACCTATACGGCAACCTCAACCAGTACGCCGACATACGTAACATACAGCAGACCAATGCAGCCTTGCAACAGTACTTCCCCAACCTCGTTGGTGGTGAGGACTACGAGAAGATAGAGTCAGCCCGCCTGCTTTCGTCGACGGAGTACACCCTTAACGCTTCGTTGGGTTATATTTCACTTCGCACCGCCCTCAACCAAGACGAGGTGTTGTGCGTGGCATACGAATATACGTATGGCGGTCAGGTCTATCAGGTCGGTGAGTTCTCGACCGACGGTTCAGAGGCGTTGAAAGCTCCGAACACACTGCTGCTCAAGATGCTGAAGAGTTCGAACTGCTCGCCTAACAAGAAAGGCAAAGGCGTGTGGGACCTGATGATGAAAAACATCTACTCGATAGGTGCGATGCAGATGACCCAAGACAAGTTCGAGCTATACATCATGTACCGCAACGACTCGGTAGGAACCAACATACAATACCTTCCGGAAGGCGACATCAAAGGCAAGCAGCTGCTTCGCGTGATGAACCTCGACCGTCTGGACCAGAAGAACAACCCCTATGCCGATGGCCGCTTCGACTATATAGAGGGCTACACCGCCATCTCATCAAATGGTAGAATCATCTTCCCCGTACTGGAGCCTTTCGGTTCGCACCTGAGGAAGGTGATAGGCAACGATGCTATTGCCGACCGCTATGTCTTCCAAGAGCTATACGACTCGACGTTGGTGATAGCTCAGGAGATGTCAGAGAAGAACAAGTTCACTCTGACAGGTAAGTATAAAGGTTCGTCGGGCAGCGAGATACGCCTTAATGCGATGAACGTACCTCGTGGTTCGGTGAAGGTGACGGCAGGTGGTGCCACCCTCGTAGAGAACGTCGACTACACGGTCGACTACACGATGGGCGTGGTGACGATACTCAACCAGTCGATCTTAGAGTCAGGCACCAACGTGGACGTGAAGCTTGAGAACCAGTCGTTGTTCTCGTTGCAGCGTAAGTCGCTGTTTGGCACGCACTTGGAATATGCCTTCTCGAAAGACTTCGTGTTAGGTGCCACCTTGATGCACATGAACGAGCGCCCGTTGACTACGAAGGTGAACACCGGTTCGGAGCCGTTGTCGAACACCATCTGGGGCGTGAACCTGAGTTGGAAAAAAGAATTCATGTGGCTGACCAACCTTCTTGACAAACTGCCTTGGACGACAGCGACAGCGCCTTCGTCGATAACGGTGAACGGTGAGTTTGCGCACCTCATCCCGGGTCATACCCGCGAGGTAGGCAAAGCAGGTTTGGCATATATCGACGACTTCGAAGCCACCAAGACCAATATCGACATCCACCATCCTAACTTCTGGAAGCTTGCCTCCACCCCTTCGATGTTTGCCGAGTCGCAGCTGAGCAACGATGCATCATACGGCAAGAACCGTGCTCACCTTGCATGGTATAACGTCGACCCCATCTTCGGTGTGAACCGCGGTACGAGTCTGACACCGCAATATATAAGAGACGACTTAGATGCGCTCTCTGACCCGCGTACACGTATCGTCTATATGCAGGAGCTGTACCCTAATCGTGATCGATTAGATAACGAAGACGCGCGTCTGACCCTCCTCAACCTTGCCTACTATCCGTCGGAGCGTGGTGCATATAACATCATGGCATCTGAGATAGGCGCCGATGGTAAGCTGACCAACCCTCAGCAACGTTGGGGCGGCATAATGCGCAAAATCGATAACACGGACTTCGAGAAAGCCAACATCGAATATATCGAATTCTGGCTGATGGACCCGTTCACGACGAACCCCGATGCCGACTATCAAGGCGGTGACCTATATATCAACCTTGGTGACATCAGCGAGGACATCCTACGTGACGGCAAGAAAGCGTTTGAGCACGGTTTGCCGGTATCCACCAACGACGCCGTTCAGTTAGACACGACGGTATGGGGTCGTGTGCCTCGCACCACAAGCACGGTGACCGCCTTCTCAAACGAAGCAGGCGCCAGACAATACCAAGACGTGGGTCTTAACGGTCTGTCGACCGACCAGGAGTTCGAATTCGAATATCGTGGTACACATCCTTATCGTGACTACGTAGAAGCACTGCAACAGCGTGTGTCGTCTGCGGTATGGACGTCATGGTTAGACGACCGTTTCTCACCGCGTAACGACCCTGCCGGCGACAACTACCACTACTACTTAGGCAGCGACTACGACAGCGAGCAGACCACCATCCTCGACCGCTACAAGCACTATAACGGCGTCGAGGGCAACTCACCGGTGGCAGCTGACGGAGGTCAGGTATACAGCTCGGCAGCGACGCTGTTGCCTGATATAGAGGACATTAACTCCGACAACACGCTGAGCGAGTATGAGAAGTACTTCCAGTACCGCGTTGACCTGCGTCCGGGCATGCTGCAGGTGGGCAAACAGCATATCACCGAACGTATGGTGTCGCGTCAGGAGTTGGCAAACGGCGACAAAGTAGATGCCGTGTGGTATCAGTTTAAGATACCTATCCGTGACTACGAGTCGCGCGTGGGCTCGATACGTAACTTCAAGTCGATACGTTTCATACGTCTGTTCCTGACTAACTTCACGCAAGAGACATACCTTCGTTTCGCTACTTTCGACCTCGTACGTGGCGAGTGGCGTAGCTACAGCAAAGACCTCTATCCGGTGAGCTATCCCCCGACCTCGAATGCGTCGCTCGACGTTCAGGCAGTCAATATAGAAGAGAATTCGTCACGTTCGCCTGTCAACTACGTTCTTCCTCCGGGTGTGAGCCGTCAGACCGACCCCGGTCAGGCTCAGGTGATACCTCAGAACGAGCAGGCGATGGTGCTTCGCGTGCACGACCTCTCGCCTCGTGATGCACGTGCCGTATACAAGAACACGAGCTACGACATGCGCCAATACAAGCACCTGCAGATGTTCGTTCATGCCGAGGCTCTTGCCGAAGACCCCGAGTTGCAGGATGGCGACCTGAGCTGCTTCATACGCTTGGGTTCGGACATGACCAACAACTACTACGAATACGAGATACCACTTGCTCTGACGCCCGCCGGCATCTATAGCGGTGATAGCGACCGCGACAAGGTATGGCTGCCGGAGAACATGTTTGACTTCGCCTTCAGCGTGTTGACCGATGCTAAGGTACAGCGCAACAAAGCGAAACGTTCTGGCAATCCGGAGGTATCGAACCTGAAGCCATACGTCATCTTCGACGAGGCATCGGGCAAGCCCAAGAACAGAATCACGGTGATGGGTAACCCGACGATAGAAGACGTGGAGAACATCATGATAGGTATCCGCAACAACGGTCCTCGCACGTGCTCGGGCGAGGTATGGGTCAACGAGTTGCGCATGTCGGAGTTTAACGAAGAAGGAGGTGTGGCAGCTATGGGTAACGTAGCGTTGGCATTGTCGGATATAGGTCAGTTTAACTTTGCGGGCAGGATAGAGACGGCAGGTTACGGGAGCATCGAGAGTAACGTGCTGAGTCGTAACCTCGACAACCGCTATCAGATGTCGGTGTCGGCAGCCTTCGAAGCCGGTCGTCTGTTCCCGGAGAAAGGACAGGTACAGCTGCCGCTATACGTGTCGTATACCAACGAGACACTGTCGCCGGAGTACGACCCGCTGGATACCGACATCAAGCTCTCGGAGACGCTGAGCACCTACGACACGAAGGAAGAGAGAGACTCGGTTCGCACCATGAGCAACACGGTACAGACCTCTACTAACTTCACCATCTCGACAGCGAAGGTCAACATACACTCGAAGAAGCGTAATATGTTCTACGACCCGGCTAACTTCTCGCTCTCTTATGCTTTCTCGGAGAGTAACCAGCATACCCCTGAGATAGAGCGCAACTACCAGAAGACACACAAAGGTTCGTTCAACTACAGCTACAACTTCGCCCCCAAACCGTGGGAGCCGTTTAAAGAGGTGAAAGGAGTGGAAAAGCTGAAGTGGATAAAAGAGCTGAACATCTACTACCTGCCACAGTCGTGGGCATTCTCGACCGACATGAACCGTCAGTTCTCTCACCTGAAGATGCGCGACTTCAACAGCGACCCTGTGGCGTCGAAGAGCATGGACATCACCTTCTCGAAAGACTTCATGTGGAACCGCAACTTCGACTTCAAATACGACCTGACGAAGAACATCAAGTTCTCGCTTCAGACGGCAATGAACTCGACTGTTGACGAGGGTTACTACACTCCGGAGATCATCAAAGACTACGCCTTCACACACGACTACTATGAGGCATGGAAAGACACCATCCAGCGTTCGTTGGCTCATTGGGGAACGCCCTACTCGTATCAGCAAGTGTTCACCGCATCGGCAAGCATACCTTTCAACCGCATCTCGTGGTTAGACTGGGTGACAGCCAACGGTAGCTATAACGCCAACTACAACTGGACACGTACAGCTACCTCAGCTAACTCGGAGACCAACTTAGGCAATAACATCTCGTCGACCAACAACTGGCAAGTGGACGGAAGTCTTAACTTCGAGAACCTGTACAGCAAGTCGAAATACTGGAAGAACTTGAAGAACCGCTATTCGGGTCGTTCGACATCGCGTAAGTCGTTCAAGTCGAAGACGTACAACGAGACGATAGCTCTAAAGAAAGACTCGACAGTGACCATCTCTCACCGTTTGGGTTCTGACAAACTGAGCATCGAGCTTGTGGATGCGAGCGGCAAGAAGGTAGCTGCCAAGGTGAAGCAGACCGACAACAACACGATAGAGATCACGCCTCGTGCGGACTACGATGCTGCCACGCTGTCGATTGTGACGCAAGACCCGAACTCACGTACGGCAGGTCAGGTCGTCGGCGACCTTGCCGCCTACTTCGGCACTATGATACGCCGCGTTCAGGTTACGTACCGTCAGTCCGACGCTCTCACCGTTCCGGGCTTTGCTCCGCAGGCAGGGTTCTTCGGTCAGCGCAAGGCCGATAACATGTTGGCTCCGGGTTTAGACTTCGCCTTCGGTTTCATACCCAAGGACTTCATCGACCGCGCTAAGAATCACGGTTGGCTGTCAACCGACACCACCGTCGTTCAACCTGCCACGCGCGCCATGACGTCCGACTTCGACGTCAAGCTCACGTTAGAGCCGTTCCCGGGCTTTAAGATACAGGTCAACGGCAAGCGTTACTATGCCAACTCTACCTCTATCATCTACAGCTACGACCGCTTGCAAGAGAACACCACCGGTTCGTTTAACATCACACAGATAGCGATGTTGACCGCCTTCGACCGTATCGGCAACATCGACGACAACTTCTCGTCGCGTTCGTTCACCCGCTTCTTGCAGTACCGCGATGTGCTTGCCGACCGCGTTCAGCAGCAATACGATGGTCTGACATACCCCGATGCCGGTTTCATCCGCGAGTACACGTTGCTGGGCAACCATCAGTATAGTCGTGCTAACGGCACTATCGACCGCAACTCAGCCGACGTGCTGGTACCTGCCTTCCTTGCCGCATACACCGGCAGAGACGCCAACCGTGTGTCGCTCAACCCCTTCCTCGGCATACTCAACATACTGCCTAACTGGTCGGTTACATACGACGGACTGAGCAAACTACCGTGGATAAAAGACCACTTCCGCTCAGTTAACATAACGCATGCTTACGTGTGCAAATATTCAATACAGTCGTTTGCCTCGTACTCGACCTGGGTACCCGCCCTCGACAACGGCAACCGCATGCTCGGCTTCGTAAGAGACGTGACAACCGACATGCCCATACCCTCGTCGGCATACGACATCGGCAACATCACCATCAACGAGCAGTTCTCACCGCTGATAGGAGTGAACGTGGCAATGAAGAACTCAATGACTGCCAAAGTGGAATACCGCAAACAGCGTAACTTGGCACTCAACATCACGTCGGTACAGATGACCGAAGGCTCGACCAACGAGTTGGTGATAGGCTTCGGATACACCATCAAAGATTTCGACATCATACTCGGACTGAAGAACAAACAGACGAAGGTGAAGAACGACCTCAAACTCAACGTCGACGTGTCGTATAAAGATGTCAAGACATTGCTTCGCAAGGTAGAAGAAGACATCACGCAAGCCTCGTCGGGTAACAAAGTGTTCGGCATAAAAATCTCAGCCGACTACGTATTGTCGCAGAAGGTGAACCTGCAGTTCTTCTACGACCATCAGTCGACCACGCCTATCATCTCGAGTTCGTACCCCATCAAAGCTGACAACGCGGGTATCAACATCAAGCTGATGCTGACAAGATGATGAAGATTTTTGATTGCTGATTGCTGATTTGCGAGATGTTGGGATATCGGGATGTCGGGATATCGGGATGTCGGGATGTCGGGATGTCGGGATTTCGGGATTTCGAGATGTCGGGATGTCGAGATGTCGATATTTCGAGATGTCGAGATGTCGGGATGTCGAGATGACGGGGGCTTCGAAAAAAATTCATAATAAGATGGACAACTTCTTACATTCACTCCTGACTACTGCCACGGTGTCAGGATTCGAGACGGCAGGCAGCCAGGTGTTTGCCGACTACGTGCGCCCATACGTCGACGCCATCAGCACCGACGAGTTAGGCAACACCATAGCCCGGATAGACGGCAATCAGCCAGGAAAACGCATACTGATAGAAGCACATATCGATGAGATAGGTTTTCAGGTGCTATATGTCGACGACAACGGTTGCGTATGGCTTCGCAAAAACGGCGGCATCGACGTGCAATGTATGCCTGGCAGCCGCGTGCTTATATACGCCCACACCGGCATCATCCCCGGCATCATCGGCAAGCAACCCATACACTTCAACACACCGGGTGCTGCCGAGAGCGTTCCGACGATGCAAGACCTTTGGGTAGACACCGGCATGGAAGCCGATGAGGTCAGACAGCTGATACACACAGGCGACATCGTCGTCACCGACGCCACTCCCACCCTACTCGGGCAACGTATCACAAGTCGGGCATTAGACGACAAGATTGGCGTATATATAGTATCTCAGGTTCTACGGCGCCTCAGTGCTGATAGAGACAGCCTGCACGGCACCGTCTATGGTGCTGCAGCGACACAAGAGGAGGTGGGATGCCGAGGCATACAGGTTTGCGCCAATACCATACAACCAGACGTGAGCATCAGCCTCGACGTTGACTTCGCCACCGACATGCCCAACTGCCAGAAAAACAAATACGGCGACATAAGCTTAGGCAAGGGTGTGATCGTAAGCTGCAACTTAGACAGCTCGCCTGCCTTGGTTCGTGCCGTCGAACAGATAGCATCGCGCGAAGAGATAGCGATTCAACTCTCTGCCCGCCCCTCAGCCACAGGCGGCACCGATGCGGCTCGCCTCAGGACGATAGGCAACGGCATACAGACCCTGCTGCTTGGCATACCATGCCGCTATATGCACACCCCCGTCGAGATGTGCGACATGCGCGACGTAGATGCCGCCATCAGACTGATAGTTGGGCTGTGTTTAGGGTTTTAGGGGGTAGAGTCTTACTAAACTTCGAGATGTCGGGATGACGAGATGACGAGATCACGAGATGACGAGATCACGAGATGTCGGGATCACGAGATGACGAGATCACGAGATCACGAAATGCCGAGATCACGAGATGACGAGATCACGAGATGACGAGATCACGAGATGTCGGGATGTCGAGATCACGAAATGTCGGGATCACGAGATGACGAGATGACGAGACCACGAGATGACGAGATGACAAGATGACGAGATGACGAGATTTTGCACACCCCTACCACTCATGGGAGAGGAGCTAACGAAAATCTCAACGGTTATCAACTTCAGATTACTCTTTCTTTAACCGTAGATTTTTTTCCTTTTAACCGCAGATTTTGCAGATGACACGGATTGAAACAGATTTCTTCTTTCATTCTGGCTTCTGAGTTGTTATCTCATAATGAAACTTCACACAGATGACACAGATACTTCAGATGAAACAGATTTACTCTTTCTTAAACCGCAGATTTTCTTTCAACCGCAGATTTTGCAAAAGACACCCAAAAAAACTTCTAACGCGAAGCGGTCGTACATCTTATGCTAATTGATTATTAGGTTTCTATTTTCCCCACTCGCGGGTAGCATCATAGCTGACAACATCTACGGTGTCGTTTTTTGCTAATTGATATTTGACTTGCGATTTCTTGCTCGCTTCACTTCTCACATTAAGTTTTGCCGAATTAACTATATAGGTATCGGCAAATAATGACACAAAGCACGAAACAAGTGTTAGAACAAATACAAAACGTTTCATATTACAATAGTTCGTTAACTTTTTAAGTCAGATTAAGCTACGTCAGCAGCAAGATTCAACCCGTGTTCATTTACATGGTGCTCCGTATTGATTGATTTTATCTTCACCGCGCATAAAAAACATCACAATGACGAAAAGGGGTATCAACTGAAACCAGCCGGAAAACCCCATGTCGTGACAACGTTTAGCGCCTTGAGCATAGATAAACCATAATATCGGTACTATCGACACCAACATCAACAGAAACATAATTACGGCAAAAGCATCATCGCCGGGTATAGCAGTGAAAAACATTGAGATAATTTGCACGGCAAGATATGACAAAAAATACTCTTTTCTGCCGATTCTGCCGTTGAAAGAGAAATAATGCTTCATAGTGCAAGTGTTTTACAGTGTGTATTAACTAATGCCTATCGATTATACTGAGTCGCCAACAACGTTCAATAAATGCCATTTATTATCCGGATACCACCCAAAAAGACACAAGCCTTACAGCGGTATTATAACCTTAGAAGCTTCTTAGAGTTTGAAATCGAGGGGGATGGTATACCTCACGCGCACCGGTTTGCCGTCTTGCATGCCGGGTGCCCATTTCGGCATCGACCTCACAAGTCGCACAGCCTCTCTATCGAGTGACATATCGCCTGACGAGCGCAGGACTTCTACATTAGAGATAGAGCCGTCACGCTCGACCACAAACTGACAGACAACGCGTCCTTCAATGCCGTTTTCTTTGGCTATCAGCGGATACCTCAGCGTGTTTTTCAGATACTTCTTTATCCCCTTTACTCCACCCGGGAACTCGGGCATCTGATCGACTTTTCGAAACTCCTCGCCGGCATCTGCATCGACAGCCACTGAAGTCTGACTGTCAGGCGAAGTCTGACCGACGGCTGCTTGAGTCGAAGTCATCGCATTGGCTTGCTCCGAAGAGGAGTTCTGCCCCATGTCACTCGATTGCCCATAAACGCTGAAAGCAACGAACAAAGACATTACAAACGTTAATAAGATTGACCTTTTCATATAACAACGGTATTAAAATTCGTGCGCAAAGATACAGATTTTTATTAAATGGCACAATATCTTCCATAAAATTATGGTGTATTTTACTGTTGCACACGGGTACGCCGGTTTTCAACCGGCGGTCAGCAACTAACCGGCGAGACTCTAACACAACACATATTCAAACAGATTCCCCTTGTTCTTTCACAACCTCTCTGTTTCTACGAATTACTCTAATTGCACTGATGCTCTTCTGTTCACGAATTAAACGAATTTATCTAAAAACTACGTTTTTCTCTTTTTTTAGTTCGTCAACAATTACCCCAATTATTCACAGGCGGTTGGGAGACGAGTCAAAGCCTCGTCTCTACGAGGGCGGGGAGCGCGGGTTCTCTTTCTTTTAGTTCGTCAACAATTACCCCAATTATTCACAGGCGGTTGGGAGACGAGTCAAAGCCTCGTCTCTACGAGGGCGGGGAGCGCGGGAAGACGCAGGGAGATGCCGCCTATTACAAATTGGTGTACCCTATGTCACACAAATTGAAATCGGTCGCCGCAGAAGCTGACGACCGATTTCGAGATATTGGAACAATG
>CAMHKW010000043.1 GCA_946185835.1 uncultured Bacteroidales bacterium
GAAAGGTGTGATGATACATTACACGAAGCAAGGACCTGAACCATTGTACTTATTCAAAGGTAAACATCAGCGAATCATTCCCGATTTCCTAAATAAAAGCACACAAATTGTCGCTGATGCTAAATATATTCCTCTTGACAAAAAGCATATATCAGAAGGCAGCGAGTCAGAAATAGCTATCTACTATAAGACATTGGTATATATGTATCGCTTTAACTGCCATGTCGGTTTTCTGCTATATCCTGATTCTAAATCTCAACAAGAAGAGTTGTGTATTGAAGGAAAGACAAATGAGATATTGTACAAAATAGGACTTGAAATTCCCAAGAACATTGACAAATGGGATGAGTTTAAAGAAATTATGGGTAAAAACGAAAATACTTTTATAGATAAAATCAATTCTTACATTCCAAATAAAGTTTAACAACACAATAGCGATGGATTCTGCGAGCATGATCCAAGCGATAGGGCATGGGCAACCATAAATTGTAAAATAAAAAACTATCAGTGAAAACATGGCTGAGTTGCAACACACAGACAAAGGATGGCGCTACGAACAACAGAAAGTGCATCTGCTTAGAGCCAAGTGGCACGACTACAAGGCGCCTTCTATCTATATGCTTACGATGACGACCTTAGATAGGAAGCCCATGTTAGGAAGGCTCTGTGGTATAGGAGAGGAGGCTTATATTGAGCTGACTGCACTCGGCAAGGCAGTAGCAGAGCAGATAGAGCTGATGCCGACGTACAAGGGGTTTGAGAGTTCCGAAATATACAGCTTCGTAGTGATGCCTGACCATATTCATGTGCTTCTGCAAGTACACGAGACACTCCGGCGCCCGCTTGGGTACTATGTCAGTTGGTTCAAGAAGCAATGCAGTGACAAGGCACAGGAACTTTTAGAAGCACAAGAACCGACCATGGCGCAGGGAACAACTATGGCGCAAGAACTAACTATGGCGCAAGAACCGACCATAGCGCAGGGACTTAACCCTGCGAGCACAACCGCCACCGAAGCCGCCGCTGAAGCCGCCACCGAAGCAACACCCGAAACAACCACCGAAGCCGCCGCTGAAGCCGCTATAAGCGGGACTACAGAGGGTTATGCTCTTGCGGCTAAGTCCGCAAGCTCCGTTCCCGCAAGCTCCGTTCCCGCAAGCCCCGTTCCCGCAAGCCCCGTTCCCGCAAGCCCCGTTCCCGCAAGCTCCGTTCCCGCAAGCTCCGTTCCCGCAAGCCCCTTTTCCGCACGCACCCCCTTAGAAAGCAAGCCCAAGCCAACCACACCCTTAGTATTTGAAACCGAATACCACGACCGCATACTAACCCACATAGGGCAGCTTACGAACTTAAAGCAGTATATAGCCGAGAACCCGCGTCGTCTTGCTCTCAGAAGGGCTAATCCCGACCTTTTCCGAATAAGGCAAAACATACGAATAGGCAGTTTTAGTTGTACCACTCTTGGCAATCAGTTTCTGCTCGATTATCCGTTGCGACAGGTCTTGCAATGCTCTCGTTCGCTGACGCCTGAACAGATAGAAGAAAAGAAACAGTCGTGCCTGATAGTGGCAGATAAGGGCAGTGTCTTCGTTAGTGCCGCTATATCGGAAGGGGAGAAGCAGATATGCAAAGCGCTACGAGAAGCAGGTTATCCGCTCATCATCTTGCTGCAAAATGGTTTCCCGAAAGAAGATGACCCGCACTACAGATACTTCAAGCCACAAGGCATATTCTTTGAAACATGCGCAGAAGGCAGGCTATTGCTCATTGAGCCTCCTTCTGAGATGTTTGAAGATAAGGGCATAGAAGCACAGGTGTATCAGAAAACCGGCATACTCCCTCATGACACCTTGCGGTATCGTTTTCTTGCACTTAACAGCTTTGCTCAGATAGTAGCAAATCAGTAGCGAGTTATGTAGTTTACGAAAAAAGTATTATCTTTGCATGCGATATTCCGTCGGTGTGAACCTCTTATATTCTGAAGATAACAATATGAAACGCAACTATTCCAAATGGCAGAGTATTGCTCTTATTGCTGCCATCTATGTGCTTGCCGGTGTCGCAGGTGTTTTGCTCTTTTGGCAACTGCAAGCCATGGCTATTCACCCTATTGCCGCATTATTATGTGCCGATATAGCGGCGACGGTAGTGGTTTGGCTGTTCGGCTTACTCTACGAGAACGTATCGGTATATGACCCCTATTGGAGTGTGTTTCCGCCTGTGGTCTTTCTGCTATGGGCTTTTCACACGGGCGTGTGGTCGCTGCCGGTAGTGCTGCTGCTTGTGACATCGTGGTACTGGGGTTGGCGACTGACGCGCAACTGGGTCATCACCTTCCATGGCATTGCCCACGAAGACTGGCGATACACCAAATACCGCAGCCTGCACCCCGCGCTGTTTCATCTGATTAACTTCTTCGGGCTTAACATGGTGCCAACGCTTGTAGTGTTCGTTGCCATGCTTCCCGGACTGCGACTATACGAAAGCGGCAGCGCTGCAAACCTTCTCACATGGTTCGGCTGCTTGGTATGCCTTGCGTCTGCCACCATACAGCTGATAGCCGACAAACAGATACACGACTTCCGTGCCGCGCATAAAGGGCAAGTGTGCAACGTGGGTCTGTGGAAACACGGACGGCACCCTAACTACTTCGGCGAGATACAGTTCTGGTGGGGTATATGGGTGATGTACGCCTCGCTCTATGGTTTCGATTGGTACGTGCTCTGCCCCATCACGATGACAGCCTTGTTTCTCGGCATCAGTATCCCGCTGATGGAGAAACGTCAGTTGCAGAACAAACCCGACTACCATGAATATCGCAAGCAGACAAGACTGCTTATCTAAACATGAACAAGACATCACCTCAGATACTCTCTTTGCGCCGCGAGATAGAAACGACGTTCTCACGCCTTATCAAGACACCTGCCGACTTCGAATGGCTTGCCGGTGTGATTTGGGAGCGGCTGCACGAGAACATATCGCCCACAACGCTCAAACGGCTTTGGGGATATATAGACGGTGCCAACACCACACGCCGCAGCACGCTGTGCCTGCTCAGCCGACTACTCGGTTATCAAGACTGGGAACAGTATCTGCAGCACCTCACAGCGCAGGCTCAGACCGAAAGCGACACCTTCACGGCGGAGGGCATACGAACGGACGACCTCAGCCTCGGCGACCGAGTGGAGGTATGCTGGCTACCCAACCGCCGATGCGTGTTCCGCTATGAAGGTGGCAATAAGTTCGTGGTGGAGATAAGCGAGAACAGCAAACTGCAGGCAGGCGACCATTTCGATGCGGCTTGTTTCCTTGTCGGCAAACCTATGTTTCTCGACAACCTCCAACGCGCCGACAGCGAACCTACCGCTTATGTGGCAGGTACGAAGTCGGGTATAGTAAGTGTTAAAAAAATATAGACATGACAGACTCATCTACCTCAGCATTCATAGAGCCGAGCACCTTCAGCCAAGAGTGGTCGGACATCACCTTGTTGCAGTCGCGAACGCATTGTATGCTCTACACCGCCACACGCTATGGCAGGCGTTTCCTGCTGAAAGCACTCAGAGAAGAGCACCGCAACCTGACTGAGTACCAACAGCTACACGAGAAAGAGTTCCGCCTTGCCATCTCACTCAATCATCCAAATATCGCCGCCACCTATTCCTACGAGCAGGTGCCCTTGCTTGGTCCGTGCATCGTTGAGGAGTATGTCGATGGAGACACCTTATCTGAATGGCTTGGGGCTAACCCGACGAAAGCAAGCAAAGAGAGAGTGCTTGGTCAACTGCTGGATGCGCTCGAGTATCTGCATAACAAGCAACTCGTGCACCACGACCTCAAAGGCGACAACATACTCATCACCCGCAATGGTCAGAATCTCAAGCTCATCGACTTCGGACTGAGCGACACCGACGATAACGCTGCCGCTCGCAACAACGACCCGCGTGAAGACCTCCGCCGCCTCGCACCGCTCATGCAACAGCTCTTCCCGAAGAACTACCGACTCATAAGAAAACGCTGTGCAAAAGGCGCATACCCCAATATCGCTGCCGTGCGCCGAGCGTTGGAGAGACGCCGGAAAATGTCCCTTTGGCTCATCACGATAGGATTCTTCCTGCTGCTGTTGCTATCAGTCGGTTTGCTTTATCTCACGCATTATGAGCAGAACGCCTCTAAGACAGAGCGTGAGCAGATGCGTGCAGAGTTAGAGACCACGCGACAGGAACTCCTGCTTGAGCGGCAAAACGAGCAAGAAGCAGTAGAGTCGCTGAGGCAGACACGCGACCGCCTTGACACACTGTCGATAGAGCATGCCGGGACGACGCGTCAACTTGCAGATAACACGCGACAGCTGTCAGAAGCTAACCGCGAACTTGCAGCCGCACGTAAGGAATTGGAAGAGACAAAACGCGTCATCACCAACGGTGTGGATACGGCTGAGATACAGCAGGTTCTTGATAGCGTATATCGGCCTCTGAAAGACTCGCTTCGCTTGCCGGACGCGAGGTATCAGGAGATAGCGCGCGTGTATGTGTATAGCATCAATCCGATGAACGAGTATAAGCGTCTTTCGGCTCGCTATCCTGTAGGGTCAGTAGGGGCTGCCACATTCAACGAGACCTGGCTCGCGCTCTATAACAAAACTCTTAATCAATGGCTTGCAGAGGTAGAGACACGTCCGAGTCTAACAGAAGAACTCAGTGCCGGCAACATCACCGAAGAAGAATACAACCGCCTTACAATGGTGATGAGAGATATCACTATAAGGAATAGTAAGTGAGGGCAACCACGTAATTTTGCAGCGCACTTCAGGAGCGCGAGCACCCTTGCGACCAGGAGCGCGAGCACCCTTGCTCGCGACCGGGAACATGAGCACTTTTTAAATTCAATATAACTATCACATTCTCAATCCATAACAGCCGCTTCGCTCCTGTCACCTTCGAGTGAAGATCGAGTGAAGAACGAGTAAAGGACAAGATACCCTCATGTAGCACTTTATATATCAACAATTTACAAATGACTCAAAACACCACTTTTAACGCCGGTATTATAAACATTTATTTGCAGAACATGATATTTTTCACTACCTTTGCACTACTAATTCTTCACTACTATGACAACACCACAACATATCACTACCCTACAGCCGAACGAGATATTCGTTTTCGGCAGTAACCTTTTCGGTGCACATGGCGGCGGTGCCGCGCGACAGGCATACGATGAGTTTGGCGCCGAGTGGGGCGTGGGTGTCGGCAGAACAGGTCAGTGCTATGCCATCCCAACGATGCAAGGCGGCGTGGAGACGATACGTCCGTACGTTGATGAGTTCATCAAGTATGCCAAGCAGCACCCCGAACTCACGTTCTTGGTCACACGTATCGGCTGCGGCATAGCGGGATTCACCGATGAGCAGATGGCACCGCTGTTCGCTCAGGCAACCAAGATACCAAACATCACCCTACCCCACGGTTGGCAAGAACTATGCAGACAATGAGACACAACAATATATCGACAGAAGAAGAACTTATCGAGGTTATCCAAGAAGTTGGCTTTCTACCATTACTCCCATGCCATATAGCAGGCTTCTCAGTTGAGGAGATGGTAGATGCCGACTGCCGCTATCAGGTGTTCGACGATGGCAGTTGGGACTGGCCCATGTGGAAATGGAAAGGTTCTATCCTCTCGCTTGGCGAGTGCACCTATGGTAAGTTCTACTGCTCGAAAGCCGGCTACCTGTCGAAGCCATGGTGGCAAGACATGATGAACTACCGCCGCTCGATAGTTGCAGCACCGGCAGAAGATAGTATAGAGGGAGTAATTCTCGAGACGCTGCAAGCCGGAGGAAGTATGATAACACGTGACCTCAGAGCCGCGTGCGAGTTCACGGGAAAGAACATGCGCAGTAAGTTCGATGGCTATGTCACCCGCCTGCAGATGCAATGCCGCATAGTGACAGAAGACTTCGTCTATCCTCGCGACCGCCACGGCAAAGAATACGGCTGGGGGCTTGCACTTCTCACCACGCCTGAAGAGCTACTCGGACGCGAGCTATGCACACCGCCATGTAACGCCGACGGGCACCCCCGCACACCGCAAGAGTCGTTCGACAAGATGAAAGAGCACCTTGCAAGAGTAATACCTTCAGCCAACGACAAACAGCTGACCAAGTTATTAGCATATAAATAAAACTCCTGACACGCACCATGAAAGAGATATATTTTGCCGGAGGATGCTTTTGGGGGACCGAACATTTCTTCAAACAGATACAAGGAGTAATCTCGACACAAACCGGCTTTGCCAACGGCAGAGCCGACATCGTTGGTCCGACATACGAGCAGGTATATACCGACCTCACCGGTTATGCCGAGACCGTGCGTGTGGAATACGACGACAAGCAGGTGGACCTCACGTTCTTAGTCAGGATGTTCTTCGCTGCCATCGACCCTGTGTCAGTCAATCGGCAAGGTCACGATGAGGGGACACGCTACCGCACAGGCGTATACTACACCGATGAGAGTGAGCGCGAACAGATAAAACGAGTGTTCGAACAAGAGCAAGAGAAATACACCGAGCCCCTTGCCGTGGAGCTGTTGCCACTGAGTAGTTACTACCCTGCCGACGAGTATCATCAAGATTACTTAGACAAACATCCCGACGGCTACTGCCATCTGCCGGTGTCGCTTTTCGAATGGGCAAGAAAAGTGAGCAATACGAAAGCTGACGAAAAGCACCCTAACTGCCTCTGAAATCAGCAGTAGACGACTGTCGCTTACTTTATTGGCTTTAGCAGATCGATGATTTTGTCGCCGAGGGCAGACTTACGTTCGATATGCGCCAATATCTCTTGTACGGTGCTGTTACTCTCGAAAGTACCTCTCACGTTTTCGAAGTCAAGCATACGCTGCTCTTGGTCGCCATCGATGCCGAAACCGGTCTGCGCGTTGAGGCTGAACTCCTTCTTGGCATCGGCATATATGAGCTTGTCGAGTTTGATGACCGCCTCTTTCCATTGCAGCACCGTATTGGTGATTTTCTCGGTCGTAACCTCCCTATATGAGCAGCCCCATACCTGTTCGAGGTGCTCAAGAGCCCATGTCCACTCGTAGGAATAGTAGGCGGCGTGCATCTCAGTGAAGCGCTGCTGAATAACGTCCAGACTAACGATACGTCCTGCTTCGATATCGTCCATCAGCCTTATTATCTCCGACTTAGGTGCTATCAGACTTCCACAGTCGATCCATTCGCCCGAACCGATATTAGAGTCAGGCTTAAGCACTTGGCGTAGTTCGTCGATGGTTTTGAAACCGGGATTCTTTTCGAGGCGTGAGATAAGCGAATTGCCGAGGAACTTAGCTATGCCGATAGTGTAAAATTCAATACCTTTGTTGAGCGAGCTCTGCCGAATGCGGCAGTTGTTGTAGCAGTATTCTTCCGACGTCTCACCGCTCAGACGGCGTATCTGTTGTAAGATCTGCCTACCACGCCACATCTTTTGTATGGTATAGGGCGACAGCAGGTTGAAGTTGATCTGGTCTACCTTCTCGGGGTCGCGCCGGTTATCGCGCTTAGGCCATTTCTGTGCGTCACGTATAGTGCCGACCGAGCGGAGGTTGACGCCGGGCACGAGATAACTCTCTGTAGCGTTTTCTATCAAGTAGGAGAACGGCAACTCGCTGGTGTCGGAATGTTTGGTATGTCGCCCCATAACCAAGGTAAAGGCGCCTACCTTAGCAGGCCAGAGCAGGTACGAGTCGGAGGTGGTCTTCGCACCGCGTTCTGCCACTCCCTGATGGATAGGACCTAACTTATACATGTGGTTAGACTGGTTGCTGCCCGAACCCGCGTTCAGGAACGAAAACATACCGGCTATCAGCAACGTTGACTTATGGTGCGTGACGGTATATGGTCCGGCAAAGATAGCCGTTCCCTCACCATGCATACCCTGGCAGTTGCTGAAGAACAGCGAGTCGAGAGCTGAATAATGCTTGCCGAAGATACAACCTTGACCGACGAAGCAGCATGAGATGAGTGTGCTATCCGAGATCTCGGTACCGGACGAGATGATGAAGTCGTTGCATTTCACACCCGACCCCAACTTCACGGGTGCCCACCTGTTGCTGTTTATCGAGCCGTTTTTGAGAACCGACACACCTATCACCCGAGCGCAGTCGCCTATGCGCACGTTCTTGATACTGCCACAGTTGAGTATCCTGACGTCTTCGCCTATCTGCCCCATCTGAGACTCTTGGCTGCGCGCGTAGTCGTCTATCATCTTGTGTAGCTGCTCAAGCGTCTGCGGCCGATGCCGATACAGTGTCATGATATAAGCGAGGTGTGCCGACATACGATCGTAGATAGGTATCTCGCGCCCACCGCCTTCGTTCATCACCGGCACACATACCCCATTTCCGAAACGGGTGGCACCGTCAACAAGTATGGCATTGACGTTCTCGATGCATGTCCCATCGCCTATCTTGTAGTTAGCTATATAGTTATGCACATTATAGATACGCACGTTGTCGCCCACTTCTACGTTATGCAGCGTGGCGTGTTGAATGCCTGAGTGCACCGGCAGTCCGCCCGGCAGAACATATTCAGAACGGAAGACACCAAGTCGCACCCAACCCGAAAAACGTACATCGCTGACATATTCAGTGCTAAAGCCTTCTTTTACTTCTATCTGTTGCCAATCGTGTGCTTGGCAACCTTGGCGCAGCAAAGCAGCTATCTCTTCTGAGGTTAACTTACGATACATATATTTTGATATTGGAATATAATGTTTTATCTAACAAAAAACAGTTACTCACTTATTGGCGTGAATGATAAGTAATGACGAATTTATGGTTAATTCACTATAATTATGTGAAAATCAAAAATCACATTTCAGGGCACAAAGGTACTAATTTTTTATGTATGTACAAGTTGTAGTACAAAAAAATCGCCATGCTAAAGACTACACACAGGGATGCAACTATGCACAAACTGATGAAACATTGATGGCTTAAGTAGCAAACTTTTATAGTGGATCTATTGCCATATTTTTTCGCTCCACACGCTCTATTACAACGTCCACATCAGAGGACTCTACAAAAAAAAGAGCTGCGGTGGTTGCCGCAGCTCTGATGTTGAACCATGCAGTATGAATTATGCGAGGTTGATTACTCTTGGTTGAGAGTGACGCGTTTGAAGTCGCAAACGGTGATGCCTGCTTTCTTCAGGACGTCCTTAACGAGCGCTTTGTCTTCGGACATCACGTAAACCTGCTCTACGAGAGTCGACTCTTTGAGGAACTTCTGCAGACGACCTTGTGCTATCATCTCCACTTTCTTCTCGTTAATATTCTTAGCAGCCTCTGCAGGCACGTTAGCGCGTATGTCGCGAGCTATTTGAGCTTGCTCTTCGGTGAGCCAGCCCTTAGCGAGGTTGCTCTCGATATGGTCGTCGGAGTCAGCGTGAGCGGGGTTGAGACCTGCCTTGCGCAGTGCATTCTCGATAGCCTTGTTGATTTCGTCTTGTTTGGTCTTCTCCACAGCCACCGACAGCTCGCGTTCTTTGATAGCAGCGGGAACGTGGTCGGCGTCGATAGCTATAGGCGACATAGCTGCCACCTGCATCGAGATGCCATGTACGGTCTCTTGGTCGGCATCAGCCTCTGCCACTGCCACAATCGACGACAGTTTGTTACCAAGGTGGTTGTAAGCGTCTACCTTCGGAGCACGCAGGAAAGCATAGTCGGAGAGTTCCATCTTCTCGCCCGTTACACCCGAACGCTCGGTAACCCAGTCAGCGAGTGTGCGTCCGTCGAGAATCTCAGCTTTGAGAGCCTCGAGGTCAGCGGGTTTGCGGTCCATAGCCACGTCGAGCACGAGTTTTACGAGTGCGATGAAGTCGGCGTTTTTAGCCACGAAGTCTGTCTCGCATTTCACAGCTACGATAGCGGCAAAGCCGTCCTCGGCACGTGCGAGCACGCAGCCTTCGGAAGCCTCGCGGTCGGAGCGTTTAGCGGCGATGGCCTGACCACGCTTACGCAGCAGGTCTTTTGCCTTCTCGAAATCGCCCTCAGCCTCTTCGAGAGCCTTCTTCACGTCCATCATACCTGCGCCGGTGATGTCACGCAGTTTCTTTATATCAGCAAGTGTTACTGCCATTGTAATGAAAGTTTTAAAGTTGAACGATTGTTATTACTCTGCTTGTTCCTGTTCTGCCTTAGGTGCTTCTTCCTCTGCGGTTTTAGCATCTTTAGGAGCGCCTTTGCGAACACGGGTACGACGCTCGCGTGGTGCCGGAGCTTCGTCGGTTGCCTCAGCAGCAGCTGCCTCTTTGTCGGCGTTCTTCACCTTACGCTCTTCCAGACCTTCTTTGATAGCCTCGCATACGGTGCGAACGATGACTTCAATTGACTTAGTTGCATCGTCGTTAGCAGGGATTACGTAGTCAATGTTAGTGGGGTCGCTGTTGGTGTCGACGATACCGAAAACGGGTATTCCTAAACGCTGTGCTTCTGCCACTGCGATATGCTCTTTCATCACGTCAACAACGAACAGAGCTGACGGCAGACGGTTCAGGTCGGCGATAGAACCGAGGTTCTTCTCGAGTTTCTCACGTTGGCGAGTGATTTGCAGACGCTCACGCTTCGACATATTGTCGAACGTTCCGTCGGTAGCCATCTTGTCGATAGTAGTCATCTTCTTAACAGCCTTACGGATGGTGGGGAAGTTAGTGAGCATACCACCGGCCCAACGCTCGGTGATATAAGGCATACCTACTTCTTTAGCGTAGGTAGCAACCACCTCTTGACCTTGTTTCTTGGTAGCCACGAAAAGGATGCGGCGACCCGACTCGGCGATAGCCTTCAGAGCTTCAGCAGCTTCGTCAATCTTAACGACGGTCTTGTTCAGGTCGATGATGTGAATACCATTGCGTTCCATGAAGATGTAAGGAGCCATGGCGGGGTTCCACTTGCGTTTGAGGTGACCGAAATGGCAACCTGCTTCAAGCAGTTGATCGAAATTTGTTCTCATGTTTGTTTTTGTTTAATTGTTTTGTTTGTATTGATTATTTTGATCTTGGTTCACTCTTTCACAAAACGACATCAAGTTTACCACCGTTTACATACCAACAATTAATGATAAATTTATGAGCAACTAATTATAATTCGTGTAGAGAAGCAAGAATTACTATAAATCGTCAGTCATTTATTCATAAATTACTTATTGCAAGTAAGAAACGTTTGAGACTTTGATTTCTGTTTTGCAGGCGAGAACAGCCTTTTAGTAACCAAGACAACCGCGGGGTAGTCAGCCGAGCCGAGTCCCCGCAGTTTGTTGTGTCTTATGCAATAGCTAAAGTCAACCGATTAACGTTTCGAGAATTGGAAATGTTTGCGTGCTTTTGGCTGACCCGGCTTTTTGCGTTCTACCTCACGAGCGTCACGTGTCATGAAGCCTTCTGCTTTCAGTGTAGGTTTGTCTTCAGGATTGATTTTCACGAGAGCGCGGGCGATAGCCAGACGCAGAGCCTCTGCTTGTCCTTTATATCCGCCACCATCGAGGTTAACGCGAATATCATACTTGTCGGCAACACCAAGTTTGTTGAGGGGTTGCTTAACGATATATTGAAGAATAGAAGACGGGAAATAAACCTCCAAGTCACGTTTGTTGATGGTTATCTTACCCTGTCCTTCACTAACGAAAACGCGTGCAACAGCAGCTTTTCTTCTTCCTAAGGCATTTACTACTTCCATTGTTCAATATTATTTAAGAGTGTTGATATCTATTTGTTTGGGTTGCTGAGCCTGATGAGGATGCTCTTCGCCTGCGTATACATACAGGTTTTTGATTATCTGATTGCCAAGACGGTTTTTGGGCAACATACCCTTAACCACTTTGCGCAGCAGGAATTCAGGACCTTTAGCCATGAGGTCGGCAGCGGTATATTCGCGCTGTCCGCCGGGATAACCGGTATGACGCAGATAGACGCGACCTGTGAGTTTATTGCCGGTCAGAACCACCTTGTCGGCGTTGATAATGATGACGTTGTCGCCACAATCCTGGTTAGGAGTGAACGACGGTTTGTACTTGCCACGCAACAGCTTGGCAACCTTGGTGCACAAACGACCAAGCACTTGTCCTTGAGCATCAATAACTACCCACTCTTTCTGTTGAGCGGCAGCTTCCTTGCTAAGCGACAAGGTTTTAAAACTTAAAGTATTCACTGTAATAATTTGTTTTTAAGGCCAATCCGACAGACATCATTTACATTCGCCTATTGTGTCGGCATGTTAATGTGAGCCATATAGAGGCGAAACACTGCCCAGACTGACGTATTAATAATAATTAGTTTCGGTACCCTTACAAGCACCGGCTTTCAGGCTTTTCAATCCGATTCACCCGAAAAAGCGTGCAAAATTACAACATTTTCTTCAATCTACAAAATCTTCAGCAAAAAAAATCTAAAAATCCACCATTAAGCGAAGCGTCACCATTAAGCAAAGCGTCACCATAAAAAAAATCCACCATTAAACTCGCGTCATGGCAAGATATTTTTCCATGACACCGATAGCGATAAGACGCTGCAAGTGAGCATCTCTAAACGGAGCAACGAAAGTATGAGCATGTTCAAGGATGCTGTTAGCTTCATCGATGTGCTTATTATAATATTCGATACGCTCTCGCAAATCACTAAAATCGGGTTTTATCTCAATATAGTGATAATTAGGGATTAGCGTACCTTCCATAAACCACGACTCACAAGTAGGTCGGGGCATGACGGCTATAGAATTCGACGACATCACCCATTTAAGATTAGATGCCACATCGTTGCCTTCAAGCGCAATGATATATCTGTATTTGAGGTGGTTGCTGATTGTCATCAATGGTTTTCTCCACTCAGGTAAGACGTCAGCCGATGGTCGCGCCACATCGCCGCAATCACATATCTCGCTACCGAAATACTTATTCATAAAGTCGATACGCTCGCGTTTGCCCGTCATCTTACCACGAAAGACGGCATAGTCTTTTTTCTTCTCCCACTCGAAGGTATCGTTGACAAAGAGCAAATGGCGTACCTTGTCCAAAGGCAGAAGCACGCTATTGCTATTGTCAGGCACCAGAGGGCGCGACTTTACTATCGATGGCACTTGCGGCACATAAGTGATATCGCCCGGACATATTTGCCAATGCCGATTTAGCGGGAAATGGCGATACACATAATAGCTATCGAAATAATAAACCTTACCTTCTTTAGGCGGCGTAAAAGATGCCAACGTCGGCGAATCAGCCGGAAGCGGCGTCGGAGTAGAGAGCCGGCAATAATAGTCAATCTTTTGCTTTAATAGCGGATAATCAGGATGATGATGAAGCTCATCCAACAGATGTTGTCCTACAATACGATTTATCGGTCCGGGAATAAGCAGCCGACAATAAGCCTGCAAATAATAAAGAGCCTTAGAGTTCTTACCGCTATGCAGCAAATATGTTAATGACTTTCGCATGTTCAGTATAGGTATGATATTCTACAATGTATCGAGAAATTATAGACACGTATGTAACTATCAGACCAACGCAAGTTGAATACGGTTGCGAGCCGAGTCGACATTAAGAACACGGACACGGATATGTTGGTGGAGTTTGAGTACCTGCAGGGGGTCGTTGATACGCTTACCGGCATACTTGCTTAATTCGGAGATATGTATCAGTCCGTCTTTATGTACACCCAAATCGGCGAAGGCACCGAACGCACTTATGTTGGTAACGATAGCGGGCAACTCCATGCCCACACGCAGGTCGGTCAACTCATGCACCGACTCGTCGAAACGAAACTGCTCTATTTGCGTACGCGGGTCGCGACCCGGCTTGGCTAATTCGAGCATGATATCATTCAGTGTAGGCATACCTATCTTATCGGTGACATATCGCTGCAGGTCGATGCTATCACGCAAGTTGGCGTTGCTTATCAGGTCAGCCACAGTGCAATGCAAATCTTTTGCCATCTGTCCAACGACAGAGTAACTCTCAGGGTGTACAGCACTGTTATCTAAAGGATTATCACCCTTAAGACGAAGGAAGCCGGCTGCCTGTTCAAAGGTTTTAGCTCCCATCTTCGGCACCTGCAGCAAGTCGCGACGACTCCTGAAGGCGCCGTGAGCCGAGCGGTAGTCGACGATATTCTGCGCCAAGGCAGGACCTAATCCGGAAATGTAGGTCAGCAGGTGCTTGCTGGCGGTATTGACATCTACGCCTACATAATTGACCACACTCTCGACAGTGCGTTGCAGGCTGTCACGCAGGCGTGTCTGGTCCACGTCGTGCTGATACTGCCCCACCCCTATTGCTTTAGGGTCGATCTTAACCAACTCGGCAAGCGGGTCAATCAGTCGTCTGCCTATGCTTACCGCGCCGCGTACCGTCACGTCTTCGTCAGGAAACTCCTCACGAGCCGTCTTACTTGCGCTATAGACCGATGCACCGGCTTCGCTGACCACATATATCTGCGGCTTGAGTATGTCGGCAGGCAACGCTTCCACAGCAGCTCGCGTCATCTGCTCTATCTCACGACTGGCTGTGCCGTTGCCGATAGCAACAGCTTGGATATGATATTGGGTAATAAGATGTTGCAGTTTGTCTGTTGATTGCCTGTTTTGCAGATAGATGACATCGTGCTCGAGCAAGTCGCCTTGTTCGTTAAGCACCACCGTTTTGCAGCCTGTACGGAAACCCGGGTCGAGAGCAAGGACGCGTTTCTGCCCTAAGGGACTGCTCAACAGCAGTTCGCGCAGGTTGGCGGCGAAGACACGTATAGCCTCGGTGTCGGCGGCTTCTTTGCTTGAAGCAGCAAACTCCGTCTCTATAGCCGGTTTGAGCAAGCGCCGGTAGCCATCGTCAATAGCCTTTGCCACTTGGTCTGACACGGCATTGTCAGCTTTGAGCCATATATGGTAAAGCTTCTCTAACGCTTTGTTCTCATCGCACGAGATGTCAACACGTATAAAACCCTCAGCCTCAGCACGACGGAGAGCTAAGAGCTGGTGACTACGTATACGTTTTAGAGGGCACGAGAATTCGAAATAGTCGGAATAGTTTTGTGCGCGTTGCTCTTCGGCAGGGTCAGTGTTTTTCTTGTTTATCTTCTTAGTGGTAAGCAAAGCGGTGTAACCGAACTCCCGTCGTATGGCATTACGGCTGCGCTCGTCCTCAGCCACACGTTGTGCGATGATGTCTCTTGCGCCCTGCAAGTCGTCATCGTTGTCGGGCAGCTTCATCGGTCGCTGCTTGAGCAGTTGCTCAGCCAAAGGCAAGAGCCCCCGCTCGATAGCCATGTCGGCACGCGTCTTGCGATGGGGACGGTATGGCAGATAGATATCTTCCAATTCGGTGGTGTCCCAACAGTCGGTAATACGCTGCGACAAAACCGCATCGTCGATACCTAACTCCTCAAGACGTGCGAAAATAGTTTCTTTGCGCTTGCATAAGTCCTGAAGACGCTGATACTGAGTCTGAATTTCGGTAATCTGCACTTCGTCGAGTCCGCCGGTGACCTCTTTGCGATAGCGGGCAATAAAAGGTATGGTGGCTTTTTCGTCGAGCAGACCGATAGTGGCTATTATCTGCTTTGCGGCAATGTCAAGCCGCTGACTAATGACGGAAGCATAGTCCGTCGGTTGCATATTTTTGAGATTCACAGCAAATATTTTTGCGCAAAGATACTACAATTATACTTGCCACGCAAGAGGAATATCAAAATTAGCTTCTTTCGGAGAACCTCCGATTGGACAGGACCCGACTTCACTGCTGATTTTAATTAACCGCAGATTTTACAGATTGAGCAGATTATAACAGATTTTTCTTTCTATGCCTGATGACATAATGAAATCTCACACAGATTGTTCATAATGAAATCTCACACAGATTGTTCATAATGAAATCTCACGCAGATTACGCAGATTGCTCAGATTACACAAATGCAACCCGCCATGTAGAGACGAGGCTCTGACTCGTCTCACATCCGCAATGAAATCACACGCAGATGACACAGATTGTCCAGATTACACAAATCAGCGCAGAAAAGAAAATTCGTTTAATTCGTTTAATTCGTGAACAGAATGAAAACCGCTGATGCGCAGATTTCCATGTCTCCAATTCTCTGTGGACTTTAATTAACCGCAGATGACACAGATTGGGCAGATTAAACAGATTAACTCACGATTCAGCGCAGAAAAGAAAATTCGTTTAATTTGTTTAATTCGTGAACAGAACGAAAACCGCAGATGCGCAGATTTCCATGTCTCCAATTCTCTGTTGACTTAAACTAACCGCAGATTTTACAGATTGAGCTGATTCGAACAGATTTCTATTCCCTAATTAGGTTCAACAGCCGGCAAATCAAAAAAAAAAAATCAGCCGTTGGTGCTGCTACATTGCTGCATGGCGGATGGGAGACGAGTCAAAGCCTCGTCTCTACGTGGCGGAATACAATTGCAAATCAAAACGGTCTCGATAGCCACTTGTCAGTCCAAACAAAAATGCTGTTTGAGGGAGTCTACCTTATCGAGTTTCTCCCACGTAAAGAGTTCCACTTCGCGTTGGAACTCGTGTCCGTTGGAGTCGAGCAGCGTCTTCGTAATGGTCTGCGGCGTGCGCCCGACATGTCCGTAGGCTGCCGTCTCTTGATAGATAGGTTGTCGGAGGTTGAGCTGTTGCTCGATAGCTCCGGGACGCAGCGGGAAGACATGCGACTGTGCGATAAACAGCGCGAGTTGTTCGTCGGTCAGCGAGGTCCGGTTGGTACCATAGGTATCGACAAAGATACTTACGGGGTCAGCCACTCCGATGGCATAACTCAGTTGCACGAGCAACTGCTGTGCCACGCCTGCCGCCACCATATTCTTGGCGATATAACGTGCAGCGTAGGCAGCCGAACGATCTACCTTGCTTGGGTCTTTGCCCGAGAAGGCACCTCCACCGTGTGCTCCCCTGCCGCCATAGGTGTCGACGATGATTTTTCTACCTGTCAGTCCGGTGTCGCCATGAGGTCCGCCGATGACGAACTGTCCCGTCGGATTGACCAGCAGCTTAGCCTCGCCTTTGTCGACTTGTTCAAGAAAACGGTCGATGAGGTCGGCATAGTGGCGGTCACGACGGATGACACGGGGTAGCAGAATCTGCCGCACGTCGTTGTAGATCTGCTGTTGCGTCACGTCGGGGTCGTGCTGTGTTGACAGCACTATGGTGTCGATACGCACGGGTCGGTGGTTGTCGTCGTATTCGATAGTGACTTGCGACTTCGCATCGGGGCGGAGATAGGTCATGTTCGTGCCTTCTTTTCTTATTCTGGCAAGGGTATAAACCAAGGTATGAGCCAAGTCGAGAGTGAGGGGCATATAGTTGTCGGTCTCGTTGGTGGCATATCCAAACATCATACCTTGGTCGCCGGCACCTTGTTCTATCTGTTCGCCTCGGCTTACGCCCATATTGATGTCGGGCGACTGCTCGTGCAGAGCGGTGAGTATGCCGCACGAGTTACCATCGAAACAGTACTCGGCTTTGGTATACCCTATGCTGTTGATAGTGCGTCGTGCCACGTTCTGAACGTCGACGTATGCCTGACTGCTTACCTCGCCGGCTATCACCACCTGACCGGTAGTGACAAGCGTCTCGCAAGCCACGTGCGATGATGGGTCGAGTGCTATAAAATGGTCGAGCACGGCATCTGAAATTTGGTCAGCCACTTTGTCGGGATGACCTGCTGATACGGATTCTGAAGTGAAGAAGTACATTGTTGTTGAGAGAAGTTTAGTGTTTAGAGTTTATGTGTTTTATAATTAACTGAAGTTTCCCGCTCGTTTCATAATGCTCTTATATAACAAATCTATTGCCAAATTATTCTACTCTGCCTGATAACTGATTGATTATCTGAAAAAAAAGAAATATTCTTTAGCCTGGTTCCATATTTTTAAAATTCAATATAATTGATTATATCACAACGAGTTAATAAGGACTCACTCCTGTCATCTTCCTGTC
>CAMHKW010000044.1 GCA_946185835.1 uncultured Bacteroidales bacterium
AACCGATTGGAAGAATCAAATATGCGCTGGTTTAATTCCGCCAACGGGTTAATTTTCTTTTTGTTCACGAATTACGCTAATTATCACTAATTTTCTTTTTGTCTACGAATTATGCTAATAATCACTAATTTTCTTTTTGTCTACGAAAGAAACGAATTTCTTTTTGTCAACAGAGAGAACTGAGATAGCTGAGGAATCTGTGTCAATCTTCTAAATCTGTGTAATCTGCGGTTTTCTTTCTATTTTTGTCAACTGAGGAAGCTGAGAGGGCTTTTTTACGCGTGGTGGGATTCTCTATGAGACGAGTCACAGCCTCGTCTCTACGTGTCGGCAGCTGTGCTATTTGTCTGCGGGAGATTGCATTTTATCTAACTTCTAACAGTGCAGCGGTCGAACATCACCATACTGATTTGCATATAAAAAAGCAACAACATCTATCGACATTGTTGCTCATAAAAAAGATATTTCAACTGCTCTACTCCTTCTCGCTAATCTCTTTTTCGACACTCTCTTTATCGTGACTATCTGCTGCATTAAACGGCAGTTCTTCGGGTGGATTAGTAAAGTCCACTGCGCGTTTGTCGGAGATTACCGTCTCTCCAAGCTCTTGTTCGAGCCTCTCTCTTGCCACGTATGCCACATCGCCTCCGCGTTGCGCCACACCTGCGTTCTGCTGAAATCCCTTGGGGTTCTCTCGGCGACTGAGCTCCGTAGCGGCAGCCTCAGCAAGACCATTGAGCATCAGTTCCACATTGGTCATATTGTCTCTCAGACTCTCTTTGCGCAGACCTTTGTGACGTTTATACTCACGAGCCGTCATCCCGCTCCATGTCTTGTAGATGATGTCAGTCAGTGAGGCGAAATCACGACTCTCTTCCATACCTCCACGTTTCCATTCATCGGTCAGACCTTTGCGTATCTCAATGGTCTTGATGCGCTGGTTGATCCATGCTTCTGAATAGCCAAGTCGCCGATAGTCGCTTATTGCCTGCTCAATACCCTGCTCGGGGTCCTGCAGTTGCTCAAGCCGCTTCCTGCCGACCTCTGCAAGCCAAAGCTTGAACGGCTCGGCACGCTTGCTCGGAACAGACTGAATAAGACGTAATAGTTGCTCGGTTGTTGCCACATCAGTCAGATAACTCTTACCGTCAGAAGAAGGCAATTTCAGTTGTCCCATATTTTGGGACAACTCACTTCCTTCCGCATTAAGTTTGGTTTTTAACGCATTCCAATACTTGCGTGGACGCGGGCTCTCGGTCAGCACTTCGATGACGTCAACGACGGAGAAGAAGTACTGCTCCCTTTCGTCATCCCACACGTAGCGTATCTGCTTTCCTTCAAAAAGTTTCAGTTCGTTTTGCTCTGCCATAATAGTATCGTATTATGGTGCAAAGATACAAAAAACTAATGAATTAAGCAAATAATTTCTTTCTCTTTTTATAAGCAAATCAGTATGTCAAATATCGCTTTGTTTTGTCAGCAGAGTAAACTGAGATAACTGAGAAATCTGTGCTATCGGTTCAATCTGCTTAATCTGCGGATTTTCTTTTCTACTAATTACGCGAATTATTACTAATTCTTTTTGTCTACGAATTAAACGACTTTATCTAATTATCTTTGTTCACAAATTACACGAATTGAACGAATTTCTTTTTGTCAACAGAGAAAGCTGAGAGACTGAGAAAATCTGTTTAATCTGCGGTTCCCTTTCTTTATATGTGTGGTGGAATTCTCCATGAGATGAGTCACAGCCTCGTCTCTACGTGTCGGTAGCTGTGCTATCTGTCTGCGGGAGATTTCATTTAATCTAACTTCTCACAGCTTAGCGGTCGAACACCTAACCTCTCTTCATTGCCGATTTTGTCAAGTCAGATAATTATCGTAACTTTGCGGGCTTAAGTGTGAAATCGTTTTGCAGGCTTAAGTGTGAAATCGTTAAGTAACACCACTGAAACGGATATCAAACGGCAAATCAAATACTACATATATGGAATACAACTTTCAAGACATAGAGCGTCGGTGGCAGCAGCGTTGGCATGAGACGTCTCTGTACAGTGTGAGCAACCGCAGCAACAAACCAAAGTACTATGTTCTCGACATGTTCCCTTACCCTTCGGGAGCGGGTTTGCATGTGGGACACCCGTTGGGATATATAGCGTCTGACATCTACAGTCGGTACAAGCGTCAGCAGGGCTTCAACGTGTTACATCCGATGGGCTTCGATGCCTATGGTCTGCCGGCAGAGCAATACGCCATACAGACAGGTCAGCACCCCGAGAAGACGACCGAGGTGAACATAGCGCGCTACAAAGAGCAGCTGTCGAAGATAGGCTTCAGCTACGACTGGTCGCGCGAGGTACGCACCTGCGACCCTCGTTTCTATAAGTGGACGCAGTGGGCGTTCGTGCAGATGTTCAACTCATACTACTGCAACACCAGCGGTAAGGCTCAGCCTATCTCGCGTCTGGTGGAGCATTTCGCGCAACACGGCACCGCCGACTTAGACGTGGCGCAGACCGAAGAGCTGTCGTTCACGGCTGACGAGTGGCGAGAGATGAGCGAGTGCGAGCAGCAGCAGGTGCTGATGAACTACCGATTGGCATATATAGCCGACACGAAGGTCAACTGGTGCCCAGCCTTAGGCACGGTGCTTGCTAATGACGAGGTGTCGGAGGGCTTGTCGGTACGTGGCGGCTATCCTGTCGAGCAGCGCGTGATGCGTCAGTGGTCGTTGCGTGTGTCGGCTTACGCCGAGCGTCTGCTTCGCGGACTCGACAGCATCGACTGGACCGACTCGCTGAAAGAGACGCAGCGCAACTGGATAGGTCGTTCCGAGGGTGCCGAGATGCTGTTCCCGCTCAGCGGTAGCGACGAGCAGCTGCGTATCTTTACCACTCGTGCCGACACTATCTACGGCGTGACGTTTATGGTGTTAGCTCCTGAGTCGGAATACGTAAGCAGGGTGGTGACCGACGCGCAACGTGCCGACGTCGACGAATACTTGGCATGGGTCCGTCATCGCACCGAACGCGAACGTATCGCCGACCGCCGCGTGACGGGCGTGTTCTCCGGCTCGTATGCCATCAACCCCGTGACAGAGCAGGAGATACCTATCTATATCAGCGACTACGTTCTTGCCGGCTACGGCACCGGCGCTATCATGGCAGTGCCTGCCCACGACAGTCGCGACTACGCCTTCGCACGCCATTTCGACCTGCCTATCATCCCTCTGATAGAGGGCGCCGACGTGAGTGAGCAGTCGTTCGATGCCAAAGAAGGCATAATGATAAACTCAGGCTTCTTGAACGGCATGGAGGTGAAAGACGCCATCGCTGCCATGAAGCGTTATATCGAGCAGCAAGGTATCGGTAAGGTTAAGGTCAACTACCGCCTGCGCGATGCTATCTTCTCGCGTCAGCGTTACTGGGGCGAGCCTTCCCCCGTATACTACAAAGACGGCATGCCTTATATGCTGCCCGAGCGTTGTCTGCCGCTGCTGTTGCCCGAGGTCAGCGACTTCCGTCCGACGCCGACCGGTGAGCCGCCGTTGGGCAACGCTGAGAAGTGGGCATGGGACGAGCAGCATGAGAAGGTGGTGAGCAAGAGTCTGATAGATGGCAAACACGTCTTCCCGCTTGAGCTATGCACCATGCCCGGCTTCGCCGGCTCGTCGGCCTATTATCTGCGTTATATGGACAACACCAACGACGACGCCTTAGTAGGCAAAGAGGCTGTAGGCTATTGGCACAACGTAGACCTCTACCTCGGCGGCTCGGAGCATGCCACCGGACACCTCATCTACTCGCGCTACTGGAATAAGTTCTTATACGACATAGGAGTGGCTATCGAGCAAGAACCTTTTGCCAAACTCATCAACCAAGGCATGATACAAGGGCGTAGCAGCTTCGTATATCGCTATATAGGTGACGATGCTACAGGCAACCTCTATATCAGCTACAACCTGATAGACAGGCCCGAATACAAAGATAAGGTGCAACCCATACATGTCGACATCAACCTCGTCCATAACGATGTGCTCGATGTCGACGCGTTCCGCCACTGGATGCCGGAGTTTGCAAAGGCTGAGTTCGTCTACTCCGACGGCTCTACCGACATCGACAACCCCTACCTCGGTGCTGCCACCGAGAAGCAGTACCTGTGCGGGTCGGCGGTAGAGAAGATGTCGAAGACCTACTTCAATGTCGTCAACCCAGATGACATGGTCGAGCGCTATGGTGCCGACACGCTGCGTCTGTATGAGATGTTCTTGGGTCCGCTTGAGCTCTCGAAGCCTTGGGATACCAATGGCATCGACGGCGTACACCGTTTCCTGCGCAGGCTGTGGAATCTCTGCGACGAGCTCACCAACGACGAGCCTACCATAGAGGAGCTGCGCTCGGTGCATCGGCTGATAAAGAAAGTGAGCTACGACATCGAGCATTTCTCGTTCAACACCTCGGTTCCGGCGTTTATGATATGCCAAAACGAGCTACAGCAGCTACGTTGTTCGAAGAGTGCTGTGCTCGAGCTGTTCGCTACGGTGCTGGCACCTTTCGCTCCGCACTTGGCGGAAGAGATATGGCATCGTTGCAAGCAGGTGCAGGGCGTCGAAGCCTCCGACAAGAGCGTATGCGACGTGGCATGGCCTGCCTACGACGAGCGTTATTTGAACGTCGACACGGTGAAGTACCCCGTGCAGTTCAACGGTAAGGTGCGTTTTACGTTAGAGGTGGCGAAAGACATGCCGCGCGAAGAGGTCGAGCAGATGGTGCTTGCCGACGAGCAGACCGCGCGTTATCTTGGCGGAGCCACACCTAAGAAAGTCATCGTCGTGCCCGGCAGGATCGTCAACATAGTGATGTGAGACGGCAGAAAACGACTTGATACGACAGCGCCCTTCGGAAGTTCCGAGGGGCGCTGTCTGTTTTGTCAGGGGGGGGGCTGGATGGCGGGAATGGCGGGATGACGGGATGACGAAATCACGAGATGACGAGATGACGAGATCACGAGATGTCGAGATGACGAGATGTCGAGATGTCGAGTTTTTTGCCGCCGGTTGAAAACCGGCGTTCCCAGTGGGGCGGGATATCGGGATGTCGAGATGGCGGGATGACGAAATCACGAAATCACGAGATGTCGAGATGACGAGATGGCGAGATGACGAGATCACGAGATGGCGGGATGACGGGATTTTCTATAGAGTCGATATCCGTAGCCCATGGCGAGCAGGAGCATGAACAGCAGCGGCATTGAGCCGATGGGGTCTTTGTATGGGTCGGGGCGGTCTTCTCCGCCTGTTCCCCATCCTTTGCGACGTTCAGACCCCGTCTGTGAACTGAGCGAGGATGCACCCGGCTCGGTGATGTTAGAAGAGTAGTGGCTACCCGATGCCGCCATGGCTGCCGTCGACTGCATGTCGTAATCCATCGGACGGCCGGGCATATTGCCGCCATAAGTACCACCGGTTGCGCCATTGAAACTACCACTGTTTCCATTAATGACATCGATGCCTCTTATGCAATTGCCTGCTTCATTCTCGTTACCACCGGCGAAGGGTCGACAGCCCCATAGCGATGGTTGACGATGTGGGACAGAAGCAGAAGATGTAGCGCCATAGGGACGATACGACGAATACTGTTGGCGCCCATCAGCACGGGCTGGCGACTGCAGATAGACGCTTGTGTAGGTAGTCGACGACACCTGCGCTGCCATCGGCAAGGTGCCGACGGCAAGCAGGAAGAACAATACTATCAAACTATATCTTTTCATGTTGAATGTGATTTACGGTTGAAGGTTATTTTTTTCAGTTTCGGTATTTCGGGATACCGGGATATAAGAATACCGGGATACCGATTTCTCGAGAATTTAATAGACTATTGTTCTTATTGTCTGTGCATTGCTATTGCTAACCACGCGGACGTTATATACACCTGTGGGCAAGCCTGTGAGTTGCATACGTCCGTTGGCAGCTTGCTGCGTGATATCGGCAGTGCCGGAGTTGCCGTGGTTGCTATATAGCAGTTTGCCTGTCATGTCGTAGACGTAGACGCGTGCACCGTCGGGCAGTCCGTGCAGCACTATGGTGCCGTTGTAGCCGTTGGCGGTGAGTCGTGAGAGTTCACCCTGACTGCCCATGTCGGTTCCGATGTCGGCTTGCTGACGTATCTTAAGACGGAGTGTGAAGCGTGTGTCGTTGCCCTTAGGCATGGCGTCGGTCGAGAAGACATAGGCGTCTTGCAGCAGGTCCCACTCCAGCTGCTCTTCGTTGTCGACGATGATAATCTGTTCGAAGTAGTTGAGGTCTGACTTCTCGCTCAGTGCTACTACGAACTCACCTGCATCGGCGGTGAGGTATCCGAGCGGTATCTCAGTGATAGCGCTTGTCGGCAGCGAGTTGAAGGCAATGCGGTAGCCGTCCATTACGGTGTAGAGTTTGAGGCGGGCAGCGCTCAGGTCGATAGTCTTCTCTTTGTCGTCGAGGTCAAAGAGAGCTGAGTATTCGTCGGCGATATTAAGACCGGCGATATCGGTCTTGTCGTTCTCGTCGATGAACTCGAAGTCAACTCTGAGTTCTTTGGGCAGGATGTCGGTGGGAGCGAAGCGGCGTCGTACTGCAAATTGCAATGTCACACCTTCATCGAAGCGGAAGTTACCATTAGACTTAGCCTGAATGAAGAACGGATAGAACGGTTCGAGGGTGTAGTCGGCTGCGCGTTGGTCGGTGTAGTCGTAGTCGAGTTTGTTAGGAATGGTGAAATACTTAGTCTTCGTCATTGCCCATTCGTAGTGTCCTGTCCAACCGCCTGTCACGGGGTTGAGTTCTTGAACGAGATGTTCTACTGCGAATGCGCCGTTGTCCATGCTTGCTTCACTTTTTCTCACACCTACGTAGAATGGGTTACCCAGCAGGTTCCATCCTACGTTGTTGGCTGTAACGGTACGTGGAGTGGCGTTGTAGCCTGCCATACCGTGTGCTCTGACTTCAGGACTCATGGCTGTGACGTTGCTCCATGCTGTCTCGCTTAGAAGCGGGAATCGCAAGATACCGATGGTTCGACCTGACATAGTGCCGCTGCTTCGGGGTGATACCATTATCTCGTAGCCCTTGCCGCGCTCTATCTGCTGCGTAGGATTAGTCATAGCAATCCAACTTTGTGGAGCAGAAGGATTGGCTACACGCCGGCTGCCGTCGTAGTACTTGACTACAGCGTCGAAGTCGTCGGTGCCTTCTTCGTTGGTCACATTGATGAGCGCAACCGATTTAGGCAGAGCTATCATGTAGAACATTTGGTTGTCGGCATAGAGGTCGTAATATACTCCGTTGCCTTTGTTCTGCAAGCCGCTGATGGTGATGTCGTCTTCGGTCATCAGCTGTGGCAGTCGGAAGCTACGTACAGCATCGAGCCATGAGAGTCCGCCGCGCAGGTAGATATTCGAGAATCCGATATTCTGGCTCAGGTCAGCCTTGCCGCCCGGATAGATATACAGGTCTTTGAAGCTGCCGGTAGCCGTTGATGTGGTTAGTGTACCGCCATTGCGTACTATGACGTCGAGGTTGCGTGCTATCTGACGGCCCTCGGTTACGAGTGTTGAACCATCGCCTCCTGCCGCAAGCGAGCTCGCTTGGGTGTCGTTCTTGCTGTCGGTGAGAATAAGGGGTATAGCGAACATCGCCTGCTTAGGAGTGCTGCTCTCGGTCATGTTAAGCAGCAAGGTCTTGGCAGGACTGCCTTGCAAGTCGCCCACGCCTGTCAGCTTGTATATATCGCCGCCAAGCGGGGCGCAGGTAACGGTGGTCTGAGCACCGGTGCCGATCTTCGCCTTGAAGGTGCCGGATGCCACGTTGCCGGCATTCGCATACTTGACTGCCACAGCGTTGGTGCCCCATTCCATAATGCTGATGTCGGCGGTTTGAACAACCGTCAGCGGCAGGATATACAGCTCAGCGATGCCATAAGAGCCGTAAGTACCCCATTTATTACCCCACAGGCGCAAGTTGTTGACGTTAGCTGACTGTAGTGTTTGTAAGGTATAAACAAACTGTCCGTCAACCTCGGTGGTGGTTATCTTCCATTCGTATGCCGAGATATTGTCCATTATCGTTCCTACAGCGGTGATGGCAGCGAAGTTGCGAATGCCGTTGTTTGCTGAACTGTTGTTAGCCCACAAACCATTGTTGCTATT
Organism: uncultured Bacteroidales bacterium; assembly: GCA_946185835.1. Classification (GTDB taxonomy): domain Bacteria; phylum Bacteroidota; class Bacteroidia; order Bacteroidales; family Paludibacteraceae; genus Colicola. The sequence continues at coordinate 8,185 of CAMHKW010000044.1, forward strand.
GCCGGCAAAGCGAACGCGATCGCCGTATAAAGCTTCAGGTGTGTAGCCCGTGGCAGTACCAAAGCGGTCGTTGGCAGAGTTGACGGTAGCCACCGGCCAGAGCTTATACTGTACTGTAGAAGGACCCTTGGCGGTAAGCAAACCGGCTGTTGTGGTCACGTCAACCATGATAGGTGCCGGCGTCTGTTCGGTGGCAAGGTTAGCCGGCAGGGCGTGCCATGTGTCACCCACGCGTGCCACTATAGCTACTGACTCGGGCAGGTTGCGCGCCTTGACTTTGGCAGAGAAGGTCTCCTCGAAACCGTCACACGCCACGGTGATGTCGGGTTGCAGAATAGCGCCCGTGCCTGTGCCTGTCGGATTATAACTTACATACACCTCGGCATCGGTGAGCGGTGCTACAAGCGAGTTGGCGCCGGTGAGCTCCACGAAGCGAGTTACCGGCTCCGTCACTTTCTTGTAGAACTTGAGGTCTGTGCCGCTCAGGGTGACGCGGTGACCGTTGAGGGCACCCGATACAGAGACTTTAAGTTTCTTGGTTGCCATGATGTTTACTCCACTGCGCGACGTGACAAGTACAGGGTCGCCGTCTTCGGTGTCAAGAGAGAGGTCAACGCAGGCGAAGATAAGGTGTTCGTATGTCTTTGGTGTCCACTTGGCATATACCGTGGTGTTGGCAGTGATATTGCTATCGAAGTTAAACGGAGTGCTGCCGCCCTCTGTTGTCATCCAGCCTACGAAGTTGTAGTCCACATGTGTGGGATTGGCAGGTTGGCTCACTTTGGTTTTGTATTCCACTTCGCGAACGAAGTTGTCGCCCTTGCCCTGCAAGTCGAAGGTGACGGAGCGTATCTCGGTAGCCCACCAAGCATACAGAGTGGTAGGTGAGGTGGTTCGGCTCCATTTGCCGTCGGTGATATAACCGCTGACAGAAGACGTAGCAAACGAGCCATCGCTACTAAGCACCTTCGTGGTGTGGCTCTCGTTGTTGTAGTATCCGACGAGCGTATGTCCCTCGTAGGTGGCATGTATCAGAGTCCCTGCCTTCAGCGAGGTAGCGTCGTAGAGCACGGTGGCAGAGCCGTCGGACTCGCCGCCATTGGCAGAAAGCTCAAGTTCGATTTCGTTGGCAGTCCACTTGGCATATAGCACGAGGTTGCCGGCGTACTGCCATTTCTTTTCGGCATCGGTATAACCATCCACACTTGCTATCCAGTTGCCGTCGGTGCCGATGAGTTGAGTACCGCCACCGCCGGTAGCAGTAAAGTAACCGCCGAAGGTGTAGCCGGTTTTGGTGGGCTTGATGATAGCTGAGGTGAGGTTGGTAGAGGCATTGAAGGTCACAGCTACGCTTGTCGTACCTGCCGTTGTCGCCGACTGGTTGTTGAGCGTGACGGTGTAGTTGCCTGCCTGCCATATAGCATATAGGTGGAGATCGGCATTACCGGTGTAGGTGGCGCCTAAGGCATAGTTGGTGCCACTGCCGTTGTCTGCTGTGTTCCATTTGAGAATAGTGTAACCGTCACGTGAAAAGCCGGTACCGTCAGATAAAGTGGCATTCTCGCCCTCAAGTTTCACTTGGTCGGCGATGCTACCTTCGCCACCGTTGGCATCGTAGGTGATAGCGTATTGACGCGGGGTGGTGAAACTCATCTGCGGCGAATAACCTGTACCGCAGTCGCTGTGTGCATAGGCACGAACATAATAAGTAGTACCGGGAGTTAATGCCGAAGGATATGCGTTACCAAAATCTTTATTCAATGCTTTGTTATACCAATTGTCATGTCTCGCAATCGATGAACTCTCGTATGTAGGATTATTGCTTGTGCTATATACATATCCATAATAAACATTAGAAGAAGTACCTCCATAGCTTGTTATCTGTCCTCCGCTGAAAGTAGCAGAAGTGGGAGTAATGTTACTTATAGCCATAGCTCCTGCTGCAACCGTTGGTGCTACGCAGTTGACCGTTACGGTATATGACACTGTTTTCTCGCAGTAGCCGTCGGCTTTGGCTGCCGTGGCGGAGATGATTGCGGTACCTGCAGAGCCAACGGTGACGGCACCATTCGAGGCGTTGACGGCAGCCACCGAACTGTTGGTAGTGGTGTAGGTGATGGTCTGCCCTGTAGAAGCACCTCCTGCCGATACCTTTACCGAAGCCTTATCTGTCCAGCCGGCTGCACCATAGTTCACAATGCGGTTAGTACCGGTATCAAATGCCATCCACGGCTCGGTGCAGATGTCTTCCTGAGCGGTAATATACACATGTACATCACTGCCGAATACATCATTATCAACATAATAGAGTTGGTTGGATGCCGGGAATTCGATATTGACATCATTATCGGTGTCGTAGCACCATTCTGTTCCATCGGTAATACATACTTTTCCGTAAAGTCCCTCGCTGGTATAGCCGTCGTTGACGGTGAAGAAAACAGTCAGGTCGTCTTCGACGCACGATACAGTAGTAGGACCGGATGTCTTGGTGACGCCGGTGAGATGATAAATCACATTATAGGTCTGTGCGTTGACGGTGATGTTGATATACTTGCTCTCTTCGCAGTAGTCGCCTGAAGCTGCTATATGGCAGGTGACGCGAATGGTTGTTGAAGCATAACCTCCGGTACCTTTGATAGTTAGAGTTGCTGAATTGCCGCTACCGCTTATTGTAGCAACAGATGATGACGCATCGGTTGACCATGTCACTGCACCGCTACCTTTCTTACTTAAAAGGTTAATAGACTTATTGATATCGCTTCCACTCCATGTTACTGTAGTGCCACCTGCTGCAGAGAGCGTGCCGAATGGCGAGTCGCACTCTACGTAGCGAACGCCGGTAGAATAGCAGAAGTTGTCTTCATCCTGGTATATAGGATATAGCACGTCAACACCGCTCGGGAAATTGTCTTTATCTGGGTCGGTACCGCCCGAGTTGTCAACAAAGCGGTAGCAGCCCTTGTAAGTTCCGTTCGCGTTATTGGCGTAAGTTATGCACGGATCGGACGGGATAGGAGTAGTACTCCATGCTACTCCACCTTTTCCATCGCCCACAACAGCGCTATTATATCCAGAGATAGACGGTGGTTCAGGAACGACATTTTTAATGGGTCTCGTATCCCATTCTTTATATTCGCTACCATCCCAATACATATACGAACAATTCGGCTTGAGGTATGTCACCACCACCCGAGTGAAACGCACGCGATCGGACGTACTGAGAGCCACAGATGTTACGTTGGTGTATGATGTATTGTCGTAGAAACTATTATTAAGTTTCCAAGTCCCTGTGTTTCCCGTATAGGAGTAGTAGCCTATAGAGGATGAACCGCCATACGTCAGCTTCGCCGGTCCGTCTTGTGTGTCGCCTGACTTCTGACAAGTGATGACAATACTGTGTATGTGATATCCGGAGGCAGCTGAGATGGTCAGCGTGGAACTTTTGTTCACCTGATAGTAGTCGCTGCCGTTGAGGGCACCAGCCGCCACCGTGATGGTGATGTTGTCTTTGGTGACTGACTTCGATCCGGTGTCGGTGCCGGGGGTGAAGGTCACAGTGCTGGCTTGCACATCTTGCGTAATGGCAAGAGCCCATACTATGAGCAACAAGCCAAGATACTTACTGAATGTTTTCATTGTATTATTTGTTTTGTTATTATTCTTTTTCCTGTCAGCAGAGTCAGCTGAGAATGCAGAGAGCATCTGCTTTATCTGCGGTTTTCTTTTCTACTAATTTCGCGAATTACGCTAAATTCTTTCTACTAATTTCGCGAATTACGCTAATTATTTTTGTCAGTCTTTTGTCTTTGGGGAGACGAGTCAAAGCCTCGTCTCTACGCGTTTGCACACAAAAAAGCGGTAACCCGTTTGTATAATGGATTACCGCTTTAAGGTAGTGAAGAATATATCCTTTAGGAAACTACATTGATTGAAGTTCGTTTAGAAATTCGTCTATGCCTATAACATTGACCTGTGGAAATTTGATTGACTTGAGTATATCATAATGATGGTCTTCTGACACAATGTATTTAGCATTTGCTTTGATAGCACAATCAACAAATTTATTGTCATCAGGATCTGCCTCGATCAAACCAAAATGATAATATACTTGAATATGCTTGGTATTACTCCTATTCAAAATGGCATGTATAATGTTGTGTGCCACTTCTGCGGAATCAGTAAGCTGAGTAATAATTTCTTGATACTCATTCAGAATCTCATCGGTAAAGCACAGGCAGTATTTCCCCACCATAAAATCACGCCAAATGGGAAAGTATATACTGTCACGCTTAATGGATGGTACAAGACAATTTGTATCTAAAACTACATCTATCATATAACTACATCAATGATATTCAGTTCTCAAATGTTCTTTTGACCAAGATTGAATCTGCGATGTTGACAACTTGCCATCACTGCATAATTGGTCCATCTGATCCAATGCCTTATTGGAAAAGTAGTCAGCTATTAGGTCGCGAATATCACGCAATACACTATCGCTCTTAACATTTGCGATACTATCTAATATCTGCATCTGATACGTAGAAAACACTTGTGCCATAACTTCAACGTTTTTAATCTCAGCGCAAAGTTATTCTTTTTTCTTGAATCACACAAATTTTCCCTTAAAAAAATTACTTAAACCTTTTCGGTAATCCATTATGTCAAATATCGCTTTTGTTTTGTCAGCAGAGTAAACTGAGAGAACTGAGAAATCTGTGCTATCGGTTCAATCTGTTTAATCTGCGGATTTATTTCTTTGTACCCTACGGCGGTATCACCCGCCGTAAGGCTATCTAACTTCTAAGGCTTCTAAAGCCTCTAAGACCTCTAAAGCTTCTAAATGCCACGCCTACTGCTCTGTTCCCCATACGGCATACCATGTGCAGCCGGTGGCGGAGACGCGGGTGCCCGGGGCGATGACTTTGTTAGAAGCGTCGGCGGTCTTGAGGTCGTCGATGGTGTTGATGCGACCGCTCGAGCGATACGATCCGAGGTCGCTTGCCTTGATCCATCCTACCAGGCGGCGCACCTTACCATCGGCGCAACCGTTGTTGGTGCTGAACTCAGCCTCGGTAGGCAGCACGATGCCGTCGCCTACGTCTTCACGCGCCTGTGCGTCGCCACCGAAGTTGCCGTTGACATTGTCGATGAATTTATCAAGAGTCTTCACTCGCACGGTGACCACAGCATCGGCAGGGCAGTAGTTGTTGGCACTCACCTGACTGAGGGTGATGGTCCATACGCCCGTAGCAGTAGCGCTTATCTTCTTGTTGGCAACATCGATATTGAGCCCCGTAGGCTGCGACGACGGTGTTGTCCAAGTGTATGCACCTGTCACTGGAAAGCCGAGGGCAGCACGACGGGTAGAGTACCATGTGATGGCACCTGAGGTGTTAGCGCTCTCGTAGTTGCAGTCTATCTCCACTGCCTCAGATGCACTCTCAAGGTCTTCGCGAACAATCACATACTCCGTAACAGGGTCTGCTATCGTGCCGAAGGTGAAGTTCGAGTTGTTGCAGCACGAGGTGCGGTAGTTGCTATATGTCGTACCCGAACCGGTATAGTAGATTTGAACAGAATAGATGTAAATAGAATTAGTAGTTGCAGAAGCAGTTATTGTTACCTTACCGTCAGTTGCTGCGTGGGTATATTCAAATGTTTTCAATGTTTGACCACCTGATGCCGGTTTCGTTACGTCATTACTACCATATGATGTGTCTCCTACTTTGACTGCAATAGATCCTGTTCCTTTTGAGGAATTTGTACAATATGTCACTATCACTTTTGTAACTGCTGAATATTCCTCTTTAGTAACACCCACAGCACTTGCACCTCCTAAGATTTGAATTCCCTGATTGGCTGTTAATTGATTGCCAGCCGTTGTAGAATTCCACGAGTTAGTCTCATCTCCCCATGCGGCGGAATTGAAAGTATAAGTAGTATTGGTTGCGGTTGCAGCGCCTACTGATTGGTCAGCAAACACAGCGTAGAAGGTGGTGTTGCCTGTAATCTCCGGTGCATCTTCGGCTCTTGTGAAGAAGTCGGCGGGACGAACATCCGAAGCCGGCATTATCTCGCTCGCACTCCATCCTACATGTACATCGGAGCAAGTCAGCTTTGTCTGCGTGCCGGGGAGTGTGGTAATACCCTCACACTGTGTTACCGACTGACTCTCAAACTCACTGATTGCCACTTTGTCGCGCATCCATGTCACGGTGTAGGCATCGCATGCAGGGGCCGTGGCATAAGAGGTCTCAACACGCTTGTAGAGATACATCAAAGTGTTATCGCTCTCTGTACTTACTGCATCAAAACTCGTAGTAGAATAATATCGCAGATATTTAGTAGAACTGATTGTCCATTCTGCATCTTCATTAACGCTAAAGGTCAGATTGTCAGTAGTACTTACCACACATCCAGAACCGGTAAGATTAACATAGTTATTTGCTGCAGCATTATAAAGCTGTCCTGATGATGTTGTTCCTGAAAAACTCCATATGACTGCCTCTGTAGGATTAAATATAAAATATCCTTCGCCGGTCTCTCTTGTAAGAGAAGTGATATCTACTGGTGCTGCATCGGAAGCATAACTTGGTGAGACAGCATTACTCAATGCATATTCATATTCATTGGGTGAGTCATAGAAAGTAACCACATAATCCTTTCCAGCCTCCATATCTGATGTTTCGTATATCATTTGGAACCTATCATTCTTATACACCGCATATAGTGTCTTATCGCCGCTGACGCGGGCTTTGGTTCCGGCAAGCATGAGGTCGGCAGGTGCATCAGCATCGCTATAGGCCGTGCTTGCTGTCCATCCTGCGAAAGCCCAGCACGAGCCGCAGGAGGTCGGTACCCCTGCTTCGGGCAGGTTGCTGTCAGATGCCTGACTGTTGACGGCCGCAACACCGGTCGGAACTGAGAAGGTCAGCGTAGCGGCAGTAGTGGTGAAGCTGCTTTTCGACCAGCGGCTCTCGCCGTCAGTGCCGGTGCAGACCTTACGCACCTTCCAATTGTATTTAGTGCCTGAGTACAGACCTGTCAGAGCCTTGCTCGTGTTTTTGCCATTGTCCGTGAAGCCGCTCGTAGGCTCCTCATCGCCATCCACCCATACGGCATACTCATAATGGTCAAGTGTGCCGTTGCCACCTCCAGTCCAGCCTATCGTTGCACCGGTCTTGCCGACACCCGTATTCGTCAAAATCGACGGCGCACCACAACTAACCGTACAACCCGTGCGGTAGTTGGAGTAAGTGACAGACAACTTATAAAGTGATAATGCTCCACCGGTTCCAGAAGCATAGCATGCGAATCCATAGGTGCCATTATTGCGCAAATACTTATTCCCAGTATCGCTTGCCCCGCCTGCTCTTCCTTTGTTCTCAAAGTCGTATGTTGTTGACTCAGCAGTAGAGCTACATGTCCATAGTGCATAGTCTCCGGTGCCAGCATCTAATAGTGCGCCTTGATTCTTACTTGTTGTACCACCTGCATATTTAGAAACATTAGAGTTGTAGATAGTCCAATAATCTCCACTTGGAGCAATATGCCAAATGATTGAGGCTGCAGGATCAGATATTGTATTTTCACTCGGGGTGACTTCTGAATAATCAAAACGGCTACTTGTGATTGTATTTTTCATCGCTTTTCCGTCATAATATATAATGTAGTCACCTTCAGTTAATGTTCCGCTATATAATTCATAGTCAGTGGATACTCCTCCACTTGCTTCTGCGTACATAGCATAGACATGTGTGTCGGCGGTTATCTCGTCGGAGCCGCTGAACTTATGGGTGTTGTACCAATCCACGGTCTTGCCGTCTTCGGTAAATTCGCCGTCAGCATTCACCCAACCGATGAACTTTGTGCTACCGCAGGCAGAAAGTGTGTTGTCGGCATGTGCCGGAGCAATCGCCTCAAGTTCGCTGAAGGTGGTGCCGTGGGTGACGTTCGTTGCAGGTGTAGTACTCTCACCCACATGCCATGTCACCGTATATTTCTTCAACTCCCATTGAGCGGTGTAGGTAGTGGCAGCGGCAGGCATGGTGGACTCTACTGACGGACTCCAGCCGGTGAAGTTATATCCTGTCTTCGTCACTACCGGCGCGGTGATAGCCGTACCGTATGCCACGCTGCTGTACGGCGTTCCTGTCGCATTGACTGCAGCTCCCGTACCGGCAGTGGTGACGGTACCGCCGTCGAGGTTCCATGTCAGGGTGTAGTTGTTGACTGTCCAGTTGGCGTATAGCGTCGTGGCATTTTCGGTGTTTTTGTCCCATGTGCGTGCACTCGTCCCGTTGGCGTTATAGTACTTCGTTCCGCTACCATTATTGTCCGTCTCTGCGTCGTAGTATCCGCCGAAGGTGTAGCCGGTGCGTGTCGGGGCGGTGATAGTGGTCATTGCCGAGCCGTAGGTGGCTGTGATGCCGTCTGAGCCGCCCGTACCGCTGTTCTTGTCGAAGGTGACGGCTGCCTGTTTGGCAGTGAAGGTGGCAGCAATGGTGGCATCAGCAGCAAGGATATGTGTATTGCCGCTTGTGAAAGCAGAACCATTGACCTGCAGCGACGTCAGCTTATACCCCGTTGCAGGTGTGGCAGTGATGGTGAGGATAGTGCGGTGTGCGAGTCCTGCTGTTGTCGTGTTCTTGCTCTGTGCAGCGCTGTTCACATCGGTATATGCAATCGTTATCGTACCATTCGTCGGCGTGGTGATGGTGGCGGTATGCGTGAGCATGCCGTCGGTCTTATTCACATACCAGAAATCGCAACTATTCTCCGTATTTTTCTTGGTGGTCGGAACCATTGTGATGTCGCCATCTACGGTATAGTCAAAGAACACTGTAGCTTTGGTAATATCATATGCGTCATTATGATGGTAATTATAAATACCATGGTCTGCATTAGCAGGAGTACCTGTCCATGCTGTGTTATTGGCAATCTGCCAAGCATCCATGCTTCCGTATGCCGGTGTCGTCGTTACATAGAATTGGTCAGTACCAGGTACTAAAGTGAAGTCTTGGTTTTGGTTATGACTGTTATTACCGATGCGATATTTCAGTGTGTTGCCCCAGCCTTCAATTATAGACTTGTCAAAATAGATTTTGTGTCCGGCTGTTTGGTCTGCACTCGGGAAAGTCACCGTTACACCCGGATTAGTGGTGCCGCTGTAATCAACAGTGAACACATACGCGCCGCCTGCACCGGTATTCAAGTTTACATTATTCCCGCCATCTAACGTCCATTTCGTGTTGGCAAGAATATTGCTTGTTCCTGTCTGTCCCCACCATCCGCTGAAACCTCCGGCAATCTTGAATTGATATGAAGTGATATGCGCCGACAGGTCAATAGAAATCGAGCCCTCGTTAGCGTTGGCTGTAGGTGTTATGTAGTGGTGTGCCCATCCGCTACCGCTGCCGTTGTCGATATATATAGAATATCGGAACTTAAACGGCGTGCTTGACACATCTGTATTATTGATTTCTGTCACAGCGGTTTCTTCACCATCGCAAAACGCCGACGTACCTGCAATAGCTTGTACGGTGAATTTATATTCTGATTCTACGACCAAGCCGGTAAAGGTAACGCCTGTAGTGCGTTGCTCATCAGTGATGCCAGTGCGTGTACCTTGTGTCCCTGCACTTGCGCTGGCGGCAGTCCCGCTCACCAAATCCCATGAATCGCCGTTCTTCTTGTACATCTTCACGGTGTATGTCCCTGCATTGCTTACCGCATCCCAATCTTTAATGGTCACACTATTTCCACCCTGGGTCAAATTAATGGAACCATTTATTTGACCCAA
>CAMHKW010000045.1 GCA_946185835.1 uncultured Bacteroidales bacterium
TTATAATAGGCGAAGAATAAGCGCTTTTATAATAGGCGAAGAATAAGCGCTTTTATAATAGGCGAAGAATAAGCGCTTTTAAAATAGGCGAAGAATAAGCGCTGACACTATGCAAGAAGCCTCGTCCCCACACCGCAAAGTGTAGAGACGAGGCTTCGACTCGTCTCCGGTCAGCACGAGCACGCCCCGCCTCGCTGCTACCACAAACGCCATATATGGCGTTTCCTAAACAACGCCCACTTTAAAGAAAGCTCCCCACACCGCAAAGTGTAGAGACGAGGCTTCGACTCGTCTCCGGTCAGCACGAGCACGCCCCGCCTCGCTGCTACCACAAACGCCATATATGGCGTTTGTTAAACAACGCCCCAATGGGCACAGCTCCCCACCTTTATGGGAAGCGGAAACACACCATTAAGGGAAGTGGAAGTAACCCTTTAGGGGAAGCGGAAACGCCCGATGAATACGCGCGAGACGGTGCCTGTAAGGGGGTCGACCTTATCGGGTTCGGAGGGGTCGAGATAGCGCCAAGCGCTGTAAGTGAAGGACGTCCCGGGACGTATACCTAAGGTAGCCAACTCCTCGCGCGACAGTTTAGAGGTCAGCTTCTGCATATATGCCTCACACTGAGCATCAGTGTCGTCGAGGTCGACACCATCGAACAGTCGGACTACACCTATCGGACAGCCGTGCGACTTAAGATAAGTGGTTATCAGCTGCCAGTCGGTAGGCGAGAAATACTGCTGTGGCTGCTCGATGTCAAGCATATAGACAATCTGACGCTTTGGCGTGCGAGAGCAGGATGTGAGATATGTAAGCCCCAACACCGCGAGGAGCAGACAACAAAGATGAGTGAAGAACTGTTGCATATTGGAAGATGTATGAAGAACTGTTACTTATCGGAAGAATGTATTTTCGAAGTTTATCATTTATACGTGCAAAGGTACAATATTTTTTTCACATAGGCGAAACCGATTTTGTATTACGTATTTTTTTAGTAACTTTGCAGCGGTTTAGGTACAGAAATGCGACTTCGCTACACTACATATTACACCATACTTACGCTCTTGTTGGTAGCTTTGTTTGTTGCCGATGTGTCGGTTGGTAGCGTCTTCATTCCTTTCAGCGAGCTTTTTGAGACGCCTGACGGTGATTTAAATTCTCAGGTCAACCATCAGATACTCTTCAACCTACGTTTACCAAAGGCACTCACTGCCATCATTGCAGGAATGGGTTTGTCGGTCACGGGAATGATGATGCAGACCTTGTTTCGCAACCCTTTGGCAGGTCCTTATATCTTAGGTGTGTCGTCGGGTGCGACGTTGGGCGTAGCTTTGGTGACGATGAGTGCAACGATGCTATCGGTGTCGGTGGCAGGCAGTTGGAGTGTCGCGTTGGCAGGTATTGCGGGGTCTACGTTGGTGCTGATGCTCGTGATGTTGTTTTCTCGACATGTTCGCAACAACGTCTCGCTGCTGATAGTGGGAATGATGATAGGCTCAGTGGTAGGAGCTATAGTGAATGTGTTGCAGAACTTCTCCAATCCTGACGCCTTGAAATTGTTTATCGTGTGGACCTTGGGCAGTCTGACGAGCGTGACATGGTCGCAGATGTGGTTGCTCTTACCCTTGTTCGCTTTAGGCATGGTGCTGTGCTTGCTACTATGTAAACCCCTTAACGGCATGCTGTTAGGCGACAACTACGCTATAGGGCTGGGCATCAACATGCGCCGTATGCGAATGAGTATGGTGTTGGTTACCGGACTGTTAGCCGGTTCGATAACGGCCTTTTGCGGTCCTATCGCCTTCATCGGCGTGGCAGTGCCGCATTTGGCACGAGGTCTGATGCGCACCAGCGAGCATCATGTGGTATATTGGGCGGCAGCGCTGCTCGGAGCTAACCTATTGCTGGTATGCGACATACTATCTTCGCTCTTCTCGCACCCGCTGCCCATATCGACGGTATCGGCATTGTTTGGCGCACCGATAATAATCTGGATAATACTAAGAGACAAAGATAAAATGATATAAAACACTAAACTATAAACTATAATGTATTCCTTTCTTATTTCTATCGTTGCACTCGTTTTAGGTTACTTGCTGTATAGCAAGTTGGTTGAGCGCATCTTCGTCATCGACCCCAAGGCATCGACTCCTGCTACGACAAAAGAAGACGGTGTCGACTATGTACCTCTGAGCGGCTGGCGTATCTTCCTTATTCAGTTTCTCAACATTGCCGGATTAGGACCTATTTTCGGTGCGATAATGGGTATTTTCTTTGGCCCGTCGGCATATCTGTGGATTGTGTTCGGAACGATATTTGCCGGAGGTGTACACGATTACCTTAGCGGCATGATCTCTCTGCGTAAGGGTGGTGTCTCGCTTCCCGAGATGGTAGGCGACGAGTTAGGTAACGGCGTCAAACAGTTTATGCGCCTGCTCTCGCTGCTACTGCTTATTTTGCTGACTACCACGTTTATGACCGGTCCTGCCAATCTGCTTCACGGCTTAGTGCCGAGTCTCTCGACGATGGTATGGCTACTCATCATCTTTGGGTATTACATGCTTGCCACGATGCTTCCTATCGACAAGCTGATAGGTCGTTTCTACCCTGTCTTCGGCGGTGTGTTGCTGTTTATGGGTGTAGGTATCATGGTAGTGATGCTGGGATGGCACAACCATGTGATGCCCGAGCTCACCGATGGTCTGAAGAACATGAAGACCGATGGTTATCCGCTGTTCCCGATGATGTTCGTCTCGATAGCATGTGGTGCCATCTCGGGTTTCCATGGCACTCAGTCTCCACTGATGGCACGTTGCATCACCAATGAGCGTCAGGGTCGACATATCTTCTATGGGGCAATGGTAGTAGAGGGTATCTTGGCTTTGATATGGGCAGCTGCTGCAGGCTCTATCTTCGGTGGCATCGACGGTCTGCAGGCGTTTGCAGCCGAGCATCAGGGCGAGAACATAGCTGCGCTTGTCGTCGACCACGTCTCACGCTCGTGGTTAGGTACGGTAGGCGGCATACTTGCCATCATTGGTGTGATAGCAGCCCCCATCACCTCGGGCGACACAGCTCTGAGAAGTGCCCGACTGATAGTGGCAGACTTCCTCCACCTCGACCAACGCAAAATCATCAAACGCCTCTATATCTCGCTTCCGCTGTTTGCAGCCGTCTTCGGCTTCTCGTTTATCAACTTCGATATCGTATGGCGTTACTTCTCGTGGACCAACCAGACCTTGGCTATGATTACGTTATGGACAGGTGCCGTCTTCCTCTACCGCCAAGAGGTGAAGGGACAGGTAGGTGCCAAATACGCATACGGATATCTGATAGCAATGATTCCTGCTATCTTCATGACGATGGTGAGTGTAAGTTATATCTTGATAGCCCCCGAGGGAGTGAATCTGCCGGCGGAGTACCGCTGGATAGGATATACGGTAGCGGCAGCCGTCTCGATAGCCTTCACTACGATGTTCTACGTTTGGAGCCGCCGATACACCAGGACCACCATGCAGCCGTATTGATGGCGTAGTGGTCGGTCAACATACATAGCAACAAGGTGATGATGGTGCCGATGAGGCATCCGCCGAGTACGTCGGCTGCGAAATGCTGACTCAGATACACTCGGCTATAGCCACCAATAGCTGCGAACAAGAAAAGCAGTGCCTGCACTGCCGCACTTGTTCGCTTGTTTTGTATGCCGGACGTGAGCAGATAACTCATCACCAACGCAATAGCAAAGAAGGTGGTAGTATGTCCGGAGGGGAAGGAGAAGAAACTATGCATACTCACGCCGTCGACCACCGGCAGCGACTGCTCAGGCAGGTGCTCGGCAAACCAAACTGACGGACGCGGTGCATTGACTATATGTTTGACTATCTGCACCACCAGCCCTGCCACTATGTTAGCCACAGCGAGCAAGGCAGCCCACCCCGCCTTGTAGAAAAGCAGCAAAAGCACCAGCACATACACTCCATAGTCGGCTATCAGCGTATAGAGACGAAAGAACATATCGAGTGCGGGAGCGTGATAGGCATTGAGCGCCATGTGCAACTCACCTTTGCTGATAGTCAGCAGCAACGCCGCAAGCGCCATGGCAAACAGCGCCGTCAGAGTCAAGAATAGTGTGTTGTTTTTCAGAGTAGCCATAATAGTAGAGGGGCAGAGAGCGTAGTGTTACTTGATACCTTTGGCATTGAGGGCACGCTGATAGTCGCGTGCGTTTTTCAGATGTTCGGAGTATGAGGTCGCGAACTTATGAGTATACGAGAAGTCGGCATTGGCACACATGTAGATATAGTTGTGATGCTGATAGTTAAGCACAGCGTCGATAGAGGCGGGATATGGTGTACGTATCGGTCCGGGAGGCAGACCGGCATACCTATAGGTGTTATATGGCGAGTCGATATCGAGATGATAGCGCATCAGCCGCCGGATGGTAAAATCCTGATGTGCGAAGATGACGGTAGGGTCAGCTTGCAGCTTCATGCCTCGACGCAGACGGTTGAGGTACAGCCCGGCTACGATGGGTTTCTCGTTGTCGCGAAATGTCTCACCCTCGACGATAGAGGCAAGCGTGGTGACCTCGGCAGGTGTGAGACCTATCTGCCGAGCTTTGTTGCGCCGCGTGCTGTTCCAGAAGTTATTATAGGTAGCTGCCATCTTCGAAAAGAGCTTGTCGGCACTCACGTTCCAAAACATCTCGTAGGTGTTGGGCATGAATAGCGCAATGGCATTCAGGGTGTCGAGTCCGAACTGCGCCATATAACTGCTGTCTTTTAGTCTGTAGGCTATGTCAGCCGAGTCGAGCATGAGCTGCCCAGCTATCGCCGTTGCCAAAGAGCCTACGGTGCGCACGTTCTTAAAAGAGACGTCGACAGGTGTCTGCTCGCCGTTGCGCAACCGCCGGATGACATCGAGGTCGCCCTCTTTGGCATTGATGGTATACGCCCCCGTCTTGATAGTGTTCCACTTAAGCAAGCGGCTGTGTAAGCGCCAGTTAGCGGGGGAATGTACGACATACTGCTGTTCTATCAGCTCAAAGAGCGAGTCGGCAGTAGTGCCGGGATATACAAAAATCAGGTGCGACTCGCCATCGCGGCTTTCGACATTGCAGACAGCCAAACGATAGTACTGCTCAGCAGCCAAGGCTATGATAGAAAGCAAGATAACAAGCAGCGCAGAGAGAATGATGATGGTCGATTTTTTCATAATGCAATATATTATCTATTTCTGCCCTTCGGGCTATTTGCCCACCCACGAGCGGATGGTCGACAATATCTGCTCTTGTGTTTGCTGATCGAACTGTCGGATTTTGGAATAATGACATCCGCCCGGCAGCACGTATTTCTTTATGTTCTCGGGATTATTGATTGTCGGCGAGTCGGGGTCGTCGATGGCGAAGGCGGTCCATGTGTCGGTCTCGCCATAGATAAAGAGCAGCTTGCAGTCGGTAGTGCGAAGGAAGTCCATCACGCGGGTTCGTGTGGTATCGGTATACGAGAAGTCCCAGTCGCCTTCCGGCAGGTAAAGCGGAGGCAGGTAGTTTTTGGTATGCAGCGTAGCCGACGAAAGCAGGTACGAGAAGTCCGTGAGGTCGTAGGCGTAGTTACCCAACTCTTTTGCCGACTGCACGTAATACGTCTGGTGGTTCATGTGAGTGCGGTCGAACATGTCGGGATTGGCGTATGCAAGGAAATGCCGATAGAAAGCGTCGTCGTCGGCATCGGTTAAGGGTATGCTGTCTTCGCTGATGCCGCGCATCCATATACCGAAGTCGTAATCGAGCACGCAGTAGTCGTATATCATGTCGAAAGGCACTATGAACGTCATCTTCAGCGAGTCGGCATAGTGTTGCACTCGTGGTTGCAGCGTCTCACGGCGTCGCAGTGTCTCGAGTTGCCAGTTGCGGATACGGTCGCGTTTCTGCTGCGTTCCCACCGTCTGCAAGAAGGGGATGATACGTCGGTCGGCTTGTGTGAGGCAGAAGGGTGCCACATAAGGGACAGCCACGTCGACATCGTGAGGATAGTACATGCTATACAGTGTAGCCGTGATGCCGTCTTTGCTGCCCCCGTTAGATATCCACGGTCCGGCGTATATCGTCTTCAGGGCGCTGACTATTTGGTGCATATCGTACGCAGCGTTGGCTGTCGTCACCTCGTTCCAGTTGGTGTCGGCAGGGCACGAAGTGCCGAAATAGCGGTGTTCGACGAAGATGTTATTGCACCCGAATATCTCGGCAAGCTCGTCGCGCACCGTGATGCGCTTGGTATGGTCGGCAGCGTTATAGCCATGGGTATGCAGCACCACCATGCTGTCGGTGCTGACATGCCCTACGATGACACGTTGCAGGAAGGTAGCCGTGTCAGCAGGATGACCCACAGGGTCCCGAAGTTGGCGGAACTGCAGCACATATTTCTCAAGGAACTGTCCACCCGCTATCTGGCTAACGCTCACCACCCCCGGCAGCTGACTGAGCCGCTCAGCCATGTCGGAAGCCGTAGCCGTCAGAACGACGGCTACGGACATCAGACATACTATCATATAGCGTTTCATACAAGCGAGAAAGCCACGTCCATCATGTGAGTGAAAGAGGTCTGCCTTTCCTCAGCTGTCGTCACCTCGCCGGTGAGTATGTGGTCGGAGATAGTGCAGATGACCAATGCGCGGTTGCCCGAGCGTGCAGCGTTCATATAGAGTGCAGGCGCTTCCATCTCGACAGCCAGCACGCCCATCTTCATCCACTGCTCGTTGCGCGGGTTTTCGCTATAGAACACGTCGGACGAGAACACGTTGCCTGCCTTGTACTTATACCCAAAGCGGTCGCAGGCGTCGGCAGCACCACGCAGCAGGTCGAAGTCGGCGATAGGAGCGAACTTACCCGGCAGGTCGAAGTTGGCGTCGTAGTTAGAGTTGGTGCAAGCACCCATCACCAAGACGAGGTCGCCCACGTTGAGGTCGCGGTTGATAGAACCAGCCGAACCGACACGTATGATGGTCTTTACACCGTAGAAGTTAAACAACTCGTACGAATAGATACCTATCGAAGGTATACCCATGCCGTGTCCCATTACAGAAACACGTTTGCCTTTGTATGTGCCGGTAAAGCCGAGCATGCCACGTACGTTATTGAACTGCACGGGGTTGTCGAGAAATTTCTCAGCCATGAACTTAGCACGTAGCGGGTCGCCCGCCATAATAACGGTTTCGGCTATGTCGCCGAACTTAGCCCCGATATGGGGAGTAGGAGTAGCATTCATGATAATTACGATTTAGAGTTAATATATTTAGTTATACAAGTTTCACTTCATTATTATACCTCCGCCCATCACTTTGTCATCTTTATAGATGACGAGCGACTGCCCGGGTGTGACGCCCCAAACGGGTTGCTGCGTTTCCACCTCGATGGTATGGCTATCGATGTCGAAGTGACGAATCACGGCTTTAGCAGGTGCGCTTCTATATCGTATTCTGACCTCTACGTCAGGACTTTGTCGTAGCCACTGCGGGTCACGCAGTCTCAGCTGCCCTGCACGCACGACAGTGGTATAGAGGTCGTCGTGGTCGCCTAAGACCACGGTGTTGGTTTGCGCATCGATGCTTGTCACATACGCCGGTTTGCCAAGCGCAATGCCAAGACCCTTGCGCTGTCCGATAGTATAATTGGCAAAGCCTTGGTGTTGACCAATCGTCTGCCCCCGCTTGTCGACAAAACAGCCCTGCGACAGTCCGATGAACGACTTATCGGCTATCTGCTCAGAGAGGAAAGTGCGGTAGTCGTTGTCGGGGATGAAGCATATCTCTTGCGAGTCGGTCTTGCGACTCAGTTGCTCAAAGCCGTGTTCGGCAGCGAGTTGCCTTACTTGCGACTTCTCGAGTCCGCCAAGAGGAAATATCGTACGACTTAGGTTTTCGTCGGTGAGCATCCAAAGGAAATAGGTCTGATCTTTGTGGGTATCGACAGCTGTATGCAGATAGCAATGACCGCCGAGAAGCTCGATACGAGCATAGTGACCGGTGGCGATGAAGTCGCAACCATACATGTCGGCGGCACGCAGCAACTCACCCCATTTGATATGCGAGTTGCACAGCACACAAGGGTTGGGAGTGCGACCATGAGCATACTCGTCGACGAAATTACGTATTACGGTGTCAGCGAAGATCTGCCTATAGTCGAGTATATGATGTTCGAACCCAAGCTTTTGTGCCAAATGCTTAGCGCCCATGATACTTTCCACCGAGCAGCACCCTTTCTCGCGCGCCAGACACGACTCCTTGATAGAGTCGAACGTACGGAAAGTGACGCCGACAAGCTCGTAGCCTTGCTCCAACAAGAGCATCGCCGCCACAGAGGAGTCGACACCACCCGACATTGCCATTAGTACACGAGTTGACATGATTTGTGTTTAGCGTTGAGTGTTTAGAGTTTAGAGATAGCTGTTTCACGTAGTATCTCGCTTACTGTGGGATGCGGAAATACCACTTGCTGTAATTCCGGCACCGTATATCCCATTCTGACGGCAAAGGCAGCTGCGGCAATAAACTCCGAGGCAGGATAGCCCACGGCATGTACCCCGAGAACGGTCTTGTTTTTCTTGTCTACGATGACCTTACACAGTCCCGTCTGAGTCTCGTTCTCTGCCACATAACGTCCTGAAAACGTCATTGGCAGCACCCGACTCTCGTATTCGATAGGTAGCACGCAGTCAGGTCCTTGCAGGTCGCGTTCGGTCAGTCCTACCGATGCTATCTCGGGGTTGGTATACACCACCGAAGGTATAGCATTGTAGGCTATACGCTGCACGGGTATCCGTTTGAGCATATACGACACCGCCACCTCTGCTTGCCGTGAGGCAACATGGGCGAGCATCACCTTACCCGTGACATCACCGGCAGCAAAGATATTCTTACATGAGGTCTGCATCATCTCGTTCACTACTATTCCGCCGCGACTCATCTCCACTTTCAGATTGTCAAGACCTTGCAAGTTGGCGCGCCTACCCACACACACCAATATGCGGTCGGCTACGAGCGACTGCTCGCCTTCGCCATTATCGAAATATACGGTATTCCCCTCGAAACGTGACACTTTGGTCGAAGTCATGAATCTTATTCCACGTTTGGCATATTGGTCGACTAAACATCTGACGCAGTCGCCGTCGAGTTGTGGCAGAATGGTTGGCAGCGCCTCGATGATAGTGACTTGTACTCCGAGTTCGGAGTACAGAGTAGCAAATTCCAAACCTATCACACCTCCACCTACGATGACGATAGAGGCAGGCAACGCTTCGGCATTGAGGGCGTCGGTGCTGCTCCATATATATGGGTTATCTTGAATGCCCGGTATCGGAGGCACGAAATTCGTTGAGCCGGTAGCCACCAACAAGCGCTCGGCTTGGTAGGTCTGACCGCCTGCCTCGAGTTCTATCTTCTGCTCGTCATGACTAAGCACTGTGGCTGCCTCAGCCACAAAAGTGCAGTTCTCGTTTTTCAACTTCTGACGTATACCCGCCTGTAACTTACGAACTACCTTCTGTTTACGCAGCTGCATCTTCTGATAGTCGAACGACAAGTTGTCGGCACTGAGTCCGTACTTGGCAGCATGCTGCATCTGATAGTATTGTTTCGCACTATAAAGCAGTGTCTTAGTAGGGATACACCCTATATTTAGACATGTTCCGCCTACAGCCGTTTGTTCGAAGATGATAGTCTTCAGACCTGCTTCTGATGCCATCTGCGCAGCTGTATAGCCCGCAGGTCCGCCACCTATGATTGCTAACTGATACATTTTAGGATTTCTTATTTTTTATTTCTGATTGCTGATTTCAAATTGCTGATTAAAAAAAACGGCTGCTACCGCGTTCCGAAAGTCGGCTGCAAAGTTAACATTTTTTTTCTAAACTTCAAAGCACCACCCTACGGCTGCCCTAATCATTTCTGCGAAGCATCGGTATTTACAGTGTTTAGGTACAACCTGACCGCCTCACCTATCATCTGCCGGCATGGCATCTTCTGTCGTGGTTTGCCGTCAGCGAGTCCGAGTAACTCGGCACACACTATGCTGCCATGCTGTTGTCGGTAGGCATCGGCAAGTGTTCGAACAAGTTCGTAGTTAGGCAGTTTGGCACGCGGCCGGTCGGGGACGGTATTCCCTTTCTCGAGTCCGGCAAGCACAAACATGCCGCAGGCGGCACCGCAGGTGAGACGCATGCGACCTATGCCGCCACCGAAAGAAGCGGAGATACGCAAGGCAAGCTCGACGTCAAGACCATATAGGTCGGCACAAGCAGCCACCACTGCCTGCGAACAGTTAAAACCATGGTCGAAATACTGCATCGCAGCCTCGGCGCGAGCATCGATTTGCTGAGTGGTAAGATATTGCATGATATTAAGTATTTAGCCAACGGCTATTGAAATAGTAAACTAAAGAAGAATAATTTGATTGCAAAGTTACTATTTTTTTTTGACATATAACAAAAAAGTATTAACTTTGTGGCGTAAATCGTGACTTGTTGTCATGATAGACTGAACGACAACAAAATAACAATCAACATAAAACAATGAAAACAAGAAACATTTTAGCAGCTGCCATGGCAGCAGTAGTAATGTGCTCGTGCAGCATGCTTACGGGTACTCAGTCGACAAACACCACAGCCACAACCACTTCGCCGGTTGCAGCGACCAACGCTGTTAGCTCCGGACAGACAGCCGGTCTCGCCCTTGACCAGCTCTACAACTCGTACAAGGCTACCGGTAAGCTCGACATGACGAACCTGCAAAACCTTATCTACATGGCTCAGTTAGTCAACTCGTGCCAGCAGCTCAAGACCAACAAATCCGACAAGTCGTACCTCACCTCGTTTGCCAAAGGCTTGGTAGTAGGTTCACTCAACGTAACTGAAAACAACTCGTATAACGTTACCAATCAGCTTGCTTCAGTGATGTCGGGTACCGGCACCGAGACCTTGTCGACAGCCCTGACCTCAGCCCTTTCACAAGCTACTCAGACGGCAACCACCAAAGCTACAAACAGCTTAGCTGACGCTATCGCACAAGCACAGAACTCGCAAAAAGTACAGAATGCCACCGCTACCGCCACTACCGCTGTAAGCAACGCCGCCAACACCGCCTCGACAGTAGCTACACAAGCCTCAAGCGTAGCCAGCTCTATCTCTTCGGCTGCAACCGGTATCTCTTCGATACTGAGCTTGTTCGGAGGCAAATAACAACACCGTCTATCTCTGTTAAGATGAATATCACCGATCGATTTCTCAAATACGTTTCGTTCTGCACCACTTCCGACGAAAACACGTCGATGACTCCGAGTACTCCGGGGCAGATGGAGTTCGCCCGCTACTTGCGCGACGAGCTCATCGGGCTTGGCTTGTCGGAGGTGGAGCTTGACGACAACGGATATATCATGGCAACGCTGCCCGCTAACACCGACGCCAAGCTGCCCACCATCGGCTTTATCGCCCACATGGACACCTCGCCCGACGCAAGCGGCAAGAACGTGCACCCGCGTATCGTACGCTCCTACGACGGTAACGACATACTGCTCAACCAACAGCTCAACATCTACCTCGAGACGAGCAAGTACCCCGAGATACTCAACTACAAAGGTCAAGACATCATCGTGACCGATGGCACCACCCTGCTCGGCGCCGACGACAAAGCCGGCATCGCTGAGATAGTCACCGCCATGGAGTATCTGATAGCGCACCCCGAGCTTAAGCATGGTAAGATACGCATCGGCTTCACCCCCGACGAAGAGATAGGTCAGGGGGCAGACCATTTCGACGTCAGCAAGTTCGCAGCGCAATGGGCGTACACCATGGACGGCGGCGCCATAGGCGAGCTGGAATACGAGAACTTCAATGCCGCCTCGTGCAAGATAACCATCAACGGCGTCAACGTGCACCCGGGTAGCGCTTACCATAAGATGCTCAACTCGATGCGTATCGCCTTCCAACTTGCGGTGATGCTGCCACGCTATCAGACGCCGGAGCACACCAAGGAATACGAAGGCTTCTACCACCTCGTGGGCATGCAAGGCACCGTGGAGAAGACAACCCTCAGTTATATCATCCGCGACCACGACCGCACACAGTTCGAATACCGCAAGCGCGAGATGCAACACCTGGTCAACAAAGTGAACCGCGAATTCGGCGAAGGCACCGCACAGATAGAGCTACGCGACCAATACTACAACATGCGTGAGAAAGTAGAACCCGTGATGTATGTGGTCGACATGGCAAAAGAAGCCATCGCCAAAGCCGGCATCGAACCTAAGGTGAAACCCATACGCGGCGGAACCGACGGCGCACGACTCTCGTTCGAAGGACTGCCATGCCCCAATATCTTCGCCGGAGGAGAGAACTTCCACTCACGCTTCGAATACCTGCCTATCAACAGCATGGAGAAAGCTATGGAAGTGATAATCAACATAAGCACTAACCTCAAGGAGTCGGACTGCTAAACCGTCTCCGCCAAACACTACGTATCATGTTAAAAACCACACCATTTACCGACATTCACATAGCCCTTGGCGCTCGCATGGCTGAGTTCGCAGGCTATAACATGCCCATCGAATACAACGGCATCAACAACGAGCACATGTGCGTCCGCCAAGGCGTAGGAGTGTTCGACGTAAGCCACATGGGAGAGTTCTGGGTTAAAGGCGAACGCGCCATCGACTTCCTACAGTACCTCACCAGCAACGACGTGAGCCGATTAGAAGCAGGCAAAGCACAATACACCTGTTTCCCAAACGGCAACGGTGGCATAGTAGATGACCTTATTATATACATGTACTCTACCACTAAGTACTTGCTTGTGGTCAATGCCGGCAATATCGACAAGGACTGGGAATGGGTGAATGCGCACAACACGTTCGGAGTGTCGTTAGAGAACGCGTCGGCACGTATGGCGCAACTTGCCGTGCAAGGTCCGAAAGCTACAGAGATGCTACAGAAGCTCACCGACCTCGACCTGCAGTCGATACCATACTACAGCTTCCGCGAGTGGAGCTTCGCAGGCGTGAGACCCGTCATCATCTCTAACACCGGATACACCGGTGCCGGCGGCTTCGAGCTTTACTTCGCACCCGAACACGGCAAACAGATATGGGACGCTCTGTTCGAAGTAGGCAAAGACTACGGACTGCAGCCTATCGGATTAGGCGCGCGTGACTCGCTTAGGTTAGAGAAATGGTACTGCCTCTATGGTCACGACATCGACGACACCACCTCGCCTTTAGAAGCCGGATTAGGATGGATAACCAAGTTCGTCGATGGCAAGAACTTCATCGACCGCGAACGACTCGAGCGGCAGAAAGCTGAAGGAGTGAAGCGCCGACTGGTGCACTTCGAGTGCCAAGAACGTGCCATACCACGCCACGGATACGACATCTGTGACGCCCAAGCAAACAAAATCGGCAACGTGACATCGGGCATCATGCTGCCAACAACGAAGGTTGGCATCGGCATGGGATACGTCAAGACCGAACATGCCAAGAAAGATAACATCATATACATCAACATCCGAGGCAAACTCATACCGGCTAAGATAGTATGATGCACTGAAGTTGCCATGCGACCTTGTGTCGTATGGCAACTTTCGCAATAGCAAATATAAACCTTAAAATACTTACAGTCATGAAAAAACTATTACTCATTGCGTGTGTGGCACTATGCCTGATGAGCTGTGGGCGACAACAACTCACCCCATTCGAAGAAGCACTATTAGGAGAACCCATCAAACCGGTGATGGGCAGCGTTGAACCTCTTCAGCTATGGTGGACCGACTACATGCCCACTGTCGATATGTCGACTATCGACTCAGTGTATTTCGACAAGGTGTTGTATGTACCCGTTCAAGAAAACGTGACAGTAGATATCTTCTCAGTATGCACCGAGAACGAACTGCCACTCAACATCATACACGACTTCTACATCTACAGCGGCGGCAAATGTCTTACTGTACCCGTGTTGCCATACCAGCTGACATACAGCCAGTCGGTAGAGGCAGTAAGCTTCGACGGTAAGACTCTCTCGCTACGCTTCGCCACAGAACCCGTTAACCCACAGATACAAGTCTTCTGGCAAAACGAGCTGCTTTACAACGGAGCCATCACACCCGACGCTGACGGACTGTACAACGTCGACATCGAATACAGCGACCGCATCGGTGCACGCTCGTTCTTAAGAGCATATATCGCTGATGACCAACACCTTTACAACGACATCATGCTTCCGTTGGAGAACATGCACCCCGTACTCTCAGCCGGTCAACTCACACGTCATGACCCGCAAGCGCAAATACTCTATTCGATCATGATCGACCGTTTCAACAACGGCAACACCGACAACGACTGGAAAATCAACTCACCTGAGGTGCTCGACATCGTCGACTACCAAGGCGGCGACCTGAAAGGTATCACCAAGAAGATAGAAGAAGGCTTCTTCAACGAGTTGGGAGTGAGCACCCTCTGGATATCGCCTATCACACAAAACCCGTATGACGCGTGGGGACTCTATATCTTCCGCGACAACGACGATGGCACCTTCGACAATAAATACGACAAGACAAAGAGCTACACCAAGTTCTCCGCCTTCCACGGCTATTGGCCTATCTTGTCGACCGCTGTCGACAAACGTTTCGGTACCGATGCCGAGCTACGCGAACTACTCGACGTGGCTCACAAGCATAACATGAACGTCATCCTCGACTATGTAGCCAATCACCTGCACAAGGACTCACCCACCCTGCTTGCCCATCCCGACTGGGAGACCGACAGCATCCTGCCTGACGGCAGACGCAACTTCGAGCTATGGGACGAACAACGTCTGACCACGTGGTTCGACCGCCATATCCCCACCCTCGACCTCGAGCGCGAAGAGATATACGAGCCTATGACCGACTCGGCTATCTTCTGGATTAAGAACTTCGAGTTCGACGGCTTCCGCCACGACGCCTGCAAACATATACCTGAGGTATACTGGCGCACCCTGACACGCAAAATCAAAACCGCGTTCCCCGACAAGAAACTGTGGATGATAGGTGAGACCTATGGTAGTCCGGAGCTGATAGGGTCATACGTCAAAACAGGTATGCTCGACGCTCAGTTCGACTTCAACCTCTACTTCACCGCCATACACGCGCTCATCGACCCGACAGGCAACATGAAAGACGTGGCACGCGTCATCGAAGAGAGTCAGAAGGCATACGGCGCTCACCACACCATGGGTAACATCTCGGGTAACCACGACCAAGTACGTATAGCCTCGCTTGCCGGCGGTGCCATCACGTTCGAAGAGAACGGCAAAGAGGCAGGCTGGACACGCAACATCGGCATCGGAGACCCCGACAAAGGCTATAAGAAAGCACTGCTGCTCGAAGTTCTTAACATGACAGTGCCCGGTGTACCATGTATCTACCAAGGCGACGAATATGCCGAAGTGGGAGGTAACGACCCCGACAACCGTCACCTCATGCGCTTCGAGAACCACAACAAATACGAACAGGACTTCCGCAACAGCGTTCGCGAACTCATCAGCTTGCGCAGAAACAGCATGCCACTGCTATGGGGCGACTACCGACTCATCACTGCTACCGACAACGTACTCGCATTCGAACGCAGTTACCTACAGAAGAAAATAGTAGTAGCCATCAACAAAGGCGAAACAGAAGAGTCGTTCGATTATAACGGCAAGACCATAGCTGTACAACCTATGTCATACGTCATCGAAAAACAATAAAGACAACACTCAATAGCTTTATTGTACGTCCGATTTGCCATTACCGACCGCGAATCGACATAATCGAATAATACAAACAAACTATTTCTAAACTAATATGAAGAAGATTTTAGCAATGCTTATTGCCGTCGTACTGCTGTCAAGTTGCGGTACCGACAAGAAAGCAGCTGTTAGCACCACCGCCCATCCCGACTGGGCATATAGCACTACCATCTACGAACTCAACACGCGGCAGTTCACACCCGAAGGCACCTTTGCCGCCGCCGAAGCCGAGCTGCCCACCCTCAAAGACTTAGGAGTAGACATCATCTGGGTGATGCCCATACAGCCTATCGGCAAACTCACCCGAAAAGGTACCTTAGGCAGCTACTACTCTATAGTCGACTATTGCGACTTCAACCCCGAATTCGGCACCCGCGAAGACTTCGAGAGCTTCGTTCGCACCGCTCACGATCTCGACATGTTCGTCATTCTCGACTGGGTAGCCAACCACACCGCACCCGACTCGAAATGGACAGAGAACGAAGGGTGGCACTATCGCGACTCGTTAGGTAACCTGATGGTACAATACGACTGGACCGACATCTCCAAACTCAACTACGAAAATCAAGACATGCGCGCCGAGATGAAACGCTCAATGCGCTGGTGGATGGAACAGATAGGTATCGACGGCTTCCGCTGCGACGTTGCCGGAGAGGTGCCGACCGACTTCTGGGAAGATGCCTTTGCCAACCTCAGAAAAGACTTCCCGAGTATGTTCACTCTCGCTGAAGCCGAGAAACCGGAACTCAATGTCAATGCCTTCGACATGTACTACGGATGGGAACTGCACAACCTGATGAACCAGGTGGCACAAGGCAAGA
Source organism: uncultured Bacteroidales bacterium (assembly GCA_946185835.1). Lineage (GTDB taxonomy): Bacteria > Bacteroidota > Bacteroidia > Bacteroidales > Paludibacteraceae > Colicola. The sequence continues at coordinate 16,628 of CAMHKW010000045.1, forward strand.
AAAACGTGGAAGACTTGTGGAGTTATTTTGCGAAAGCCGACACCACATTCTGCGCCAAAGCTATTCGCATGAACTTCACCTCCAACCATGACGAGAACTCATGGCACGGCACCGAATTCGAACGCATGGGCGATGCTGTCGACGCCATGGCGGCTTTCACCTATTTCATACCCGGCATGCCCCTTATCTACTGCGGACAAGAATACAGCAACAACCACCGTCTGCAGTTCTTCGAGAAGGATTGCATCGAACGCAACCACACCGAGCAGTTTGCATTGTACACTGCCCTGAACGCTATGCGCAAAGCCAACCCCGCACTATGGAGCCCCGAACTCGGAGGTGCCATGACACGTATCGAAACCGACAACAGTAATATCTTTGCCGCCATGCGTAGCGTGGAGCTCGGCGATGGCAACACCAACACCGTGGTCGGAGTGTTCAACTTCTCGGCACAGACACAAGACGCCACCATCTACATGGGCGAAAACGCCGGTGTCTATACCTGCCAGCACTGTAACATGCCACTTACCATCGGCGAAGAAGACCACATCACACTCAAACCTTGGGAATGGCTCATCTACGCTAAGTAACACAATACAGTGCTTAAACAATGAAAGAGGGTGTGTCAAAAAGCAGACACGCCCTCTTTATCCTTGTTGTTATTTAGCTTGCTGCTATCGTTGCAGATGCAATGGAACAGTGATTTTATTAAGGTTGTTTAACTTGCCTGTTATTGTGTGACTCTTATAAATAATTTCAAACTATTTTATTCGGTAGATGTTATAATGCATTGGACATGTTCATCGTCTGTAAATTTTACATTTCCATGGTATGTTGATAGAACGTAGGCGCCGAAAGCATTTTTTCCACGGAATGTTACTTTTACTTCATATACGTTTGTCGCATTGTTAAAATTAACATCATACGAAACTTCTTCATATGACTTTGCATCGTGCATTCTTTTCTTTATGCACATGTCAACGAAATAGTTTTTAGCAAGAATTTGATGAAGCGTGGAGTTGTCATTATAATTCTCCTTACTATCGTCTGAAGGAAGAA
>CAMHKW010000046.1 GCA_946185835.1 uncultured Bacteroidales bacterium
TCTTCCTGTCAAGAACGAGTAATGATATTTTTTGACAATGGATCAACCGAAGTGGGAAACTTTAGTTATTCAATTAAAACTCATGCTCACTTAGAATTTCAGTCTGCCCTCAGCGATAAAGAGTCCGGGGAAGGTGTTTGCAAGTGTTCGTCTGTCGGGTTGGCGATCTTTGTCAAACAGCGCGAACACCGCCGAGCCGCTACCCGACATTGAGGCGTAGCGGGCACCGAGGCGATAGAGTTGCGTTTTTATATGTCCTATCTCGGGCAAGATGCTGAATACCGAATCCTCGAAGTCGTTGACGACACAGTCCTTCCATTGTTCGATAGGCACCGACGGGAGCGTCCGTAGGTCGAATGTAGGAGCCTTAGGTGTGACTTTGGAATATGCCTGTGCTGTTGACACTCCCGCGTTGGGTTTAACGACCACGGCATAGGCATCTATGCTGAGAGGTATGGGGGTAAGGTTGTCGCCTATGCCGGTTGCCAGACATGGACTGTTTGCGATAAAGAAAGAGCAGTCGGCACCAAGAGGAGCTACAATAGCTTGCAGACTCTCGTTGCTGAGCCCGAGCATAAACATCTCATTTAAGGCAAGAGCCGCAAAGGCGGCATCGGCACTTCCTCCGCCCAAGCCCGCTCCGAATGGTATGTTCTTAGTCAAGCGGATAGAGACCTCGGGCAGATGAAACATCGACTGCATGGCTCTATAGACACGCACTACAAGGTTGCTGTCGTCAGTGCAACCGAGGTCTACGTTACAAGAGAAGCTGAACTCTTCGGCTCGTTCTATAAGAAGGTCATCGACGAGGAAAGGCAACGGCACGAACACCGTTTCGAGGTTATGGTATCCGTCAGCACGACGAGAGACGATACTCAGACCTATGTTGATTTTGGCATTTGGATGAGATAACATGTATAGAAGTTAGAGGTTAGACCGGCTGCGCCTGTTAGAGGTTAGACCGGCTGCGCCTGTTAGAGGTTAGACCGGCTGCGCCTGTTAGAGGTTAGACTGCTTTGCTGTTAGAGGTTAGACTGCTTTGCTGTTAGAGGTTAGACCTCATGTCTGTCCGCCGGTTGCAAACCGACGTACCCGCTGCGCTGTGAGAATTTAGATTGTGGGCAAAGGTACAAAAAAAACACATTACCTTATATTTCTCGTAAGAAATACGCAGCTGCAAGGTCTATTATTTAATAATTTTAGGTCATTTTTTTCTTAATAGTTGCGGGTATAGAATATTTTTTCTAACTTTGCACGCTAATTTTTGGAGCAAAATGAAGATTTTAGGCATCACCCGACTCTCCGACCTCGGCAATATCACGTATCTGAAGCCCGATTCGTCGTTGCTTGTCAACTCGAAGCCATTCTTCATTCCCGACTTTTGGGCAGACCTGATTGCCATACCATGTTTAGTACTCAGAGTCAGCCGTTTGGGTAAGTGTATAGAAGAGCGTTTTGCTTCGCGATACTACGATGCCGTAGCCTTGGGATACAACATACGTTGTACAGACCAAGAGCTAAGCGCCTGCCACTCGACACTCACAGCTTTTGCTTTCGACAGTTCGGCTGTAGTAGGGGCGTTTGCAGAGTGCGATATTGACACGTTAGTAGCTCAATTCGCTGACACTAAGCTCGGTAGCGACAAGTTAGTTTGCAGCATCGGCAGCGCAATAGCACAAGTCAGTCGAGACCTGACCATCAGGATGGGCGACATGGTATGTGTCGACTTCGACACCAAACCCATAGAACTTAGTATCGGCATGCGGCTTGAAGCCACTATGAACCAACAGATAGCACTGCAGTGCAACATCAGATAACAGAGAATAGGCAGACGAACATATTATTGTAGAGAATTATGAAACGAGTAATCACAGTCATCATATCGTCACTCTTGCTAATGCAAGTGTGGGCTCATAGTTACACGTCCACTTCGGTGCTTGCCGAAGGTAACTTCGTCAAGGTCAGCGTTCCTGCCTCAGGTGTATATCGCCTCAGCTATAGTGAGCTCAAAGACATGGGTCTCGACCCGAGTAAGGTGCGTATCTTCGGTTATGGCGGAGCCTTGCTTGCTAAGGATTTTCGTCAGGCTAAAATCGACGACCTGCCCGAGGTACCGATATACAAACACACAAGTGCCAACGGCGACTTTGGCAAGTCGGACTACATACTCTTCTATGCACAAGGACCGGTGTCGTGGTCGTTCGACGGTGAGTTATTCGTACATACCAACAACCACTACTCTACTCTCGGATATTATTTTCTGACCGACAAGGCAGGCGAGCAGAAGCTGCTTGAGTCGAAGCAAGCCACTTCGTTCAGCAGCGGTGCTTTCAGCGTCAACACCTTTACCGCGTACGACGTTTACGAGAAAGACTCGGTTAACATCATCGACGCCATAGGTAGCGGCGAGGGCGGCGGCAAAGAGTTCTACTCTCTGCTCAAAGCCTCTGAGCCATACGTAGACATCGACTTCCACTTCCCTAATCTGATTACCTCGCAGCGCATGAGTTTCCGACTTGACGTAGCTTCTTCGGCTGCTTCACGTACCAGCTTTACTTGCACAGTCGGCTCGTCAACCAATACCACATACGTGGCAGCCCGCTCGTCTGACAAATACGAGAAAGCTGTGACCGCCCGAGGGACATTCAACATGCAGCCTGCCGACTCAGAAACGCAGAGGGTACGTATCCGCTATAATGCCTCGGGAGGCAACGACGCAGGATACCTCAACTTCTTAGAAGTCAATGCTCAGTGTTCGATGACGATGAGCGGCAATAGTCTGATGCTGTCGAACATCGAACATTATGGCAGCAGCACCCCCAGCATCTACAACCTGAGCAATGCCAGCGCCAACGTGCAGATATGGAACGTGAGCGACCTGACCAACATACATAGTCTGCCCACTCAGCTCAACAACGGAGTGATGTCGTTCGAAGTGCCCAACAACACCGCTGCTAAGATAGTGGCTGTCGACGTTAGTTCCAACAACTTCCCCTCTCCCGCAGTTGTAGGCAAGATAGCTAATCAGAACCTACACTCACTGAGCGACATCGAATATGTCATTATCTGCCCTTCGATGTTTGTGTCGCAAGCTGAGAAGTTAGCTCAGGCTCATGCCGATATCGATGGTTTCAGTTGGGCGGTGGTGACCGACCAGCAGGTGTTCAACGAGTTCTCGTCGGGAACCCCCGATGCCACAGCATATCGCTGGGTGATGAAGATGCTCTACGACCGTTCGAAGACCTCGGGTAAGGCTCCACGTTATCTGTTGCTGTTAGGCGACGGCTCGTACGACAACCGCGGCATCAACCCTAACTCGGCACCGCACACGCTGCTCACCTATCAGGCAGACAACTCGACAAGCGAGGTGAAGGCATACTCTACCGACGACTATTTCGCATTCCTCGACGACAGAGAGGGTATCTCTGATCTGACGGCACGTATGGACATCGGCGTCGGACGACTGCCTGCCAACACCCCAGCCGAGGCACAAGACATGGTCGACAAAACCATCGAATACATGCAAAACCGGACATTCGGTAAATGGAAGACACAACTCGTCTTTCTTGCTGACGATGGCGACTCAGGATTGCATACCGAAGTGGCAGACTACGCAGCTGAGAACGTGCGAACCAGCGCTCCTGATTATATCACCAACAAGATATATATCGACTCGTATCAGCAAGAGGTGAGTGCCTCAGGCGAGAGTTATCCGATAGCTAAGACTAAGTTCGACAACCTATTACAAAACGGTGTTCTATTCTTCGACTATTCGGGTCACGGAGGCTACAACAACATAGCCAGCGAGGCGATGCTTACCGCCAGCGAGATACGCAACCTTAACAACGCCAACCTCGGGTTCTGGATGCTTGCCACATGTGGTTTCGCCAACTACGATGCCAAGAAGACCTCAGCCAGTGAATATGCAGTGCTCAAGCGCCACGGTGGAGCGTTGGCGGTGTTGTCAGCATGCCGCACCGTATATGCTTCCAACAACAAGGTCTTCAATCGTCATCTGTGCGACTCGTTGCTGCTCTCGAAAGGCGACGTGCGACTGGGTGACGCTGTGCGTTTAGCAAAAAACAAAACCGGCAGCGAAGAGAACAAACTCGCCTTTATATTATTAGGTGACCCTGCTGTGCGCTTGAGCTATCCGAACGACTACCACGTGACCACCACCTCGACGCTCGAGACGCTGACAGCCTTGTCAACACACACACTCACAGGCTATATCTCAGATGACAACGGGCAGAAAGTAAGCGACTTCAACGGTAAGATGCAAATCACCATCTACGACAAGATGCAGACGCTCAAAACCCTCGACAACGACCATACCAATGAAGCCGACAAGATAATAAAAGAATTCAACGATTACCCTAACACCATCTTCAGCGGCGAAGTCGACGTTAAAGACGGCGAGTTCAGTGCCGACTTCATGGTTCCGCTCGACATCAAGTACAACTTCGGCAACGGACGTATCGCATACTATGCTTACGATCCGACCAACAAGAAAGAAGCTATCGGACACTATCACGACTTAATAGTAGGTGGAAGTAGCGACCTCGACTTCTCCGACCATGAAGGACCCGAACTTAACATATACCTCAATAGCACATACTTCACCGATGGTGACAAGACCTCCGACTCACCGCATTTCTATGCCGACATCACCGACCGCAGCGGTATCAACACGTCGGGTAGCGGTATCGGACACGACTTGCTGTTAGTTCTCGACAACGACCTGAAACAGACATACGTACTCAACGGACATTTCGTATCCAAACCCAACGACTATACCTCAGGACAAGTGTCGTATCCGCTTAGCGGACTGGAAGAAGGCAAGCACGAACTGATGTTCCGCGTATGGGACTTGTTTAACAACAGCACCACCAAGACTCTACGCTTCGAAGTGGTTAAAGACTTGGGAGTGACGGTACACCGTGTACTCACCTACCCCAACCCGGCTACTTCCGACCAGACACTGCATTTTGTGGTAGAACACGACCAGCCCGACACCAGAATGACAGCAGTGGTAAACATCTACAATCTTGCCGGGCAACTTGTAGTGTCGCACACACAAGAAGCTGTCGGACTGACCAATATCGACCTCAATCTTGGCGAATATAATATCAAAGAAGGAGCATATATATACCGTATCGAACTGCAATCACCGACGCAGACGTCAGTATATAAATCCGGAAAACTAATAATCCTCTAACAGCGAAGCGGTCTAACATCTAACAGCGAAGCGGTCTAACATCTAACAGCGAAGCGGTCTAATCTTACAGCCTATGGAGCAAAACTACTCAACTTTAATATTAACATCAAAATTCAAATAAAAAAATGAAAAAAGTCTTTTTCAGTATGCTTGCCCTAACCATGTCGACAATGCTGGTTATGGCACAAGAAACGATGAACCCTATCATTACAGCTATGCCCTCGTTGAGTATTGCTCCTGATGCCCATGCCGGTGGTCTTGGTGATATAGGTGCAGCAACTAATCCAGACCTTAACTCACAGCACTGGAACCCTGCCAAGTATGCATTCATGGAGAGTCATGGTGGTATCACCGCCAACTATACCCCTTGGCTTACCAAACTGGTCAACGACATCAACCTCGCCTATATAGCCGGTTACTACAAGTGGGACGACATACAGAGCGTATCAGCTTCGTTCACTTACTTCTCGCTTGGTAACGTAGCACTCACCAATATCGATGGCACTTTCCTGCAAGAAGCCAAGCCTAATGAATGGGCTATCGACGTAGCTTACTCGCGCAAACTTATCGAGACGTTGTCGATGTCGGTAGCATTGCGTTTTATGTACTCTGACCTCAACAACGGTGCCAACTCGTCGACGATGGGTAGTGCCGGCATCATGAAACCCGGTATGACAGCAGCAGCCGACATTGCTCTGTACTACAAACAACCCATCGACATATCATTGGGTCGCAGCTACTTCGCCTTAGGTCTTGACATCTCGAACCTTGGTGGTAAGATCTCGTACGAAGAGTCGTCGCAAAGCTTCATACCTACCAACGTACGTTTAGGTGCAAGCTACGAGCTGCCTTTCGACAACTACAACCGACTGATGATCAGTGCCGACATCAATAAGCTGCTGGTTCCGACCCGCAAATCGCGCTACACTGAAGGTTTCGACGCCAACGACGAAAACACATGGGCTATGCCTGCCAAGACATACTCTGACCTGACACCTATCAGAGGTATCTGGTACTCGTTTGCTGACGCTCCGCGCGGCTTCAAAGAAGAGCTGCAAGAGATACAATATGGTATCGGACTTGAGTATTCATACGACCGCAAGTTCTTCGGACGCGTGGGTTACTCGCACGAAAACAGATGGAAAGGTAACCGCCGCTACGTGACCGTAGGCGCCGGCTTCCATCTATCTATTTTCTCGCTCGACGTCGCATACGTCATAGCTACTGCTGCTACCAACCCTCTCGACCAGACACTACGCTTCACTCTCGGATTCGACCTCGCAGGCATCAAAGATCTCGTAAAGAGATAGTTGAGTGTTTAGTGTTTGACACCCGACAGAAATGATACTATGCGAATAGGATTCGGATACGATGTTCACCAATTCTCCCCCAACCGTGAGTTATGGTTGGGGGGAATTTGTATACCCTACGAACAGGGACTGTTAGGTCACTCCGATGCCGACGTAGCCATTCATGCCTTGTGCGATGCTCTGCTTGGTGCCGCCGCGATGCGCGACATAGGCTATCATTTTCCCGACACAGCAGGCAACGAATATGCCGGTATCGATAGTAAGCTGCTGCTCGAACGCACCATGCAACTCATACGCGGCAAAGGCTACGAAGTAGGTAACGTTGACATTACGATATGCGCACAGGCGCCCAAACTGAGTCAGTATATCGACACTATGCGAACAAAACTGGCACAGGTGATGCATGTCGATGTCGACTGCGTGTCGGTAAAAGCCACTACCACCGAACACCTCGGGTTTGTAGGACGCAAAGAGGGCATAGCAGCTTACGCTGTAGCACTAATAGAGACATCAGCCACATCATGACCAAGCTGTTGAAACATATTCTTTCACTAACCGCAGTGCTCGTACTCTGCGCAGCTCCGAGATATGCTTTTGCCATAAAAGCCACCGACGCCTTTTGGCACATGCCGCTGTCGTTGTGTCCGAACCTGACAGCGCAAGAACGGCTACAACTAAGTCGAGCCGTCAGCAACGGCAAAACCGACACTATCAACACTGCGATAGGAGGTAAGGTGTGGGTCGAAAGCTATGACTCACTCCTACAAGAGATACACGTGCATATAGCGCAAGGCGTACGGTTTTCTATCTACTGCACCAACGACAGCATAATGCTTGTCAGAACATACTGCGCACCTCTATGTTCGTCGATGGTGACACGATATAACACCTTATGGCTTCAAGGCGAGACCATACTCCCGCCCGACAGCTGTATCTTACCCCTTGCCATCATCGACAACGGACAGATAAAATGGGAAGAGCAATACATCTACACTGAAGATTCAGACTTGCCATGACCGAACCAATATATCTGATAGGTTATCCCGGAGCCGGGAAGTCGACGGTAGGCAGACTGCTTGCCGACCTGATAGGTTGGCATTTTGTCGACCTCGACGATGCCTTTGCCGAAATCAACGGGATGACAGTAGGAGAGTTCATCACCCGCTATGGTATCGAAGCGTTTCGTCGACGCGAGAAAGACTGCGTCGAACAGCTCTCGGAGCTGCCCATACAGAACGTGGTATATGCCACAGGTGGGGGCTACCCCTGCTGGGAAGACAACATGGAGTGTCTGCTCGAGTTAGGCACCACCATCTATCTCAAGTGGGACAGCGCTGCCTTAGCCCGGAGAATAGAGCTTTCCGGCACCGACAACAGACCTATTCTGCGCGGCAAACACGGGAAAGAGTTGCAGGACTTCATCGACTACCAGATGTCGGCACGCGAAGAGTTCTACTCGAAGGCACACCACACCATCAACGCACCTCTCGACGGTACGATACACGAAGCTAACGATGCCGATATAGCACAGCTGATAGCGAAGATGCATCGCGAGCATCAACTCAATAGAAACTGATACACACTTATGGAAACAATTAACCAAGCACAAGATAACATCATAGAGGAGTTCTCGTCGTTCGACGACTGGTTTGACCGCTATAACCTCATCATTGAATACGGCAACAGCCTTTCCGGCTTGCCTGAATCGGAGCACACCAAGCAGAACCTGATAGAAGGCTGTCAGAGCAACGTATGGATCACCGCCGCTTACAACGATGGAGTGGTTCACTTCGAAGCTGACTCCGACGCTATTCTGGTGAAAGGCATAGTAGCTATGCTGCTTAATGTGCTCAACAACCACACACCACGCGAGATACTCGATGCCGACCTGTATTTCATCGACCGCATCAACTTGCGCGAACACCTCAGCCCCACACGCAGCAACGGATTGGTGGCAATGCTCAAACAAATGAAAGACTACGCAATGGTGTTCGATGCTAAATACCAATAAGGGTTTTACAAACCAAACATAAGTTAAGAGAGATGGCATACACTACCATCTCTCTTAGTTTTTGCTTTTTAGAAACTGCCACTATGTCTACTTATCTTTATCTTTGCCTCCGAACAGCGAGAAATGTACGTAGCGTTTGGGATGTGCTTTGAGGTCAACCAACAAAGAGTCGGCACTACCAACAGTCTTATTAAGACTGACATATAGTTCTTTATCGTTGAGTAGCAGGCCTAAAGTACCCTCGTTAGTATTGATTGATTCGAGCAGTGAGTTGACGTTGTCGACAGCACCATCGACCTTACCCATGGTGGCTTTAAGGTCGAGTTCGGAAAGCTGTGCGCTTACTATTTTAACGTCGGTCATCACGCTGTCGACGTTGTCGATGATATTAGGCACTCGCGTATGCATCAGCACCTTGAGGTCTTGCGAAGTGAGTCGAAGGTCGGATGTCACCTTGTCGACATTGGCGAGGGTGTTTTTGAGGTGTTCGCCTTCGAGTTGCGCTGTCACCACAGCCACCAACGAGTCGATACGTCCTACTGCCGAGTCGACATGTGTAAGCAACCCTTGCTGCAGGTTCTCAACCAATCCGGGTACTACTATCGTGGGCAGAGTGTCGTGTGAGGCAAAGAGCTCTGACTCAGAAGCGATGGGAATATTGAGCTGTAAAGCGCTGCCGGAAAGCAGTCCATCGGACACGAGAGCCAACTCGGTACCTTGTGGCAGTTCGATGTCGCGATTGATAGAAAAAGTAACCACGAAAGGTATATCACTCTTGAAGTCGTACACTATCTTGTCGACCTGACCGACCTTATAGCCGCGTACATACACAGGCGACTGCTCCACTAAGCCGTTGAGGTTGGAGAATTTGCCGAAATAGGTGTTGGTTGACGAAAAGATATTAACTCCTTTGAGGAAATTCAAACCAAAATAAAGAAGGAAGATGGCTACAATAGCCAAGAGTCCTACTTTTATTTCTCTTGCATACTTCATTTTATTTGTATCGTTTTAATTATTATTACATTTTCAATGCATCTTTCACAAGTATCTGTTTGCCGTCGAGGAAAGCCACTATAAAGCAGTCTTTGAACTTAGGTTTGAGTTTGTCTCTGAGAGCTTTTATCTGCTCATAGCTTTCGCTTTCGCCATAGGTATATTTATAATACTTGCCGTCTTTGGTATATTTGCAGTCTTTTAGTCCCTTGAACGTCGGGTCACCGGCTTTCAGGACCTTGCCGGTAGAGAACACCTGCACTCTGAACACCGGCTTAGATGCTTTCTTCGCCTCCGCTTTCTGCTCGGCTTTAGGTTTCTGCTTTGCTTTCTGCTCGGCTTTAGGTTTCTGCTCAGCCTTCTGCTCTGACTTAACCTCTGCCTTAGCCTCCGCTTTCTGCTCGGCTTTAGGTTTCTGATCTGCTTTCTGCTCTGCTTTAACCTCAGCCTTAGCCTCAGCTTTCAGCTCTGATTTAACCTCAGTCTTCTGCATAACCTCAGCCTTAGCCTCGGTCTTAGCCTTATTCTCGGAGTTATTATCGGCAGTGGCAGCTTGTTGCACTTGTCCGGCTTTCTTGTCAAGACGGCTTTTATATTGTACGAAAGCCTCGTATATAGCGTTCGAGATTTCGTTTTTACCTTGTTCGGAGTTTAGATATTTCTCTTCTTCCACGTTCGAGACAAAGCCCATTTCGATAAGTACCGAGGGGCACGCCGACTTATGCAGCACCCAGAAGCCTGCTTGCCTTACACCGCGGTCGGCACGGTGCAGTTTGTCGGAGAACTGCTCTTGCACCAGCGAAGCGTATTGCAGGCTCTTGTCGATATATCGGTCTTGCATGAACTCGAACATGATATACGACTCTACAGAGTTAGGGTCGAAGCCTTGATATGTCGTCTGATAATCCTCTTCGAGCAAGATTACCGAGTTCTCGCGCATCGCTACGTTAAGGTTCGACTGCATCTTGTCGACACCGAGCGTAAACGTCTCGGCACCACGTATCGACTTGTTATCAGCCGAGTTGGCGTGGATACAGATAAACAGGTCGGCATTGTGTTTGTTGACGAAGTTGGCTCGCTCTTGCAGAGTGAGGAAGACATCGGTCTTGCGAGTGTAGTATACATCTACATCTTTGCAGCCGTCTTCTATCAGTTTACCAAGCTTGAGCGACACGGCGAGGTTAAGGTCTTTCTCTTTGGTAATCTTACCAATAGCTCCGGGGTCGTGACCGCCGTGCCCTGCGTCTATCACCACCACAAAAGCATCGGCATCAGCACTCACAAGCAATAGTGTACTAAGCAGAATGAGCAACAACGTCTGTCGAAAAGAAATGAAACATCTCATAGTTGTAGGAATAAAGGTTTTCACGCTTGCAAAGGTACAAATAAAATGCCAAATAACAAAATTGCAATATTTTTATGCTCTATAGATTTGTATTGGAACGATTTTTGTTTTGTTGACTTAAATAATATTTGTAACTTTGCAGGCTCATGCTTTGCGTCTAAAAATGAGAGTCAGTATCATACGCTACATATCAAAGCTACGTTGCTTGCAATTGGCAACGCTGCTTTTGTTGTTGCCTATGTCGTTGTATGCTGACGACCTCCCTCGCACCGATAGTACCCTAATCAGCAACAGTCGCTTGCAATCTGACACTACCGTACTCAACGACAGCGCTTTGCATGCCGGCCACTCTTTGCCCAACGACAGCACACTTCCCAACGATAGCACGTCGCTGAACGATAGCATCGTGCCCAACGATAGCATTAAGCTAACCGGCAGTCCTCTCCTGAACGATAGCATCGTGCCCAACGACAGCACCTCTCGCCGTTCGTCGGGTCCGCGCGCGCAGGCAGAGCGACGCAGCAATGCCATCGATGCCAAAATCGATTATAAGTCAACCGACTCGCTCGTCATACTGAGCAACGGTACGGCTTTCATGTACGGCTCGGGCGACATCAAATACAAGGAGATGACGCTCACAGCCGACTATATACGCGTCAAGATGGACAGCTCTACCATCTATGCCTGCGGCGTGTACGACACTATCAACGAAGAATGGAAAGGACGCCCCGTGTTTGCCGATGCTAAGGACAAGTACGAGACCGAGGAGATGACATACAACCTCAAGACCCATCGAGCTTATATCCGTCATGTAGTGACAGAGCAAGGCGAGGGATATATCATCTCGGAACGTACCAAAAAGATGGACGACGACATACTGATGATGGCAGACGGCAAGTACACCACATGCAACGAGCATGAGCACCCACACTTCTATTTGGCTCTGACCAAAGCCAAGGTGAAGCCCGGCTCGTATATAGCCACCGGTCCGGCATACTTGGTGGTGGGCGACGTGCCTTTACCGCTTGCCATACCATTCGGTTTCTTCCCCTTCACCGACTCCTACTCGTCGGGACTGATAATGCCGACCTTCGGCGACGACCGAAGCAGAGGACTCTATCTCAAAGGATTAGGATATTATTTTGCCATCAACGACTATATCGACCTCGAGCTGACCGGCGAGATTTACACCCGAGGCACCTGGGCTATCAATGCCACATCGAAATATCGCAAGAGGTATAAGTTCTCGGGTAATGTGAGTTTCTCGTACCGTTCGGACGTCACCGGGGAGAAGGATATGCCCGACTACTCGAAGAAGACCAACATGCAGATACAGTGGACCCACACGCAAGACTCGAAGGCAAACCCATACAATAACTTCTCTGCATCGGTTAACTTTGCCACCTCGGGGTATAACCGCAGCAATATCAACAGTTACTACAATCCCCAGCTCAACTCCGAAAACACTAAGTCATCGACCGTCAGCTACACTCAGCGTTTCCCCGATTCGCCATGGAGCATCTCTGCTACCGCGTCGGTGACACAACGTACTCAGGACTCGACACTGAGTCTGAGTCTGCCCACACTGAATGTCAACATGAGTACCATCTACCCCTTCAAACGCAAGAAGGCGTTAGGCAAAGAGAAATGGTACGAGAAGATACAAATGCGCTATTCGGCAAGTATACAGAACTCAATCACTTGCAAAGAGAGTTATCTGTTGCACTCGAACTTCCTAAAAGACTGGCGCAACGGAGTGAAACATACCATCCCTATTCAGGCATCGTTTACGGTGTTTAAGTATCTGAATATCTCACCGTCGATCAACTACAACGAGCGTTGGTATTTCCAGCGCGTTGACCAAAACTGGGACGAGACGACTAACAGCGTCCGCCGCGACACCACCAACGGCTTCTATCGAGTATGGGACTTGTCGACATCGGTGAGCATGTCGACTAAGCTATATGGTTTCTTCATCCCTATCCGCAAGCTTTTTGGTGACAAGGTAGACCGTTTCCGCCATGTCCTGACGCCTACGGTGAGCTTCAACTACAGTCCCGACTGCGACAACATACGCGCCAAGCTCAATAACAACTACTACTCCACTTACCTCAAGCCCGTAGTGCAGTCAAGCGGCGACACCATCTTAGAACAGGTGCGCTATAACCGATATGCCAACGCTCCATACGGCACGCCCTCGGCGGGCACACAAGGTACGGTGTCGTTCTCGCTCGACAACAACATCGAGATGAAAGTGCGCAACGACAAAGACACGACCGGAACCAATCTATATAAAGTGGTGTCTCTGATAGATAACCTACATATCGGAGGCGGATACAACTTCATGGCAGACTCGATGAACTGGCAGAACTTCGACGTCTCGATACGTATCAAGTTCCCATTCAACTACACGCTGAATCTGAGCACACGCTTCGACCCGTATATGTATGGCCTAACCCCCTCAGGCACACCGGTTCGCACCAACCAGCTATACTGGAACCACGGCAAATTCCCGCTCTTTATGGGCACCTCCACGTCTTTTAGTTATACGTTCAACAACGACACTTTCAAGAAGTGGTTTGGCAAGAAAGGCAAGAAAGGCAGCTCGTCGGACGAGGCTAACGCCGATGGTCTCAACCCCTCCGACCCGCTGGCAGACCAATATGGCAACAATAGTCAACGCGGTGGCAGAGACAACAAGGGCAAGGACAAAGAGAACACCGATGTAGAAGACGGCTACGAGAAGACTAAATTTCAATGGAGTCTGAACATAAGCTATAACATAGGCTACCAGCCCGGGGGACAGTTCGACTACGAGAAGATGCGATACAAATATCGGTGGACCAACAACCTGTCCATCAGTGCGAGCATCGGCTTGGGTAAAGGCTGGAAAGCATCGACCACGCTGAGTTACGACTTCACCGCCAAACGTCTGTCGTACACCAACATCAACGTCTCGCGCGACCTGCACTGCTGGACCATGTCGGCAAGCTTCGTGCCGTTCGGCATCTTCAAGTCGTACACCTTCCACATCGGCGTCAACGCCTCGATGCTGGCAGACCTGAAGTACGACAAGTCGAGCGCGGAGAGCACCAACAAACGAGTAGACTGGTGGTAA
Source organism: uncultured Bacteroidales bacterium (assembly GCA_946185835.1). GTDB lineage: Bacteria > Bacteroidota > Bacteroidia > Bacteroidales > Paludibacteraceae > Colicola. The sequence continues at coordinate 13,996 of CAMHKW010000046.1, forward strand.
GCAGAACACCGTTTGAGAGACGGCACATCGGCACATACGGTCTAAGAGACGGTATATATACCGTCCCCACTAAACTCTAAACTCTAAACAAAACCATAACAGCATGATAGAAGACAAGAAAATTGTAACTCTCATCTACGACTTATTTGTAGATGGTGAGACCGAGGGCACTGAAGAACTGATGGAGAGTGCCACTCTTGACAACCCTCTTATTTATTGCCATGGGCTCGACACCATGTTGCCTGCTTTCGAGCGTGAGCTTGCCGGCAAGGATGCCGACTACGAATTCGACTTCCGTATTCCCTACCAAGAGGCATACGGCGAGTACGACGATGAGGGTGTTCGCAAGTTACCTCGCTCGAACTTCGAGGTCGATGGCGAGCTTGACCATCGCGTAGTAGAAAACAGCATCATCCCAATGATAGTAGAGGGTGGCGGCGTTGTACCGGCTCAGGTAGTGAGTATCGACTCAGAGAACGTAACCATCGACCTCAACCACCCGTTGGCAGGCGAGAATCTGCATTTCAAAGGCAGAGTGATTGACGTCCGCGATGCCACCGACGAGGAGCTGAACCGGATGCAACAAGGCTGTGGCGGCTGCTCAGGCGGAGGATGCGGCAGTTGCGACGACGGCAGCTGCAGCGGCTGTGGCGGCAACGGCTGCGGAGGATGCGAATGATACGAATGATACGAATGATACGAATAATACGAATGATGCAAATGATAGCAGATGGCAAAGCGGCTGATTAGTCGCTCCAGAGTATCACTTTATTATTTTTAAGGCTGGCACCAACATCGATGATACGTTGGTTGCGGCTTCCTCTGAATCGGAGTGAGATATCTCGTTCCGATTCTTTATACTCGCCGTCGACGAGTACGTCGCATAGTTCCAATAGCTCCCGTGGTTGCGGCATGTTGAGCAGTTGTTCGAACTTAAAACCGGTGTAGCACCATATAGTCTTATTGGTACGTTGGCGTATCTGACGTGCCAGCACTGCGAAGTCGTGCGCCTGATACATAGGGTCGCCGCCCGTGAAGGTGACGTCGTCGAAGGGGTTGTTCAATAGGCGCTGCATCACCTGCTCGGTGGTCATAGGCTCGCCGGCAGAGAAGTTCCACGACTGCGGGTTATGACAGCCCGGGCAGGCATGGGCACAGCCGGCACAATAGATGGATGACCTCAGTCCTGGGCCATCCACCATCGTGTCTTCTATGATTTTGAGTATACGAAGCATCTGACTATAATATCTTTAAGTCTGATGAGCTATTTGGTTGCTTATTTGTCGGTCACGTCTTAGTTGTCGTGCACCACACGGTCTTTGAGTTCCGAGAGTTTGCCATGATTCCAGCGGTCGGTTGTACCCACGAGATAACCGGTGATACGTTGCAGACGGTCGATATTCTTCGAATGGCATACCGGGCATTCGGTTAGGTTCTCTTGTGCGTCTTCGTATCCGCAGTCCATACAGCGATTGCGGTTGTGGTTGACCGAGCCGTAGCCTATGTCGTAACGGTCCATCATATCGACGATACGCATTATAGCCTCGGGGTTGTGTGTGGCGTCGCCATCTATCTCTACATAGAAGATATGACCGCCACGTGTGAGCGGGTGGTATGGCGCTTCCACCTCAGCCTTATGGCGTGCGGTGCAATGATAGTACACCGGCACGTGGTTGGAGTTGGTGTAGTAGTCGCGATCGGTGACGCCGGGTATCTTACCGAAGGTCTTCTGGTCGACCTTAGTAAACTTGCCCGACAGTCCTTCGGCAGGAGTGGCGAGCACCGAGTAGTTATGATGATAGCGCTCCGAGAATTCGTTGACGCGGTCGCGCATGTAAGTGACGATACGCAGTCCGAGTTGCTGACTCTCTTCGCTCTCGCCGTGGTGTTTGCCGGTGAGTGCCACCAGACATTCGGCGAGTCCGATAAAGCCGATGCCGAGCGTGCCGTGGTTGATGACCGACTCGATGGTGTCGGTAGGACGCAGGTGTTCGCAGTCGATCCATAGCTTCGACATGAGCAACGGGAACTGCTTGGCGAATGCCGTCTTTTGGAACTCGAAGCGGTCGTTAAGCTGTTTGGCTGCTATCTCGAGTATGTTATCGAGTTTGGCAAAGAAAGCTTCGATACGCTGTTCTTTGTTTTCGATATCCATACATTCGATAGCGAGCTTGACGATGTTGATAGTGGTAAACGAGAGGTTGCCGCGTCCGATAGAGGTCTTCGGTCCGAAGCGGTTTTCGAACACGCGAGTGCGGCAGCCCATGGTAGCCACTTCGTATTTATAACGTTCGGGGTCGTCGGCACGCCATAGCTCGTGCTGATTATATGATGCGTCGAGGTTGAGATAGTTGGGGAAGAAACGGCGTGCTGTGACTTTGCATGCGAACTTATAGAGGTCGTAGTTCGGGTCCTCGGGCAGATAGCTCACCCCGCGTTTCTTCTTCCATATCTGAATGGGGAAGATGGCGGTCTCGCCGTTGCCTACCCCTTCGTATGTCGATTGCAGCAGTTCACGTATGATACAGCGTCCTTCAGCCGAGGTGTCGGTGCCGTAGTTAATCGATGAGAACACCACTTGGTTGCCGCCGCGCGAGTGAATGGTGTTCATATTATGGATAAACGCCTCCATAGCTTGGTGCACACGTCCGACGGTCTTGTTGATAGCCTGTTGCAGCACGCGGTCGGCGCCCTCTAAGCCGTCGAGCGGGCGAACGGTATAGTCTCTAAACTGAGCCTGATACAAAGCAGAATAGTCTTGGTTGGTGAACTCCTCTATTTTCTTGACCTCTTCGATAAACGACATACGCACGTACGGTGCGAGGTAGAAGTCGAAGGCAGGTATGGCTTGTCCGCCATGCATCTCGTTTTGCGCTGTCTCCATCGAGATACATGCTATCACCGATGCTGTCTCGATACGTTTAGTGGGGCGCGACGAAGAGTGCCCTGCCTGGAAGCCGTGCTTTAAGATCGAGTCAAGAGGATGTTGTACGCAGGTGAGCGACTTGGTAGGATAGTAGTCTTTGTCGTGGATATGCAGGTAGTTGCCCTGAACAGCCTCAAGAACGTCGGGGGCTAACAGATAGTCGTCGACGAAAGGCTTAGTGGTCTCCGAGGCGAACTTCATCATCATACCGGCCGGAGTGTCGGCGTTCATATTGGCATTCTCGCGGGTGATATCGTTGTTTTTGATGTTGATAATCTCCTCGAACATATCGCGCGTCTTAGCCTTTCGTGCTATGCTTCGCTGATTGCGGTAGGCTATATACACCTTAGCTACATCTTTGCGAGCCGACTTCATGAGTTCATACTCCACCATATCCTGTATGGCTTCTACCGTCATCTGACTGTCGCCGATATATGCGATACGGTCGGTAATCTGACGAATGAGTTCAGCATCTTCACCTTTCTCGGTGTGAAGCATAGCTTTGCGAATGGCGGTAGAGATTTTCTCTTCGTTGAATCCTACCACACGACCATCGCGCTTGAGTACTGTTAGTATCATAAATGTTCTTTTATTATGCGGCATATTATTGCCGCTATGGTTAATATAATTTGTATAAGGATATTAGAGTCTGACGCTATATTGAAGAGTATTAGAGAAGCATAGCATGAGCACTCGCGGTAACAAAAAAGACAGTTCTTCACATACCTCTCGTTTCGACTTGCAAAGATAC
>CAMHKW010000047.1 GCA_946185835.1 uncultured Bacteroidales bacterium
TATTTCATCTGAAATTTTACCTTGTCTTCTAAAGGGTCTCCCTTTCGCCATTTCTAAAGTTCGTACTGACAATTGTTTTATTGCCTGAATTCTATTGTTAACATCCTCATCTCGTGCCATTCCATAAGCAACACCATCACCTGCAATGCTAATCTGAATTTCATCTTCTGAAAGAGTTACACCATTAAGTTTAAGATGTCTATGGAAATTAACATCTTCATAAAGATTGCGTAGCTCGTCAGCTATCTCGTCTGGTATATCATTTGACAATGCTATACAAATGAGTTTTTCACATTCCCTTATCAAACCTGCGTCTAATGCTAAGCATGCTGCGCTTTTCAGCAATATGGCTGGTGTGGGTTGTTCCGCACCAGAAGACAATGCTTCAAAGGCTGCATCACGTTCTTTTTCGAAAGCATCAATATAAAGACTAATGGCATCGCTTTTACTGCCTTCTCTTTTTAGACGATCAGCATCTTCTGCTATACTCATAGCTGCCCTGTGTAACTCTATTATACTCATAAGACCATTACTTTAGTACAAAACATATTGATGGTTGAGAGAACTCAACAACTGAAACATATGCTGGAATCTTAAGATTATCAGATTGATTAGTTTGTTTCAGTTTATAAATAACGCGCGGCTGGATTGCTTGTTGATTATTAAATATGCCAGATACTTCTAACCTTGCTGAATGCGCAAAGGGCATAGTAGCATTTTTATCACCTAACCAATAATCAAAACCGGTTTTCTTTCTTGAGCGTTCAACAATAGTATAAGGTGTTAAAGACAAGGCAAATAATATTGAGATGCAAACTGCGCCTAATTCAGTGGCTACCTCTTGGTCTGCATATGCTCTATCAAGAGTGTCAGTATATAACATGTCCCATTCAAGAATATCATTATAATTCTGAATGCCACTGACCAATATAGACACACCTGAATTGTGGTTTTGCCGAGAGAGACAAACGACCGCCGCTTCAAGCATATTTAGAGCAGTTCCCTCTGATAATCCCGGTATGTTTTCTATGTTTTTAATGTCGTTTAAATCCATATTTATGGTTAATAGTTCATTCGTAGTTCCTTCGAAGTTGGTTCGTGTTTTGGTTGTGACCAACAGCGGTGCAAAAGCCGATGGTCTGTCGGAATCCGATTCCGACCCAAGAACGAAACAATTTTTTCAGTCTTCACTCAGTAGCAGACAATCCTGCTTCTTTTCTCATTTGCCGTTGCAGGACGCTCTGCACGTACCTATCCAATCTAAGATAGATATGCCGATTGCCGATTGTTCTCTCAATTGCTGTATCAGTTTCAGGATCATTCAACTAAGCCTACCAGCGGCAGCTCCATTCGGCGCGTTTGTCAGGGTAGCTCTTTATTTATTTGCTTTCATCAGTCGTTTTGTTTCGCGCAGTTCTTTTTGGAGCAGTTCCATGCGCTCCTTCAGTTGCTCTTGCGTCGGGAGCATGTCTTTGATGCGGACGTTGTTATATGTTGCTACACCCATCGGTGTGCTTATGCCTCGAAATGACCATTGTACATCTGCCTTATTCATATCAGAACAGATAAGCAAGCCTATTGTTGGATTATCATCCTCGGCTTTCAACAGGTCGTCCACTGCATTGACATAGAAATTCAGTTTGCCGGCATACTCCGGTTCAAAAGCTTTCGCTTTCAGTTCGCACACTATATAGCAGCGCAAGCGGATATGGTAGAACAGCAAATCAATCTTACGCGTCGTATCTCCGGCTATCAGTTCTTTCTGTCTTCCAATGAAAGCAAAGCCGGTTCCGAGTTCCAATAACAAATCCGTTACACTTTTGCTCAATGCTTCTTCTAACTCCTGCTCATCGTAGATCTCATGTTTGACGGTTGCAAAGCCGAAGTCATAGTTCTCCTTGAGTACTTCTTGCACCAGTTTGCTTTGCAATGCGGGCATGTGCTCGGCAAAGTTATTGAGAATCTTTCCTTGGTGTTCGTACAAGTTTGCCTTGATGCAATTCACCAACGCAGCACGACTCATACCCTGCTCTATCGTCTTGCCAATATAGAACAACGCTTCATCTACGGATTTGCATTTGGAGATAATCTCTACATGGTGTCTCCAAGGAACTAATGCAAACGGAGCAGGAAATTCTTTACCAATGTGGTAAAGTTTTGAATTTCCAATTTCTGCACCAGCTTGGTGCAGTTTTGCGTTTTGTATTTCTGCACCAGTTTGGTGCAGTCTTATATCCTCTTGATAGTAAAACAGATACCACTGCTTCATGTACCATATATTGCGGGTCGAGAAACCTTCTGCATTCGGAAACTCACGCTGGAGATCAAGACTCACTTGCTCCACCACTCCTGCGCCCCAACGTTCTTCGGCCTTCTTTTGCACCAAGTCACGTCCCAGTTCCCAATTGAAGAGCAACTTCTCCGCATTCACGCGCACAGATGCCTTCACTTGTGCAGAACGATAGCGATGCTTTAACTCGGCTATCCATTCCGCATAGTCACCATCAATACGTATGTCGTGAGATTTCACGATACGCGGTTGCTTTGATATTTCGTTTTCCTGGCTCATGTTCTAATTATTTGTATCCCGTTCTTCTCGGCTTTAAGGCATTCTATGTTTCTCCGAAACTCGCGCGCTGCACTTACTCCTTGACTATCCACCGGACACTCCGCGGTGCGGCTATTCCGCTTCACGCTCATCGGTCGGTGGAAAAGGATTTTATTCCCCGGCATCCGATACCTGTGTATTATTTTTCTTGATTTTTTTAATCATATTGGGTTCTTTGGGACTATTCCCATCTGCTCCTCTATATAAAATTTCTCATGTCAGTTTTGTCAGTTTCCCTCATTTTGTTTAATTTCAATAGTTCGTTAAAAATTTAATAACAGTTTTATATCGTGGCAGTTTAGTACTGACAGACTTATCTTCCGGCTAAGATTACTGTTTTCATTTTGTTATGTCTCGACTATTTTTTGTCCACAGATTGATTATACTGATTCAACAGATGGGCAGTCTGGTGACTGCTTGTCGGGATCAAATCCCGACGTAATGGACGAAGGAGGATTGTTTGTCAGTCAAAAATTATCAATAATTATTCAAAAATTGCTTTTCCTTTCCTTCGTAGTTCCTTCGTAGTTGGTTCGTGTTATGGTTGTGTCCATCAAGGGAGCAGAAGCCGTTTGTTTGTCGGTGACCGCTTGTCGGGATCAAATCCCGACGTAATGGACGAAGGAGGATTGTTTGTCAGTCAAAAATTATCAATAATTATTCAAAAATTGCTTTTCCTTTCCTTCGTAGTTCCTTCGTAGTTGGTTCGTGTTATGGTTGTGCCCATCAAGGGGCAAAAGCCGATGGTTTGTTGGAGACCGATGTCCAAATCCAATTTGGACGCAATGAACATAGATAGATTCTTTTAGCGGTCAAAAATTATCAATATTATCAAAAATTTTCTTCTACTGTTCTATGCCGCAAGGGAACGATTCTTTTATAAATTCAAATATGTCTTGAACCATTGCCCGCTTGCGGGTCAGTTCGGGGATTTAGTTTCTTAGCCCAGAGGCAATCAGTTGTTACTGTTATTTGTATTTATCTTTGTCAATAATTCAAGCCCTTTCGGAGTGAGGTAGTAGGCTTTATCCGGGCTATTAGGCTTATTCGGATAGAGCATAGCCAAAAGACCGGCATCCAAAGCAGGAACAAGGTAGTTTACTCTAAAATTATCTCTACCTTTCAAGCCTAATAAGTGCATTATCTCATCTCTAGATTTAGTGTCTCCTCGAACTATTTGTATTAATCTTCTGACTTGACCTGTGACTTGACCTGTGACTTGACCTATAACTTGGTCGGTCACATGGTCCTTTTCATGTTCCCTTAGTTGTTCCCTTACTTGTTTACAAATTGTGGTTGTACAAAAGCGCACAAAGATAGTCAAAAAAAAACGAACATGCAAATTTTCCAAAGGGAAAGTGTCTAAATTTTGGATTTTATAACGGGAATTGGAAAAGTCTTGCGTTTGGTTGGGTTATTGATTTAAGTTTCGCAAGTTATAATGCATTGTGTCACAGCCCTCACTACTTAGCGCGTTTATATAAAAACGGCAATAGTATTGCCCACACATTGCCTCCTCCATGAGACGAGTCAAAGCCTCGTCTCTACGTGATGCGGGATTTGACGTTGCATCGTTTCCTGTCATGAGACGAGTCAAAGCCTCGTCTCTACGTGATGCGGGATTTGCCGTTTCTTCATTTTCTTTTATGAGACGAGTCAAAGCCTCGTCTCTACCCACCACATACACCACACATGTCTTATTGCGATGTCCAATTAATTTTAGAGTTGAGTATTGCCGTGCCCACACATTGCCTCCTCCATGAGACGAGTCAAAGCCTCGTCTCTACCCACCACATACACCACACATTGCCTCCTCCATGAGACGAGTCAAAGCCTCGTCTCTACGTGGGGTGGGGTTTGCCGTCTCTTCATTTTCTTTTATGAGACGAGTCACAGCCTCGTCTCTACCCACCATATACACCACACATTGCCTCCTTTATGAGACGAGTCACAGCCTCGTCTCTACCCACCACATACACCACACATTGTCTCCTCCATGAGACGAGTCAAAGCCTCGTCTCTACCCACCACATACACCACAAATTTTAGAGTTGCGCGAAGTAGTATAGTTGAGAGAGTTGCGCGAAGTAGTATAGTTGAGAGAGTTGAGCAAAGTAGTATAGTTGAGAGAGTAGAGAATAGTCTAAATCTCCATGAGTCGTTGGCGGAGTTGTGCGGGTGTGAGGTCGCTTTTCTGTCGGACGCGTGTCTTATAGGTGTAGATGGTGGTTACTGAGTAGTCGAGCACCTGTGCTATCTTTTCGTTGTCGGTCAGTCCCAACCGTTCGAGTGCGAAGATGCGCAGTTCGGTATTAAGAAACTCGCCCTCGCGCAGCTGATACCGCTCTTCGGGGCGGAGTAGGTTGTTGAAATCGTCGACGAAATGCGGGAAGATACTGAGAAACATCTCGTCGAACTGTCGGTTGAACTCTTTGCGTTTCTTGTTGGCGTTGAAGTTCTGCGGCATGGTCATCAGCTCCTCGTATTTCTTTTCTTTGGCTTTGCGTCGTACTTGCCGTTGATAGTGTTCGAGTTGGTTGAGGAAGTCCGACTGCCAGCACAGGAAGGTGCCCAAGTATCGTTCTTTTATCTTGTTGGCTTCTGAGAGTCGGCTGTTGATGTCGCGTATGGTCTGTTCGGCTCGTCGGATGGCTCGTATGCGGTTGTAGAGTATGCCGATGCCGATGCATAGCAGAGCGAGTGTGACGTAGAGGAATATCGAGAGTCGTTGTATACGTCGGTTCTGTTGCCCGAGCAGTCGCATCTGTTCGCCTTCGATGATAGGCAGGATTTCGGCTATCTGCTGTTTGCGGTGTCGGGCGTTGTAGTACTGTGCGTCGTCGTTGGCGATGCGTATGTATCGTGCAGCGCGTTCGATGTCGTTCTCTTTGTATAGCTGTCGTGCTACGTTTTGCAGGGCGAGTGCTTCTTTGGTGGAGTTACGAATGTCGTAGATGGCAGCTATGATGTTGTAGTGTTGTGCGAGTTGCTGTTGCCCCATCTGTTCGCATATATACGCCATGCTCGAGTAGGTGATAGCCATGTCGTGTAGGCTGATATATGGGTATGTGAGTTGGTGTTCGAAGCGTTCGAGTGCTCGGATGTAGTTCTGTTGCTTCATGTCTTTGAGTGCGGTCAGGTACCAAAACAGTGCGGTGTCTTGCGTGGGAAGCAGTGCTATGGCGCTGTCGGTCATGGCGTTGCCGTGGCGTAGGTAGTCGGGCGAAAGCTCGCTGCGGTTGTAGTCGGCGAGGTCGTATAGCAGTCGGCTGTAGGTGGTGTAGTAGTTGAAGCGGGTGGCAGTGTCGGTAGAGCTGAGGTCGAGATGTTCGAGAATGTCGGCTGCCTCTTTGAACAGTCCGCCGCTAAGGTAAAGGAAGCTGCGTTTGACTTGTGCGTCGACGTATCGGTTGTTGTCGCCGCTGAGCAGGCTCTCGTCGTGCATGCGGATGCAGTATAGGCTTGCCGAGTCGTAGACGAACGAGGCATATTCGTCGAACAGCTGACGGCTGTCGGTATAGCGGCTGATACGTTGCAGCTTCGAAAGGTCGATGCTGTCGCGTCGGGCGAGGTAGTATTCGAGCGAGTCGAGGTCGGCGGAAGCGGTGGCACCTGAGGATAGTGACAGGCACAAGGCTGCCGCAAGTAGAGTCAGCTGAGGAAAGTGAAGAGGTCTCATGGCTTCGGTGTTTATTGTCGACGTATTAAGGCGCCGTTGGCAGAGTATACGGCATCGTGGGTTTCTATCAGCAGGCAGGCGTTGTCGAGATACTTGCGTATGTCGCCGGTCGGTATCGTTGACACTTCGTTGATGGCGGTGTCGTCTTCGTCGCAGCTCTCGGTGATGACGAAGGTGGCGAGGTGGCTGTTTTGTTGGTCGCGACAGTTGTCGATTCGGATGTTGCAATAGCGAGCATTGCCGGTGGCTGCGGCGTAGTAGATGCCGTATTGTTGGGCGGTGTCGATGTTGATGTCTTTTAGAATGATATTGACGAGTTTATGTCCTGCGGCTGCTCTGAGGTAGATGGCGTTAGAGCGTGTGTCGTATATGTCGATGTTCTCGGCTCGGATGTTACGAACGTCGTAGTTGGCTGTGGACCCTATGTTCATAGCACCTTGCATGTTACCCCAGAAGTCGCCGCTTTTGCCTCTTGAGCCGCTCTTGCATCCGCAATGTAGGATGCTGATGTCGTGCAGGTGTATCACACCTTTGTCGGAGAATCCACGTCCGCTGAAGTCGGCATTGACGCGTACTCCGCACTCCAGTCCGTCGTAGATGGCGAGGTGGTGAGCGTGGTGTGCCTCGCCGCCGAAGATGCCGAGCGAGGATGCGCGCCAGTTGTTCTCGGCGGTGCAATAGGCGAAGGTGCAGTTAGAGTTGATGTTGGTGGTGGTCCAGGTGGCGAGGTCGTCGTCGCCGTTGTTACGCAGTGAACTGTATCGGATGGTGTTGCCTCGGCAGCGTTGGGAGAAGTTGATGCCGTCGGCGTAGTTGTTTCTCAGTCGGCAGTGTTCCACCATGAGGTTCTCGCTCCATCCGCTGCCGTAGCTTGCTATCCATGCGCCGCACTCGAAATGTTCGACCCAGCAATGGCTGATCTGCGAGTCGGAGCCCCAGCTGCCCATGAAGCCTTTGCCTACCTGGTAGGAGCTGTTGTTGTCGTAGTAGCGGCGGTTGTTGATGGTGTTAAGGTATAGTCCTTGAGCCGAACACCGGCTGGCGTTGCACTCTATGCCGCGAAAGCTGTATGTGGCTTTCGAGTCGGACGAGGCGCTGAAGAAGATTTCGGTATACCACTCACCGGCTCCTATGAGGTGTGTGTCGTCGTGGTTGAGATAGATGCGTTTTGGGGTCTCGTGTCTGCCTTCGGGCAGGAAGATATGCTTTCCGGCATTAGCTTTGATGAAGTCAGCGATGTCGCCGTCGGTTAGCGGGTTGAAGACGACGAGGTCGTCAGCGTCGATGTCGGCTGCTGTCAGCGGTGCCGCCACTGTCTCCACTTCGGCGAAGTCGATGGTGAGCGGCATGTCGTCGGCATCGAGTTTGGTAAGGCGTAGCTGTAAGCTGCTGCCTTGTCGGCACTCTACATCACGTAATAGTATATGCGTCTCGTCGAAGCGCATGCGTACCATCTTGTTGGCAGCGGGCAGGTTGTCGGGGTAGTTGCCTCCCGGGGCTGTATACTGCCATGCCCAATACGAGCTAAGGTTGAGTTCGCTGCTTGCCACCACTGTCTCATCCTTATCTTCATCCTTATTCTTATCTTTTCCTTGCACGAGTTCGGCTCTGAGTCGGCACTCGCGACCGGCACCATCGTCGGCATCGGGCAGCGAGAAACGCAGTGTGAGACCTATGTTAAGCACTTCGGCGTCTTCTGTGAGAAGGCTGCCAAGCTGCCAGCTGACATAGTCGCCCACAGCCGTGAGTTGCAAAGCTTGCTGGTGAGATGCCTCGCTCTGCACTGTCGACTGGTCGTCGCTGGCGGTAAGGAAGGTGCCGTTGGTAGTGCATAAGTCGGCTTCAGCCTCGTAGCGTTGATACGGACGAGTGTAGTAGCCGCGCTCAAGGGCATCGTCGGCAAAGGTGTAGACCTGAGCCTTTGCAGAAAGACTCAATGCTAAGAAAAGCAAAACAAAGAAAGCATGTCGCATGGCAAGAGAAGAGTGGAATGGTTGATAGCGCAAAAGTAGGAAAAATAAACGTGACGGCAAAATAATATAGTTATTTAAGGCGCAGATTTCGTCTTGATTTTTCTTGATTCTTTGCAGAGAATACATGCTGACTTATAGTGAGATAAAGATAACGGACTTCTTGTTTTTCTTGATTTTTACTTGACTATTCGTCGCTTATGCGAAAAAGGCTTACCTTTGCACTCGAAGTTATCGGAAACGACCGGTTGTCGATACCGGAAACGAAACTTTCAATCTTTCGCAAATACTGATGTTGCCGCCGGCCAGAAACCGGCGTACCCCATGGCAAGCGTGAACACTACACAATATTACTTGCGTACCCTAATTGATAACAGTCAACCCTAATATTAACTAAAACCTTTTTCATCATGAAAAAATTTACTCTTTTCGTTGCTACTTTGTTTGTAGCACTGACCGCCGGAGCTTATACGCTCAACAACCCTATTGGTGCTGATGGTCGCTATGTCGTAAAGTATGATGTACAGAACAAAGCTTTCTTTGCGGCTAACACCATCGAGGTCGACGAGACTTTCGTCCTTGCAGTCGACGTTAAGGGCACATGGCTTGAGGAATTCCTTAAAGGCACTCCTACCGCAGAGGGTGCAAGCCGTGGTGTGGCATTCAACAACTGGACCAACTATGGTGACACTCACGGAGACTTCCGTCGTCTCAAACAAATCGATGGTACTATCTGGGGCTTTACATGTAACTACGCTCAGCTGATGGTCAACGAGCAAGAGGCTCCTAAGGCTTTGAAGCCCGATAGCGTGACCTATGTATACGGACAGCTCTTTGGCTTCGAGTTCACCGAAGACAACCCGGGCGCCGGCTGGTGGATGTGGGATGGCAATGCGGAAGGTACCTACCAAGCCGACGGTGCCGACTGCCTCTTCGCTTTCGAACCTTACTCGGGTGCCAAACACTGCGACGACTTGTTCAGCGATGACTACGAGGACGGCGACATCTACGGATTCTCTGTTAAAGGTTATGCTGCTCCGGTAGCCCTGCCTTACTGGGTATACGTAAAAGACAACACCGGATGGGAAAGCACCTATCTGTATGCATGGAACGATGGTGAGAACCTGCAACAACTCGGCACATGGCCCGGTTCGCTGCCCAATGGCGTGAAGAAAGATGGTACAAAAGTATGGAACCTGAAGGCTACTGAAGGACAGTTCCACCTGATCTTTAACAACAACGCCGGCACACAGCTCGAGAACTTCGATGCTCTGTACGTAACAGCTAACGCCGACCTGTACTACACTATCTCGGCAGATAACGTAGAAAGCGGTATCACCTCGGGTGTTGAGAATCTGACAGTCGATGGCAACGTAGTGGCTACAGAATACTACACTATCCTTGGCGCCAAGGTGGCTCAACCGACAGAAGGACTGTTCATCAAGACCTCTGTTCTGTCGAACGGCAAACGTGTAAGCGAGAAGGTATACGTACGTTAAACCTTTTTCATTGCAATGTCAAGCAGGACTATTATGCCTGCTTGGCATTGTTTTTTATAAAGGATATCTTCAGCGTTCTAACCTCTCACAGCGCAGCGGTCTAACTTCTCACAACGTTGCGGTCTAACCTCTCACAGCGTAGCGGTCTAACCTCTCACAGCGGAGCGAGTACGTCGGTTTGTAACCGGCGGACAGACACGACGCTTTCTCACAGCGTAGCGGTCTAACTTCTCACAGCGAAGCGGTCTAACTTCTATCTTACATCTATGAAACGAAAACACTTCTTACTCTTGCTTTGCCTTGCGTATGCGGCATCGCTTGGTGCTATCAACATCACGGGCACGGTGGTCGACCAGAATGCCGACCCCATCATCGGAGCCGCTGTCATGCAGCAAGGCTCACAGAATGGCACCGTCACCGATCTTGACGGACATTTCACATTGAATATTGACGAAGGTAAAACGCTGCTTGTCTCGTATTTGGGATACAAGCAGTATACTACCAAGGTAGTTGCCTCGAAGACTATATATAACATCACCCTCGAAGAGGATACGCGCCTTCTGGACGACGTGGTGGTGATAGGTTATGGCACTCAGAAACGTTCTGACGTGACGGGTTCTATCTCGTCGGTGTCGACCGAGCAGATTCAGGACTTCTCAGCCAAGTCGCTTGCCGAGTCGCTGTCGGGTTTGGCATCGGGCGTGACGGTGACCAAAGGTTCGGGTGCACCGGGCGAGTCGGCTGACATACTGATTCGCGGTGCCGGCTCTATCAACGGCATGGCGCCTCTCTATGTGGTCGACGGTGTGGCACAAGATGCGGGCTTCAGCTTCAACATGCGTGACGTGGAGTCGATAGAGATACTCAAAGACGCCGGCTCTGCTGCTATCTACGGCTCACAGGCGGCGGGAGGCGTGATACTGATAACCACAAAGAAAGGACGCTCGCAAAAGACACAGGTGGCGCTGAATGCACGCGTGGGCTGGCGTAACATAACTTCGAACATCCGACTGCTCGACACCGAAAACTGGATTCGCGCGCGTGACGCATGGGGCACAGGCTCTACACTCGACGTGCTCGGTGCCACTGCCATCAGCGAACTGCCTAACACCGACTGGATGGACGTGATGTTCTCTACCGGCATCGAACAAGAGTATAACCTCTCGGTCTCGCAAGCTACCGACCGTACTAAGTTCTTCCTCTCGTTCGGTTATATGGACGAGAAAGGTACATATATGGATACACGGGCACAGCGCTTCTCGCTGCGCGCTAACCTCGACCATAAGATAGGCAAGTACGTCACCATCGGTGAGTCGATATACGGCTCGACGACTAAGACCAACCCTGCAACCAACTCGTCGATATACAACCACACCATACCCTTCCGCACTGTGCCGGTGGCTGAGGTGTTCGATGCCGACGGCAACTATGCCGCAACCCCCATCTTGGTGGGGTCGGGGCCTAACTTCGCAGGCATGGAGCACGCCTTCCACGTCTTCCACGACAACAACTACAGCCTCAATGCACAGGCTTACTTGAATGTCGACTTCACCCACGGCTTGACATGGCACACCACCGGAGCTGCCAACGTGTCGGCATGGAGCCAGAACCACTTCACCGAATACAAAGACTTCGGACCTGTGCAGGTGGGCGTGCCGGGCGGGCAACTCAACTCGTATGCCGGAACGGCATTGCGGCTGATGTTCAACTCGACACTCACCTACGAGTTGAGTCGCAACAACCACAACTTCAAAGCTATGATAGGTACCGAGTGGTGGAAATACGATGGCTATAACCTGTCGGTCACGTCGTATAACTTCGCCATCCCTGTAGCGCAGTCGATAGCGCTGGCTTCTACCGGTCCGACCAAAGACGCGTCTGACGGGCTGCCGATGGAGCGCCGCGGCTCGTATTTCGCGCGTGTCAATTACGACTATGCCGGACGCTACCTCTTGGCTGCCAACTTCCGTGCTGACGCCTCCGACCGCTTCGTCAAGAAACACCGGTGGGGTTACTTCCCTTCGGTGAATGCCGGTTGGCGGCTGTCGGAAGAGAGCTTTATGAAAGATAACGTATCTGAATGGTGGGACAATGCCAAGCTTCGCGCCTCGTGGGGAGTGTTGGGCAACGACAACATAGCGCAGTACATGTATATGTCCACCTACTCGCTGTCGGGTGTGAGCCATGCCTTCGACAACACTGCCGTGCAGCAGACAGGTGCATGGATAGCAGTATTAGGCAACGAAGACCTCAAGTGGGAAGAGGTCAACCAATGGGATATAGGTCTCGACCTCGGCTTCTTCGGTAACCGTCTGACCCTCACCTACGATTACTACAACCGCCAAACACGCGACATGCTCTACCGCGGCTCGCTGCCCCTCACCTCGGGCATGAGCTATTACTTCGCCTCCGACGACCCCGGCAACACCGTCAGCGTGATGTTCAATGCCGGATTGGTAGAGAACAAAGGTCACGAGCTGTCAATAGAGTGGAAAGAGCGTCGTGGCGACTTCCACTATGGCATAGGTGCCAACCTCTCGTTTAACGAGAACAGAGTGAAACGTATCGGCGACGTGCCCGGAGCCAGCATCATCGACCGTGGCGTCGACAACGCATGGTCGCTGATAGCACGCACCGAAGACGGCAACCCCATGTCGCTGTTCTATGGTTACGGAGTGTTAGGTATCTTCCAAAACCAAGAGCAGGTTGACAGGTATAACCAGTATGCCCTTGACGCATGGAGACAACAGAACCCGAATCACCCATACGGCTTTGCCGCCAACGGACAGCCTCTCAACGCCGACGGCAAGGAGATAGGCATCTACTATCAGCAGCAGAACACCGGCGTGGGCGACCTCATCTACGACGACAACGGCAAAGGACGAGTGACCGCCGCGTCGAGAAAATACATAGGCAACCCCTGGCCCAAGATGGTACTCGGACTCAACCTCTCGTTCGAATGGAAAGGTATCGACCTGAGTGCCGTGTTCAACGGAGCCTTCGGCTTCGACATCATGAACCTCGTGAAGCCTTATACGCATACCTTCTCGTCGGACAACACCACCGCCGCCATCTTCACCACCTCATGCTTCGGGAAAGACAACACCACCGTCACAGCCGACCCCAGAGTGGGCTATCTCAACGAGTCAGGCAGTATGATAGGCGACGGAGCCGCCAACAAAAACTACTCGACAGTGAGCGGCTATTTGGTAGAAAGAGGCGACTACCTCAAACTCAAAAACCTATCGATAGGATATACCCTGCCACAGAAGTACTCGAAGAAAGCATACATGGAAAAGCTAAGAGTGTATTTCTCGGCACAAAATTTGTTCACCATCACCAAATACTCGGGCATGGACCCCGAGATAGGCGGCAACGCCCTAATGTATAACGTAGATAACATCAACCGATATATACCCTCGCGTCTGTTCTCGTTCGGACTGGATGTAACTTTCTAATTTCGAGATGACGAGATGTCGAGATGACGAGATGACGAAATCACGAGATGACGAGATGACGAGATCACGAAATCACGAGATGACGAAATGTCGAAATCACGAGATTACGAGATCACGAAATCACGAGATGTCGAGATGGCGAAAATCCCGAAAAACACAACAAACTTCAATCTTTCAAAAGCAATGAAAAAGCTTCAACAATATCTTATCGGCATAGTCTGTTTGTCGCTGACTATGGGCATGAGTTCGTGCAAGGATTTCTTTAATATTGAGAATCCGCAGACCCTCAATCCCGATAACTTCCCTGCTACGCTCGAGCAAGTCGACCTGGTGCTCACCTCGTCGTATGCGCAGAGTCACTCTATCGGTATGTATGCCTTCTATTGGTTTCCGATGGGCGTGTACCTCTACGACCACACCACCGACACCTATGGCTCGTACGACGAGCGAGCCACCTCGATGGATAACTACACCTCTATCGACTCGAGATACATCACTACCACCTACACTGACCTGTGTAAGTGGATAAAACTGTCGACTCAGGCGATTGAGTCGATTGAGAAATATCGCTTGTCAGCCAAAGAGAGCGAACTCGCTACGCTCGACTATATGCGCGGGCAGGCTCTGTTCAACCGTGCTCTTGCCTATTGGCATGCGCAGATCTTCTTCGAGATAGACAAAGATGCGTGGGGCTTCCCTATCATCGACCGCGTCTATTCCGATGTCGAGGCGCTTAAGCAGAGCCGTGCCACCGTCGCTCAGACGTGGCAGTTCGTCATCGACGACCTGCGTGAAGCCGCCGTACTGCTGCAAGGACATAACGAGACCTTCCGCGCCACCGAATGGGCTGCCAAAGGACTGCTCGCCAAAGTGTATATGCAGTCGCTGTATATCTTCCCGGAAAACAAGGCAGCAGCCAAGCAGCTGTTTGAAGACATCTTCGCCAATAGCGGCAAGAGTCTCGCCACACCTGACGTGTATCAGGATATGTTCTACGGCAACCAAGCCAACGAGCATAACTGCGAGTCGCTATACGAGTTGACGATGACCACCAACTACACGCAGGACGGTCCGTGGGAGGGCTTCACCACAGGCTCGGGGATGCCGATGGTATATGCCCCATGGTATGTCGACCTCGACGTGCGTTTTCGCAAAGGACGCGAGGACCAAGTCGACCCGCTTACCCTCGAACACGACGTGATGACCACCAAGAAGTCGTCGCAGTGGGGAAATAACTTCGTTCACGACCGTAACATAGCGCGCTTCGGCTTCGCCAACTTCTATGGCGACACCATGCCGCGCTGGACCTTCAACGCCGCCTACGACTTCGACGCACCGCGTTCTGCCGACAACTTCCCATACACCCTTGCCGAAGCTAACTACCGCGCCGACGCCCTCGCTCTGAAAAACGACCCCACACGCGTCGATCCGCGACTCAAGTTATGTGCAGGGCAGCCATACGTCGACGAATATATCGATGCCAAAGGACGCACTACATGGTACGACCGCTCTACCGAGGTCAACAACCGCCCCGACATCATAGCTTGGCAACACCGCAAATACACCAACATACGCGGTGTGGAGATGGGTTCGGCACCTTACGGACGCAACGAGTCGTCGGACTGCAACTTCTACATCATACGCCTTGCCGACCTCTATCTGTTGTATGCCGAACTCATGGCTGCCGACAACGCCTCAGTAGCCCTCGACTATGTCAACCGCGTACACCGCCGTGCCTACGGCTTCAGCCCTGACAGCCCTTGCCCCTACGACTACACCTCGCTGAGCGACCGCACGCGCACAGCCGACCCCAACGACCCGCTCGCTACCGACGTCATCAAATACGAACGGTGGGCTGAACTGTTTGCAGAAGGACAGTGGTGGTTCGACGTGAGACGTTATCAGATAGGGCAACAAGAAGCCGACTACTATAAGCAGACACGACACGGACCTATCACGTGGAAAGGCAATGAGAGCTACGTGCAACCCATACCGCAACTCGAACTCGAAAGAAACAAAAATATGCAACAGTCGACCGGATACCCGGGAATCTGAGGAATCGGTGAATCGAAATCTCGACATCTCGACATCCCGAAATCCCGAAATCCCGACATCCCGACATCCCGAAGTTTCGAAATAATTTGAAATTTGAAATCTGAAATTAACAAATCAACCTCACAACAACAATAGCAATGAAACACGTACGTCTTTTTCTCTTGGTGGCAGCGGCAGTGCTGGCTGCGGGTTGCTGCCGCAGTCCGCGTCTGACTTCGCCTGACGGCGCGATAGAAGTGGTATTCACTATAAACGAGAGCGGTTGTCCACAATATTCGGTGCTGAAAGCCGACAAGCAGGTGATAGCCCCTTCCCGCCTTGGCTTCGAGGACCACACATATAAGATAGTGTCGACCTCACGCGACTCGAGAGATGAGACGTGGACGCAGGTGTGGGGCGAAGAGTCGACGGCACGCAACCACTACAACGAGCTGTGTGTCAGCCTTCGTGACGAAGAAGGCGGACTACTCGACATACGTCTTCGTGCTTTCGACGACGGCATAGCCTTCCGCTATGAGTTCCCGGGCGAAGGTGAGATACGTCTGTATCGCGAGCAGACCGAGTACCGCTTTGCTCAGATACCTCAGGCGTGGTCGCTGCCATGGCGCACACCCTACTACGAAGGACTATGGACCAAAGCCGCCCTCGATGCCACTGCCGACACCCTCTGCTCGCCTATCACCCTTGAGTTCCCTGACGGCACCTACGGTTTCCTGCACGAGGCAAACCTCACGGACTGGGCAGCACAGAACTTCTACTATGCCGATGGCGCGTTGCGCACCTACCTCACGCCGTGGGCTAACGGCACAAGCGTATACGTCAAACGCGGTGAGACCAACAGCTCGTGGCGCATGCTTATCCTTGCCGACGACATCAACGCCCTTGCCACCTCCAGACTGATGCTCAACCTCAACGAGCCGTGTAAGCTGACCGACACCTCGTGGATCAGACCTATGAAGTTCATCGGTATATGGTGGGCAATACACCTCGACCACTATACCTGGTGCTACCGTCTGCTCGACTCGAAAGGCAAGGTCGTCGGACTATCGCCCAACCACGGAGCTACCACCGAGAATATGAAACGCTATATCGACTTCGCAGCCTACCACGGCTTCGGCGGCGTGCTGGCTGAGGGATGGAACGAAGGATGGGACGGCGACTGGACCTCAAACCTCGCCTCGTTCACCACACCCACACCCGACTTCGACATCGAATACTTGTCGGACTATGCCCGGCAGAGAGGGGTGCAGATAATAGGGCACCACGAGACCGGCGGTAACATCAGCAACTACGAAGAGCAGATGGACTCCGCCTTCGCCTACTACGACCGCTATGGTATTCATAACGTGAAGACGGGTTACGTGCATGCCAAACTCGAAGGCAAAGAGTGGCATAAGTCGCAGTACGGCGTCCGCCATTTCCGCCATGTGATAGAGACGGCAGCTGCGCACCACGTATGTATCGACAACCACGAGTGTGTGATGCCGACAGGTTTGCAGCGTACTTACCCTAACCTGATGACAGGCGAGGGCGTGCGCGGCCAAGAGTGGGACGCCTGGTCGACCGATGGCGGCTCACCTGCCGAGCACCTCTGTGTGCTGCCCTTCACACGCGTGATGGCAGGTCCGGTCGACTTCACACCCGGCACCTTCGACTTCTCGAACCCCATACATCCGCAGACGCGCGTGCACTCGACACTCGCCCGACAACTGGCAGCGTTCGTGGTCATCTACTCACCCTTGCAGATGGCATCCGACATGCCCGAGAGCTACCTTAAGCACCCCGATGCCTTCCGCTTCGTAGAACAGGTGCCATGCGACTGGCAACGCACACGTATCGTCGATGCTAAGATAGGCGACTACGTCGTCACTGCACGCCAAGATAAGAACTCCGACGAATGGTACATAGGTGCCATCACCGACGAACAACAACGCGACATCACGCTGCCACTCGACTTCCTGAGTCCGGGCAAACAGTATGTGGCACAGATATATGCCGATGCGCCCGATGCCGACTGGCAAGACAACCCCTACGCCATAAGCATCAGCTCGCAAGAAGTCGACAGCAACACCACGCTGACTCTGCATCTTGCCGCCGCCGGCGGAGCCGCCATAAGAATCTTTTAAAGAGTTAATGTTAATGATTTCCGAGATGACGAGATGTCGAGATGTCGAGATGATGCCGCCGGCCAGAAACCGGCGTACCCGATGCCGGAATCCCGAAAAACCGGAATGCCGGAATATCGAAAACTCGGAATGCCGGAATATCGAAAACTCGGAATGCCGGAATACCTGAATGGCGAGAAACTGAAAATAAGAAAGCCCGAGACACCGTCTCGGGCTTTGCTTTTATAGGTTCACTCTTGCTTTTATAGGTTCACTCTTGCTTTTATAGGTT
>CAMHKW010000048.1 GCA_946185835.1 uncultured Bacteroidales bacterium
AGTTCTCCGTGCATTTCTTGCCGGTATCCAGCGATGTGTCTATCTCTATGCCGCGCCAGAACTGGATTATGAACACCCTCTCCGCACACGACTCTGTTGGTTACTACCTGCCTGTGGAAATCGACGAGTTTGATATTCACCATAAGAACTTCGACCATATCGAGTTCCAATACAAGCTCTCCACTCAGTCGGAAGACGATTGGGTTAACCAATGCTCGTTCTATGCTTCCGACTCGCTCTACCGTCTTGCCACAGGCAATAAGGCGATGATCGAGAACGGTCGGATAGTGCCGTTCCGTTTCTATGGCGAGCGCGACCCGATGGAGCAGCGTTATGACCTGCGTGCCGTCTCGTTCTGTCGCTACGGCTCAGGCTTCGTGACGAAAGCCTCGCCGGTCATCAGCGGTACTAAAGACACGCGTCCGCCACGCGTCTTCGGCGAGCCGGAACCCGTCAATGCCATCCTTGGCGTGGGCGATAACCTCAAGCTTCGCTTCAACGAGCCTATAGCCGGCAACTACCTCGATGAGGACAACAACTTCCAACTTGTAGGCTATACCAACGAGACAGGTATCACCACCAAAGCCTCTGTGCATTTCGACGGCACCCCCAACTCGTATGCCGCCACACAGGTAAGCCGCAGTCTTGAAGCACGCTCGTATTCTATCGACATGGTAGTCAAACCTACCGATCCCGATGCCGAAGCTGTGTTCTTCGAGCATGGCTTCGACCATCTCGGAGTGGTGTTCGGCAAGACTGCCGACAACCGTCTGTATCTGCAGTTTGGCACTTACATGATATTCTCAAAACAGCTGCCTTATCAGATGCTCGACTTCACACGAGTGGTGCTCAGTTATAACTACCCGGACAACACCCTGCGATTCTATGCCGGAACGGAAGACATAACCGATGATGCTGCTAACCCCGTACCCGATATCCCATATACTCTCAATGCTCCGCTTGTGTTCGGTCGCGGCATGGACGGCAACATGCTTGAGGTGCGTCTCTGGACCAAGCCGCTCTCGCAAGAAGAGGTGGCTGCCACTAATATGCGTTACCTCACGGGCTTCGAGCAAGAACTGGTGGCATACTATCAGATGAACGAGGCAGCAGGCAACACCGTCAGCGATAAGGCTACCGGTGCCACCCTGACCCTGCATGGCACTTCATGGAACCTGCCTAAAGGTATCTCGCTCGCTCTCAAGAGCGGCGAGATGGTAGCACTCGACAAGAACGTGCTCTCACGCTCTCAGGTTTATGATGCCACCTACATGCTCTGGTTCCGCAATACAAGCACCACCGGCACCATCTTCACGGCAGGCGACAAGCGTTTCAGCTTCACTGACAGTAATCTACAGTGGTGGCTCAACGACAGCACCTCCTATCCGTTAGGTTCTGTCGGTACCGACGAGTGGCACCACCTCGTGCTGGCTATCAACCATACCTACAACAACGTGGCTCTATATGTCGATGGTAAGATGAAGGCATCATATCCTGCCACCAAGATGACCGGCATGACCGGAGACATGTTCTTCGGCGGCGATGGCTTCGAGGGCAATATCGATGAGTTCGCAGTCTTTGAGCAAGCCCTGCCTAAGACACTCATCGAGGACTACGGCAACCGCACACCCGTCGGCGATGAGATGGGACTGATGGCATATCTGCCGTTCGAAGAGCAGAAGCAGAACGCCAACGGCGTGCTCGAACTCGTCTTCTCCGTCAACGACCAACGCCAGTTCCGCGATGCCAACGGCAACGTGGTGAACAAAGAGGTGCCGCTGCTTGCCGAGTATCAGCCATACATAACTGACATCAGCTCCCACGCCGACAAGGCCATCTTCGCCCCTGTGACCGGCTTCGGGCTGCTCACTAAGCTCAACTTCGACTGGGCTTTCAACCAAGACGAACTGCTCATCAACCTCAAGATGGCAGACCGCGAAATCAACAAACAGACGCTCTACATCACCGTGCGCGATGTGGAAGACCTCAACGGCAACCCCATGCCGTCGCCTGTCATGTGGACCGCCTACGTTGACCGCAATGCCCTCAAATGGGACTACCGACAAGTGGAGTTCAGTCATGAGTACAACAACACCTACTACGACATCAACCATCTCGACATTTCCTTCACCAACCAGAGCGGACGCCGCCATCAGTACTCCATCGAGTCACTGCCGGCATGGCTCACCGTGGACGAAACATCAGGCTCGGTTGACCCCACCGAATTTAAGCAGGTGCGCTTCTACTTCGACTTCTCAATGCCAGTCGGCACATACACCGACCTCGTCTATCTCACCGACGAGAACGGACTCTCCGAGCCGCTCCGTGTCAACTATGAGGTGCAAGCTAAATGCCCATGGAACGAACCGTCGGCAAGCGAATATCCGCTCAACATGTCGGTGTGCGGGCAGGTGCAACTCGATGGCGAGATACTCACCAACACCAACGACAAGGTCATTGCTCTCTGTCGCAACGAATGCGTCGGCATGGCGAATGTCGACTTCGACAACATAACGAACCGCTCGCGCGTCTTCCTCACCGTCTATGGCAACGAGCAGATGAACAAGAAAGCTATCCGCTTCCAGCTCTGGCAAGCATCGACAGGCAAGGTGCTCACGCTGACTCCTTCGGTTGACATCACCTTCGCCCATGGTGCTGTCTATGGTTGCGGCAGCGAAGAGCCTGTTATCTTCACAGCCGGAGGAGGCGAGGAGCAAAACATAACCCTGCAACCCGGCTGGAACTGGACCTCGTTCAATATCGGAGTCTATGCTAATCAGACCGGCGTCATCAACAACGTCATGACTGCTTCCCAACCGTGGACAGAGGGCGACCTCATCAAGAACCCGACCACACGTAACTTCTGCGTTTACAGCGACTCGCTCGGACAGTTCACCGGCTCGCTCTACCACTTCCGCTATGTCTATTCGCACATGTTCTACTCCGAGAAAGCCAATACTATCCGTGTCAGCGGAAGCGCGCTGCCGCAAGACTCGATGCATGTCACGCTGCGCGGCAACGGTCAGTGGAGTCCGCTACCATGTCTCTTCTCCGAAGCCACACCTGTCGCTCAGGCACTCGCCGACTATTTCGACAATGCCACTCCGGGCGATATGGTCAAAGCGCACAACCGTTTTGCTTACTTCTCCGACAACAAACGCTGGGAAGGCAACCTCACAGCCCTCCAACCCGGCGAAGGCTATTTCTTCCGCCGCCTCGGACAAGGTGATGTGGTGGTAAGCTTCTACGAGACACGCAGCAATCAAAATAACAAAATATCGGCATATAGAAATAACGACATATCGACATATCGAAACAACGAAGAAATATCCGTCTTCCGCAATCCCAATGCCGCCACCAACATGACCATGATAGCAGCGGTGAAGACCTCCGCCTCTCAAAATCAGCCGTCGGAACTCCGCGTTTATGTTAGCGGCGAATTGGCTGCTGTCGCCCGACCTGCAACCGTTGATGGCGAGACTCTGTATTTTCTGACGGTTCAGTCCGACAAAGTCGGTGAACTCCGCTTCGAGACGGAAGACGGTACCATCCTCCACGCGGCAACAGGCGCAATCGACAATCGCGCAGATTCTCATCACGGCTCGCTGAAGGCGCCGGTTATGCTTACTGCCGACGAGGACAACATTGGTGTGTATAAGATTATTGAGAACGGCCATGTCATCATTATCCGCAATGGAGAGAGATATGATGCAACCGGCAGAAGATTAAACGATAAACAATGACAATTATGAAAAAGATAATGCTGATTATGTCCTGCGCCCTGCTTCTGACGGCTATGGGCTGCGGGAATCGAAACAAACCTGAAGAACCGGTGTCGCTCAACGGTAATGTGCCGAATCCTGGATGGTCTGTTGTCACGGGTGATGAGATTATATCATCAATGACGGCAGTGATAAGTGTAAACGGGCTTGAGGCGTCAGGCGATGATGTGCTTGCTGCCTTTGCAGGTGACGAGTGCCGTGGTGTAGCAGATTATGAGGACGGCTTGTACTTCCTTTATATCTCAGGTCCGGCTGAGCAGGTCGCTTTACGCTTCTGGTCTGCGCACTATAAGAATGTCTTTGTTTCAGAACCTTTCCCGTTTGTCAATGACAGCCAACTCGGAACCGTCGGTTCTCCTTTCACTCCCGAATTCTTGCTAATGAAATAGGCAGGAACTGTTAATTCAAACATAGGGTGTTTCATCGCACGATGAAACACCCTATGTTTGTGCATCCCCTGACTAAACCTGAAAAAGGTTGACTCGATAACTGAGATAGAATCTTAATAATCTTATATTTTTGACTCTTTTACTAAAAAGGTTTACTCATATCCCAAGTAGGTCCTTTAGAATAGAGTCCGATTAATATCTGGAATTCCAATGTCCAAGAGAAATATGTTAACGTAGGAAATATCA
Source organism: uncultured Bacteroidales bacterium (assembly GCA_946185835.1). GTDB lineage: Bacteria > Bacteroidota > Bacteroidia > Bacteroidales > Paludibacteraceae > Colicola. The sequence continues at coordinate 4,418 of CAMHKW010000048.1, forward strand.
TAAAAAACATCTTTTGAAGCAAAAGATAATTGATAAGAAATTTGCGTATCAACTTAATATTTATTACTTTTGCATACTCAATAATGAGAAATACAAAATATTTACAGATAATAATCAAATGAAGAAACATAACAAAAAGAATAAATATATGAAACCAGTAAAAAGGGACACCGTGTGGCTGCATATATGCGGCTTGCTGATGGTGCTATGTGCTTTGTGGCTTGTTCCGCAGAGGGTTCAGGCTAACGACTATTTAGAGAAAGATGATCACTACAAGATTTATGCTACGGGCATAAATAAGATCCATTTCGAGATTCCCGTATGGGCGTATGGCAAGAGTTACGACTACTATGCTTACGACGACAGTTATATCTGTTACACCCCCGAAGGCGGGTCGGAAACTCGGATTGCGTGGTACAAGACCGACAAGTACGACGAGAACGAGAATAAAGACTCAGATAAGGGTACGGCGTATGTCAAACTGCTTAGCGGTCAAGGCGAGATTATCGTTACCTCGATGGCTAACGGTGTTGACTATCAGGTTCCGGTAGGCAGTTGGACCGGCAAGATGTATGTAAAACAGAAAGAACTCGACAACTGTCCGCAGGTGACGATGCTTGAGTTAGACTGGTTTATACCTGTTGAGTTGGAGGGTAAGAAATTCTCGGCAAAGATTGTGTCGAAGTTCCGCCGCAGTTATACCGATGGCAATGCTATGACCACTACAAAACCGGAGTCTGGTTTTGAAGGTACGGTAACCACCATCACTCCTCAACTCTACACGCCTTATCTCTATACCTTGAACGAGAAGGGTGTGGCAGGCTACGGCTATGCCGCTGTGCCGTATATGGTGTTTCAAGAACCGGTGAAGTACTATAATTCGTTCGACCCCTCAACGGTGTGGGACAAAGACATCGACCGTTCGGGTATAATCTATGTGCCGACCAACGACACTGTGCAGAAGCAACTCAGTGCCACCTTTACTGTGGTGCGCAATAGTGTGGGCAGTACGGTGGATATCAAATCCACTGCGGTGGATATTCCGCCCTATCACCGCATATATGATTTTGCGATAAAAGAGGAGACGGACTCCACCGGCACATTCACGGGCAACAATGTGCTGACATGGAACATCAAGAACCCGCTGCTGAAGGATATGATGGACAATGATTATTTCGAGGTGCAGCGGGCGTTGGAGAGCGACTTCAGTGATGCCACGCGCGTCGATATCGTGCAGATGGTGCGCGACAATATCGGACAATATACCTTGGTTGACGGCGACCGCTCTACATGGACGGGAAATACGGAAGACAAAAACGGAAGTTACCATCTTACGGCACGAGCCAACAAGTATATAGTGGTGGATGCGAAAGATAGTGCTATAGCTGAGATTGACGCAACGCTACATGCGCGCGACATCAGTATTCCGGGGGTGCCGGTTTATTATCGTATCCGACGCGCTTCATCATCGATGTGGGACTGGGATATGGATTTTACAAAAACGGCAACGCTATTCAATCAAAACTTCCTTGCACCGCTTGCCACTACGCAGGAAGCCTATCAAAAGGATGCAGACTATGTCAATAACCATAAAGTGAATTTCCGCTTTAAGATTGAGAATAAAGAACCTGTTTCAACTACTATTGACAAGAGCAAATGCGATCTGACATACAGCGTCAACAGAGTTTTGAAAGAGCAGATGGTGGATGTTACTTTTTCATATAAAGCTGTCAATCAGGGGGTTGATATCGGGGAGCAGTATTCTTGGCATTATGATCCTACAGACTATACTTCATATAGAATATTTGACACCAACGGCAATGTATATGCTGATTGGCAAAAATATTCTTCAGGGACTACATATAAGTTTCCTATCAATTACACAATAGAAGTAAAACACGATAATAGTAACGGCGCACAAGGGGGTAATGATATTTATACCTTTGTGTTAAAAAGCAATTGCAAAATCGAGAGCAATTATTCGATGGCTAATACGGTAATAATAGATCCTAATACGCAAAAACTAGTTTTTTTAGCGTGGAAAGCTAAAATCAATTATTACGAAAATCCTATAGCAACTCAAATCAATGCCGTCAAACAGACTGTTATTGACAGTCTGTACACTATTATGCAGCAGACTTACTTTATCACCTATGGCCGCTGTATGTGGGACCGCACGGCGCAACTTGTATTGCAACGGACGATAGAGGAGACGGGACAGACGATGGAGTTCATCATCCCGCAGGATAGTATCCGTCGTCAGGCAGACGGCTCGTGGCTTGCCACCTATTCTGACATAGCCGACCAAGGGTGCTCGCATTATAAATACTCGGTGCGTATCGACCAGTCGAGGTGCGACCTGCATGTGCAGGACTCGGCATCGCTGAATCCCATACAGATTAGCGGTCCGAGCCTTTATTTCGACGAGGCAGCCACCATAACGCGTTTTGAGGCAACGCAAGGAGATGCCACCACAAAGATAAAACCAGGTGTGCTGCTGCGTTGGGAAACAAACAGCAATGCAGTGGATGAGTTTGTGTTGTTGCGTAAAGCTGCCGGCAGCGACGCTACGCCTGACACGGTCTATCGCGGCATGAACTACGACTATTTCGACCGCTCGGCAGTGCCTGACCAACATTACGAATATACCATCGTGGCAACTTACACCTGCAACGGCAATACGACCTCTAACAGCCAAACGACAGAAGGCTGGCGCACGCCCTACGGCGAGATAAGCGGTACGGTAAAGATGCCTGACAACAGCGGTATGGCAGGTGTTACGGTGGCCTTGCAAGTCGGCAACGGTAATATAGTCCGCACAATGCAGACCGATGCAAGCGGCGCGTACAGATTTGACAGTTTGGAGTATGATGGTAATATTATCATATGTGACACTCCAAGAGTGACAATTACATATGGTCATCATACAAATGTATGGTCAGATGAACTAAATATGCCGGACCCAAGCAGGAAAACATATATCCGTGTTGTGGATATAGATGGCAACCAACTTCAAGAGTGGAAGAATTATGCAACAGGTACATACACTTTCCCCAAAAAAGCAATATTACAAGTAAAAATAAATGAAAGTGATAATAAAGTAAATGGTCAGATATTCTCATTTACTATAGAGAAACATTGCACCCTTTACTGTTACAATGATATATACATAGGTACCGTAGATGGAAAACATCCTTATTTCAAGCCAAGCATAACCCAAACATCAGAATTAGACTGTCAACCTATTGGTAGTGGGCCGTCCACCAACTACAGCGTTATCCCTACGCATACTTATGGCACCTTCTCGTTCAACAACACGAGTGCAGCGACGGCAAGTATAACCCTCTCGCCGGACAATGCGGTGGCATCAGGAATAGACTTTGTGAACATTTCAGCAGTGCGGCTGACAGGACGAGTGCTGTACAAGAACTCCACTATCCCCGTGCCCGGGGCTATGTTCCTCTTGAACGGCGATACGGTGCGGCGAGGCGTTAACCCACTCACCTCAGGCATCGACGGCAATTTCGAACTGCTCGTACCTAAGTCGCAACCATGCCGCTTGCAGGTATTCAAGACAGGGCATACCTTCGAGGGCGATGGTATCCTGCATGTAGAAGGTGATGCGGAAGAGTTTGCTCTGACCAAAGCCTTAGACGGTGTGCGGTTCTACGACGAGACCAAAGTGCGGCTCGTGGGTCGTGTGGCTGGCGGTAACGACCAGCGCGACCTGCCACATGGTGTCGGTTTGGGCAATAACAACCTCGGCGACGACCTGCAACTTGTGCTGCAACTCGAGGGCGACAACACCGCTCATTTTGTGCACGACCCCGACGACCTGTCGCGTGACACCATAGAAGTAACAACGCCGCATATCATCTACAGCACCGACCCGCTTACGACAGAAAAAGAACGCGCAGTCGGCACCACACACACGACATTAGAGAAGAAGCGCATTATTATCAATCCTGACCCCATGACCGGTGAGTATGCGGTCGATCTGTTCCCCGTTAAATACAAAGTAGTGCAAGCCTCGGCAACAGGCTATGCCACCCTCTTTGCTAATGGTCAAGGGTCGGAAACCTTCGACCTCACAAACGCACCGCTGCAAGAATATGTGGCTACATTCGATGCCAAACAAATCACGCTGACCGAGAAGCGCACGCAAGCGAATAAGAATGAAACCTCTCAAACCTACATTTTATCGCGCGACAATCCTCTCTATGCAGGCGATTCTATTCATTATAATGCTATCTACGACCGTATCTACCACACTCCTGTTCAGGTAAGCCTCAGGCAGGTGCTTTACGGCATAGAGAAAGCCGGCTTCGGCGAAGAGGATATGGAGGTGAGCAGTATGAGCCTGAAGAACAAAGAGAAGGTGCGCCTCTATACCAAGCCTGAAAACGGACCGGTCAACTATCTGTTAGGCTACCCTGTGTTTATGGCTAACCGCAAGTACCAGTTCATCGCTTACGCTTACGAGCGTTACTATTACAACAACGACCCGCAAAGCGGCAAGGTCGATGAGGTACCGCAGCGTGGTGGCAAGGTGCGCGTGCATAACGGACTCTTGTCAGCCACCGATTATCAGGACTATGCCCTCGACAATATGGGTGAGAACAAGTCAGTGATGCTCGAGGTGAAAGATATCGACACCGAGAGCAGTGGCGAGAAAGCCTTGCGTAGCGTCAGCACCGCCTTGCAAGTGGAAGACAACTGGGTCGAGACAGAGGTGTTCCGTGCCTTTGTGAGCGGTACGGATATTCAGCCCGGCGAACTGATGCAGACACCGGCAGCAGTAGTGCTGCTCGACGTTATACGCGACCCGGGAGGAGCAGGCTCATCATCATGGGTTGAGTCAGGTACGACATATAACTTCTCCTACACCGAGAGTTACGACTGGGAAGTGGGAGTGGAACTAACTCCGCAGTGGGGTGTAAATATCACGCAAGACATAGGTGCTGTGGCAGCCCCTAATGGTGCAGGTTCGTATATCGGTTCTACCTACGAAAGTAGCCGTCAGTTGAGTTTCACGATTCCTATCACACATGAGTGGAAATGGGGCTATAAATATAACTATCAGTTCACTACCAACGAGCGTATATCAACCAGTGGCAGCAGTGGCAGCAAGTCGGTTGTAGGTAGCGGCGCAGATGTGTTCATCGGCACCACGCTCAGCCAGTTGGCAGGTAAGGCAAAGACTATTGCTATTGTGAACGATAGTATGTACGCGGCTCGCAAGCCGGCAATAGATGCAGGCGTGATGAAAGTGCTCGGACATGGTACCACTGCCGACGGAAAGCGGTATCACCTTGTTACAGGGCAGCAGATAGTGCTCGGAACAACAATACCGAACACCTTTGTATATACGCAGAGTTACATACTCAACACAGTGATACCTAAGTTGGCTTTAGAACGCATGAATCTCTTGATGGACTTCCCCGACTCGCTGTCAGCACAACAGTATGCCGACAATGCAGGCGTGGTAGTCTATTGGAACAAAGGGGCTTCAGCAGCCAACAACTCTGAGTCGATGAGTACGGGCACTTATCGAATGCTCAAACCTGCAGGTAAGGACTTTATAGAGACCGACCGCATCGCCGCACTGAACACTATGATAGCTGACTGGGTGAAGATAATCTATCTCAACGAGAAAGAGAAGGTCGATGCACGCATGGCAGGTAGAACTGTCGGCACATGGTCGGTCAGTGCGGGGGCTACCATTTCGCACTCCGACAACTATACTGCTACTGCAAGCTACAATGAGATGCCGCAATCGGCTGAACTATTCGGTTTTGAGTCTGCCAACAATGCTTCGAAGACCGGACAGAAACTGCTTGCCGATATGAAAGGTATTGTCAAATTCTTCAAGGGTATGAGTAAAGATAAGATTGGCACATCGGTAGCCGATGCGTTGAACCAAATGGCTAATCAAAGCGGAGTAGACGACCCATCCCGCCCGAGTAATCAGGATAAACAATCACTCGGAACAAAAACTAATGAATCAAAGTTCAGCCTTGATTACAACCCTGTCTTTGTGTTCGACTCGAACGATAACTCTGCCACCGATAAGACCATCAAGAAGTCTGCCGGTTTCACTTTTGGCGCTGATGCACAAGGCGACATCACGGTGTCGGTATATCGTGCCGAACTCGACACTGTATGGGGAAAAGACACAGAACAAATACGCGATAATTTAGTAGGCAATGTAGCAGATGACTATCGCTACGGCTCGTATGTGTTCTTCACGCAGGCAGGCTCGTCGTACTGCCCGCATGAAGATGAGGAGAAAACCTTGTTCTATAACGCAGGTACTATTCTCAACAACGAGACGCAGTGGGTACACAAACCCGAACTGAGTATCGACACTCATGAGCAGACCGCCGTCATGCCCGACAAGCGTGCTTCGTTCCGCATCACTATGATGAACAACGGACAGATGCAGACAGGCTCTGCTATGTTGGGAACCAACTTCTACCTCTCGCTTATCGGTGATAGCAACCCCAATGGTGCAAAGGTCTATATGGACGGAGCACCGCTGATAACAGAAGTACCGATATGGCTCATCCCCGGACAGGCTGTTACCAAAGTGTTTGAAGTGGAACGCGGATTGGTTGACGACTACGACAACCTCACACTTATGCTCTCGCTTGGCGACTGCCCCAAGACCAACACAACGCTGAATTTTTCCGTTCATTTCCTGCCTGTATCTTCAGATGTGAGCATCACCATGCCGCGACAGAACTGGATAATGAACACCCTCTCGCAGCAAGACTCAACGGGTTATTATATACCTGTGGAAATCGATGGCTTCGATATTCATCACAAGAATTTCGACCACATTGAGTTCCAATACAAACTCTCCACCGAGTCGGAGGAGATGTGGGTTAACCAATGCTCGTTCTATGCCAACGACTCGCTCTATGACCTTGCCACCGGCAGCAAGGCTATGATACGCAACGGACGCATCGAGCCGTTCCGTTTCTACGGCGAGCGCGACCCGATGGAGCAGCGTTACGACCTGCGTGCCGTTGCGTTCTGCCGCTACGGTTCAGGCTTCGTAACAAAAGCTTCACCTGTCATCAGCGGTACGAAAGACACCCGCCCGCCGCAAGTGTTCGGCGTACCCGAACCCGCTAACGCCATACTCGGCGTGGGTGATAACCTCAAACTGCGCTTCAACGAACCTATAGCCGGCAACTACCTCGACGAGGACAACAACTTCCAACTCTTGGGCATTACCAACGAAACGGACTTCACTGCCGATGCTTCGGTGCATTTCACCGGCTCTATATTCTCGCTTGCACAGTCAATGGTTAAGCGCGACCTGAACGGCAAGTCCTTCTCTATCGACATGATGGTGAAGCCCACATCATCGGGAGTAGAAAACATATTCTTCGAGCAGGACGACCAGACTAACAAACAGACCTTCACCTTCGGTATCAACCGCGAGAACAAACTGTATGTTGCCGTAAAAGACGAGCAGATAACTTCAAAAGTCTTAGAGCCGATGTTGGAGTTCACTCGCGTAGTGATGACCTACGACCATACCACCCATGCCATACGCTTCTATGCCGGCACGCAAGATATGACCGATGAGAATGCGCAGAAACTGCCCGACGACTTCACTTATCAGGGCAACTCGCAATTACTCTTCGGACGAGGCTTGGAAGGTAATATGCTTGAGGCACGCATTTGGACCAAGGTGCTTACTCAAGAGGAGATAGCCGTCACCAACCGCAAGCGTCTGACCGGCTACGAAAAAGAACTATTGGCATACTATCCTATGAGCGAAGGTCGCGGCACTACAATTGCCGACCGTGCTCACGGCGCTACGCTCTATATGGGCAATGCCTCGTGGAATCTGCCAAAGGGCATCTCGCTTGCAGTCAAAGCCGACGAGCAGGTACAACTCAACGGCAACCTGATGGGACGCTCAAAGATTTACGATGAGACACTCATGTTCTGGTTCCGACCTGTTTCAGCCTCAGGCGACCTGTTCAAGGCAGGGCATGCTAACGACAGCGTTGGCACTCTACTCGCTTTGGTTGATGGCAACCTTGTGCTGCATTCCGACAAGATGATAAGCTCGGTAGGTAAGATAACCGACAACGAATGGCACCATTTCGTACTCACTGTCAATCGGACATACAATAACGCGTCAGTATTCCTCGATGGTAAGCTGACCGCCACCTTCCCGGCTGTAGAACTTGCAGGTATCAGCGGTGCCATGTATCTTGGCGGTAATGGCTTTGTTGGTAACTTCGATGAGTTCGTTATCTTCGAGCAGGCTCTGCCGCAGGCATTCGTAGAGACCTATGACAATATCTCGCCTGCCGGCGATGAGATGGGACTGATGGCTTACCTGCCTTTCGAGGAGCAGAAGCAGAACGCCAACGGCGTGCTCGAACTCGTATTCTCGACCAACGACCAACGCGTCTTCCGCGATGCCAATGGCAATGTGGTGGATAAGGTGGTGCCATTAGTGGTAGAGAATAAGCCAAGCTTGGCTGATCTCAACACCCTCGCCGACAAAGCCAACTACGCCCCCGTGCGCAGCCACGGCCTGCTCAGTAAGTTGTATTTCGGCTGGGCGTTCAACGACGACGAACTGCTCATCAATATCAAGAACGCCGACCGCGAAATCAACAAGCAGTCGATGTTCATCACTGTGCGCGATGTCGAGGACCTCAACGGCAACCCGATGCCATCGCCCGCCATGTGGACAGCATTTGTCGATCACAACAGTCTTAAGTGGGACGAGCGCGAAGTGAATATGCTCAAGCAGGACAGCCGCGACGATGAAGTACAGTCGGTATATGTATCGTTCACCAACCATTCCGGCAACCGCCATCAGTTCACCATCGAGAGTCTGCCCCAATGGCTCACTGTAAGCCCCTCTTACGGCTCTATCGACCCGATGGGGTATCAGACATTGCGCTTCATCTTCGCCGACGGTGTGCCGGTAGGCGAATACAGCGACCTCATCTATCTGACCGACGAAAAAGGACTGTCAGAACCGCTGCAGGTGCAATATAATATCGAGGCGATATGCCCCTATGTCGAACCCGACAAGAAAAAATATCCGCTCAATATGTCAATATGCGGCATGGTACTCGTGGACGATGATATCGACACCGATAGCCGCGACAAAATCATCGCCCTCCACCGCAACGAGTGTGTAGGCATGGCGAATGTGAAATTCAACGAAGATGAGTTCAACAGCAAACTCTTCCTTACCGTCTATGGCAACGAGCAGATGAAAAACAAACAACTCAAGTTCCTCTTGTGGCAAGCCTCAACGGGTAAGACCTTCAATCTGTCAACTTCACTTGACGATCAACCACTGAATATCAAATTCGCAGATGGCAACATCATCGGTTGCGGTGCTGACGAACCTGTGATATTCAGCACCGGTGGTAGCGAGACGCAGAATATCACCCTCGATGCCGGCTGGAACTGGACTTCGTTCAACATCAACGTCAGAGCCGACAAGACGGGCGTTATCAATAACGTGATGACCGCTGCCGAACCGTGGACGGAAGGCGACCTTATCAAGAACACCATCACTCGCAACTTCTGCGTTTACAGCGATTCGCTCGAGCAGTTCACAGGTTCGCTCTACCACTTCCATTATATCTATTCGCACATGATATACTGCGAAAAGGGCAACACCATGCGTGTGAGCGGCGACATTCTGCCTGACGACTCAATGCACCTCACCATCCGTGGCGGTGGCGTATGGAGTCCGCTGCCATGTCTGCTGCAAGAAACCACGACCATCACCGACGCGCTTGCCGACTACTACGACAATGCCGCTCCGGGAGATGTCATCAAGAGCCATGACCGCTTTGCCGTATTCTCACAAGACCGCCGCTGGGAAGGCGACCTGACACATCTCCGACCGGGTGTAGGCTACTTTATGAGGCGTGTAACTCCGGGCGATGTGGTGGTTAACTTCTATAATAAGAAAGTCAGTCAGTCAGCCGCCCCTGCTCAACGCACAGCCGCCGCACCCCAGTCTGCCGCACCTCGCTCTTCTTCTGCCGCCACGGTTGAGGGTCAGCCATTCATGGCTGACAACAGCAGTTTCTTCCGCAACCCCAACGCAGCTATCAACATGACCATGATAGCCGTTGTTGAGCACCCATCTGCCCTGCCAGTTGCGGGTCAGCCATACATGGCTGACAATGCCCCCGTCCTCCGCGTCTATGCAGGCGGCGAGCTCGCCGCCGTGGCTCAGCCGCAACAGATTGATGGCAAGACTTACTACCTGCTCACCATCCAGTCCGACAATGCCGCAGCCACTCTCCGCTTTGAGACCGAGGACGGCACCGAGCTACGCCTGATTAACGAAACGACCTCGCGGCTCATCGACCTTCGGAACCAACCTGATGCGCACTACGGCTCACTCCGCGCCCCGATGCGATTAGTGCCCATCACCGAGGACTCCGACCGCGTCTATAAGATTATCGAGAACGGTCATGTCATCATCATCCGCGGCAACGAACGCTACGACGTAACAGGCAGAAAACTGAACAAGTAAGTCTATAGCACCTTATAGGGTTCCACTTGCGGCTAAGTCCGCAAGCATAAACACGATAAAGGCACTCCATCAAAGGAATGCCTTTATTGTGATTATGCCTTTATTGTGATTATGCCTTTATTGCTTAATGTCTTTGTTGTTTAATGCTTTTGTTGTTTCTTCGTTTGTCAAACTCTCAGCATACATGCCGAGCCTATTTCGTTAATTACGTCCGCACACGAAGTACTCGTGCCCTTGTGGCTAAGAATCGAATTCGGACACGGCTCGCAGAGCCGCTTTCTTCGTGCATTTTGGCTGCATTTTTGCAGCCGAAAGTCTTGCTCCTGTCAATAGGCATTCAACGCCGACACAATCATCTTCTATCCGTTTGTCGCCAATCCGCAGCCCGCCGCCATCACTATAGCCGTCATAATGAACTATGCGTTTATCTCTTCGCCGAGGAAAAGAAAGGTGACTTTATAGCAACCGCGAATATCTGTTTGAGGTTGGGGGCAAGGGTAAGAACTTCGAACAAATAAAAGACGAACCAAACTCATTTTTAGCAGTTGACGATATTGAAATTGGTCAATTTAATCGCATCCCGCTGTGGATGTTTGGATTTTTTTATTAAGTTTTTTTCTACAATACGTGTACAGATTATTTGCCCGCGTCGGGCGGATATTAAATAATCAGGGGAGCCGCATGGCTCCCCTGATTTATGTTTACGAAAAGATATTGTGCTTTGTTTTGGAGGTTGCGTTGTACTCCATGAGAATCTCTTTGATGCGTTGGCAAGCAGATTTGTCAAGACAGTAAGCAGTCAGTTTGTCTCCCACGGCTTGAATAGTAATGTCCGCGCCGATAAGGTGTTCGTCTATCTTAATGCGACGAATAAAGCGAAAGGCGAGCGTCTCTTTATCTACGCCTATTAAAATGCGGTTTCGCTTACTTACTGTAATGGTTTGTTCGTCGATGTCAATCTCAATTTGCCACGATGTGAGAACATCCGCTGCATGCCCGTTCGCCAACAACATTAGAGAGAAAGAGAAATCTTACAATAAAAAGAACTATTAAAAGGCGCTTTATGCACAAATAAACGACTTTTCAAAGTCTTTTTCTCTAAAAATTTGCACTATTGAAAGTCTTTTTGTATCTTTGCGCCATCAAGTAAAAGATTTAGCAATATGGAATACGCTGATTTAGAACAATTGTACATTATTAGCAATCGTAAGATTAACGAAGTCGATACCACTTTCCATCGGTATTTATACCAACAAATCAATTGGAGCAATCGTCTCATCGGTGTTAAAGGTAACGGTGGCGTTGGTAAAACGACTCTTATCTTGCAGCATATTAAGGAGACTTTTACAGATAGAAGCAAGGTACTTTATGTGCGATTGGACAACATGTGGTTCAAGACACACGACTTGATGGATCTGGTCGAATACCACTACACGCACGGGGGTACGCATGTCTTTTTAGATGAAGTACATCACTTGCGTCATTGGGCGAGTTACATCAAAAGCATGTATGATGATTATAACGATTTGCATGTTGTCTATACCGGCTCATCCATGCTTGATATCACACAGCACGAAGCGGATCTGGGTCGCCGTCAACGCGTCTATACACTTAATGGCATGTCGTTCCGCGAATTCCTCAATTTTGAAGGACTCAACGTTGGAGAAGCCGTTACGTTAGAAGAACTGCTTAACAATCACAGCCAACTGGCATCTGATATTTGTAGAAATAAAAAGATCTTGCCTTTATTCTCGCAATATCTCCGGCACGGGTGCTATCCTTTTTATAAAGAAGAAGGAGACGGTTTTTTCGATCGCTTGCATGGAGTAGTATTGCACATTTTGGAAAACGAACTGCCACAGGTGGAGGATATCTCATATACAACTATCGAGAAAATCAAACGCATGCTTATGATCTTAGCAGAGCGTGTTCCTATGATGCCGAAGATGGCAGAACTTTACCGTGAGTTGGAAACAAATCGTGAAAATGGCAACCGGATGTTGGCTTTACTCGGAAAAGCCGGTTTGTTAGCATTTTTTGCACACGAGGTAATAAACTTAAATAGCCTCAATAAGCCTGATAAAATATACCTCTACAACCCTAATCTGATGTATTGCCTGAGTACACATGTAGATATGGGCACATTACGCGAAACATTCTTCTACAATCAACTACGTAATGTCAGTGAAGTCTTACTACCAAAGAAAGGCGACTTTATGGTCAACCGCGAATATCTGTTTGAGGTTGGGGGCAAGGGTAAGAACTTCG
>CAMHKW010000049.1 GCA_946185835.1 uncultured Bacteroidales bacterium
TAGAACGGGTCGCTGTGAGAGGTTAGACCGCTGCGCTGTGAGAAGTTAGAACGGGTCGCTGTGAGAGGTTAGACCGCTGCGCTGTGAGAAGTTAGAACGGGGCGCCTGTTTGTAACCTGCGGCATGGCTACTTTTGCAAGCGACAAACACCTGACACACGATATTAAAGACCATGCGTCTTGCCGCCGGTTACAAACCGGCGTACCCACAAAACACTAAACACTAAACTCTAAACTTTTAAACAACAACATACATCATCATGAAAAAAGTATCATTATTCTTAACTATCTTAGGGCTGAATATGCTGTGTCTGTCGTTACATGCGGTGCCGGCCAATCCACGCCCCCACCCATACGTGCAGCCCAACGGCGACACACTCACCGTACGCCTATTTGGCGACGAACGTCGACACTGGCGTACTACCGAAGACGGAGTGCTAATCGCCATCAACGGTCAGGACTACTACTGCTACGCTTACGTCAACAGCAAAGGTGAGACCGTGCCGAGCAAGAAGATAGCACACAACAAAGACAAACGCACCAAATGCGAAAACCGCTACATTGCACGTCTGACCAAGAGAACAGCAAAAAACAAAAAGAAACTCAACAAATAACACAACACACAATTAAACTCTTAGTATCATGAAAAAACTTTCATCACTAATTTTCTTTACTCTACTGAGTATATGCTTGTTTGCCGTCCCTGCCCGTCCTGGTGCGCGTTTTGTCAGCCAACCCAACGGCGAGAAGATAGAAGTCTACGCTTATGGCGATGAGGCATACCACTACCTCACCGACAAGCAAGGGAACCTGCTCGAGCGCAATGCCGAAGGCTATTTAGTCTCCACGGGAGTCAAACAAACAGCTCAGAACATAAAGTCACGCCGCGCCATGTCCACACGCCGTCATGCGGCATGCGCACCCAAAGCCACAGCCGAGAACTTCAAGTCCAAAGGTTTAGTCATCCTCGCCAATTTCAAAGACTTGCAGTTCACCACAGGCGGTCTTAAAGACTTCGACGACATGCTCAACGGCGACAACTACACATACGGTGGCGCGACGGGCTCTGTTCGCCAATACTACTCCGACCAGTCGAGTGGTGCCTTCAAACCTGAATTCAAAATATACGGTCCTGTCACCCTTTCTCAGAACTATTCCTACTATGGTCAAAACGACCGCAGGGGCGATGACACACACGTAGGAGCTATGGTCAAGGAAGCCTGTGAGTTGGCTATCCAACAATACGACATCGACCTTGAAGAATTCGATATCGACGGCGACGGATATGTCGATTTTGTTGACGTACTCTATGCCGGCTATGGCGAAGCCGACTACGATGACGAAGACTGCGTATGGCCATGCGAGTGGAGTCTGAAAGAGAGCGATGCGAAAACTGTTCTCACATACGGAAATAAGAAAATCGACACCTTCTCTTGCCACCAAGAGCTCTACGGAGAGACCGGCGACCGCGCCGGCATCGGCACCGCCTGCCACGAGTTCGGCCATGTGTTCGGACTGCCCGACTTCTACGACTACGAACACCCCACCCTTGGTTATTGGGACCTCATGGACGGTGGTGCTTACAACAACGACGGGCGCACCCCTCCGAGCTTCTCGGGTTACGAGCGTATGTTCGCCGGATGGGCTGAGCCACGAGTGCTCAACCAAAGCGAGGAAGTGACGCTGAGCGAGTTGCAAGGCTCGCAAGAGATACTCATCATCACTGCCACCGGTCAACATAACCTCGACGGCGTCTTCCCCGAACCCGAAGACTTCTATATCCTCGAGAACCGACAAGCCACTAAATGGGACAAGTACCTGCCCGGACACGGCATGCTGATTTGGAAGATACAATATGACGTCAACGATTGGTATAGCAACACACCTAACGCATACGACACCAAAGACCAAGGTGTTGCCATCATGGCAGCCGACGGCGAAGTCGACTACGAGGTATACCAAGGCTCTTACTACTCGTATGGTGACTCTGGCGACCCCTTCCCCGGCACAAGCAACAGTGGCAAGGGTGTGACCGAATACAAGAAGATACCGGGCTATGCCATCACCGACATCAAAGAAGACAATCAACAGATTACTTTCACTCTAACGGTCAGCGAGGTTCCCGATACTCCTGTACTTGAAGGCGAGCAGACCTTTGTGAAAGTGACATCAGCGCCGCAAGACTGGACCGGCACTTATCTCATAGTATACGAAGACATGTCACTTGCTCTCGACGGCTCGCTCAGCAAACTCGATGCACCCAGCAACACCGAGGCTGTGACCATCCGCGACAACACCATAGTGGCAGACATTGAAATAGCCTTCAACGTGACAGCGACAGGCAGTGGCTATGCCATGTGTAACCAAGACGGACAGTATATCGGACAGACCGACACACAACGTAACGGACTCGCACAGAGCTCGACACCTTTTGAGCTTAACATTCAGATGAATGGCCAAGACGTAGACATCTACGACAAGAGTTCGCAGATGCACCTGCGTTACAATACCGACCATGGACAAGAACGCTTCCGTTTCTACAAGCAGGCGAGCTACACCAAGCAACAGCCCATACAGCTGTATCGTGCTGTCTCAGGCACCGCTGTCGATAACATTACAAGCGCCTTTGGCATCAGCACCGAGAACCATAGCATAGTACTCACAGGTCTTGAAGTCAATGCACAGGTGACGGTATATAACATCAGCGGACAACTCGTATACAGCGACACCGCCACCAACAGCGATATGACCATCAATGTAGACAATGGCGTATATATGGTACGAGTAGTGCAAAACGGCAAAGCCGAGACCCGTAAGACCATGATCCGTTAACCCTAATCACATAACCGCATGCGAATTAAATTATTTATATTATCCATACTAATCCCGGCAATAGCGCTTGCCATCCCCGCTCGCCGAGAAGCCATCTTGCATACACAGCCCGATGGCAGCGTCATCACACTCTTCCAACATGGCGACGAATACTTCCATTACTTTACCGATGAACAAGGCAACTGGGTTGAACTCAACGATGAAGGTTTCTATACCACTTGCCAAGCTCTGAGTGAGAGTCAGATACAAGAACGTCGGAAGAGTGCCCCCCGCTATAAAGTACAGCAGCAACGCATTGGCAGAATCAACCTCGCGCCTCGCGGACTCGTCATCATGGTCAACTTCGCCGACCTTGCCTTCCGCAGTTTCAACACACAAGCGGCGTTCGACGAGATGCACAACGGTGAGAACTACACCTACGGCGGAGCCACCGGCTCGGTACGCGAATACTTCCGCTACCAGTCGACAGGACACTACGTACCCACCTTCGACGTAGTAGGTCCCGTCACACTAAGCAAAAACTACAAGTACTACGGTGAAAACGACAGTTATGGTAGCGACATGCACCCCGAAGAGATGGTTACAGAAGCATGCAAACTCGCCGACGAGCTATACGATATTGACTTCACCATCTACGACAACGACGGCGACAACTTTGTCGACTTCGTATATATCGTATATGCCGGCTACGGCGAGGCTGCCGGAGCGAGTGCCAACACCATCTGGCCACACAACTACTACGTATATAGCGGAAGTGGAATACGCTGTGTCATTGATGGAAAGACGATTGACAACTATGCATGCTCGTCAGAACTCAATGGTGCACAAGGCACCGTCAGAGAAGGCATCGGCACTTTCTGCCATGAGTTCTCACATGTGCTGGGACTGCCCGACCTCTATTCCACCAACGATGCGCTGCATAAGACCTTAGGCTCGTGGGATATTCTCGACTATGGTCCGTACAACAACGAAGGACGCACTCCCCCTTCTTACTCCGCATACGAACGTTTCTTCATAGGCTGGCTTACTCCTACGCTTCTCTCCGAGCGCGATGACTTGACGCTCGAAGACATCCAGACCTCTAATCAGTGCTACATGATAACAGAGACCGGACAGCACAACATGGAAGGCGTGAACCCCAACCCGACTTTATTCTACCTGTTAGAGTGCAAGAAAAAAGTCGACTGGAACGCCTATATCCCGGGCGAAGGACTGATGGTAACACGCATCAACTACAACAGTCGCACATGGGAAGCTAACACGGTCAACAACAACGAGAAGAGCATGGGTGTCGACATCATCGAAGCCGACGGACAACAGCCACGCTACTCGGGACGTGAGAACGGATATATGGGCAAACAAGGAGACCTGTTCCCATACGACACCGTCACCACCTTTATTCCATTCGACAAATACCCGGTTTCGAAAATCAAAGTCAACGACGACGGCTCTATCTCGATGAAGTTCAGAGGCGGACTCAGAGACCTCAACCAATTCGTTACCGACGAAGACGGAGAGGAAGTGATAGAGGGCGTGTTCACCATCGATGGCAAGGACATCGGCACTACCAACCTCAACGACATCCACGAAGAAGGGGTATATGTAGTCAAGAAAAGTAAAAACGGCAAACGTATTCGCGGCGCCAAAATAGTAATCAAGAAATAAACAGCAGTCATGCGCATCATCTCGTATAACCTGAACGGTATCCGTGCCGCCATGAGCAAGGGCTTGCTCGACTGGCTCGGCTCAGAGCGTCCCGATGTGTTTTGCATCCAAGAGAGCAAAGCGCAGCCCGACCAGATTGACCTGAGCGGGTTCGAGGCACTGGGCTACCATGCCCATCTGCACTCTGCACAGAAGAAAGGCTACTCGGGTGTAGGCATCTTCTCGTTGCGAGAGCCCGACAACGTGGTGATAGGGATGGATAACCCCACCTACGATGCCGAAGGTCGTGTGATACGTGCCGACTTTGGCGAGTTGAGTGTGGTGTGCGTATACATACCGTCGGGCACCACAGGCGACATCCGACAAGACTTCAAGATGCGCTTTTTAGAGGACTTCCTCGTCTTCATCAACCATCTGAGGCAGACGCGTCCCAAGGTCATCGTCTGCGGCGACTACAACATCTGCCACCACCCTATCGACATCAACCACCCTGAGCGTCAGGTAGGTGTGAGCGGCTTCCTCCCCGAAGAACGCGAGTGGATGGACCGCTTCGAGGCATCCGGCATGGACGACACCTTCCGTTTGTTCGACAGCGCCCCTGAACGATACTCTTGGTGGAGCTACCGCTTCCGAGCGCGCGAACGTAATGCCGGCTGGCGTATCGACTACCACTGGGCTACACATAACCTGCACGAGCGACTGACAGGAGCTCGCATACTAACAGAGGCGGTACACTCCGACCACTGCCCCGTAGAAGTCGACATCGACATGCCATAACAACTATTTCTATATGGAGAAACAAGAGGAGACCATCTTACGAACCGAACACTTAGTGAAGCGCTATGGCAAACGCACCGTTGTCAACGATGTATCCATAGAGCTGCACCAAGGTGAGATAGTGGGCTTGCTGGGACCTAACGGTGCCGGCAAGACCACCACTTTTTATATGACCACCGGTCTGATAACAGCCAACCATGGTAAGATTTTCCTCAACGACACCGACATCACTTCTTACCCCATGTACCGGCGCGCCCAATGCGGTATAGGCTACCTGCCGCAAGAGGCAAGCGTATTTCGGAAGATGACGGTCGAAGACAACATACGTGCCGTGCTTGAGATGACACATTTCACCAAAGAGTACCAACGCGAGAAACTGGAACAGCTGATACGCGAGTTCAACCTCGCACACGTCAGAAAAAACATCGGCGACCGTTTGTCGGGCGGAGAACGTCGACGCACCGAGATAGCACGGTGTCTTGCCATTGAACCGCGTTTTGTCATGCTTGACGAACCGTTCGCCGGCGTCGACCCCATAGCTGTGCAAGAGATACAAGACGTGGTGTGGAGACTCAAAGACAAAAATATCGGGATACTCATCACCGACCACAACGTTGACGAGACCCTCATGATTACCGACCGAGCCTATCTGCTGTTTGAAGGTAAGATACTCTTCCACGGGACTCCCGAAGAACTCGCCGCTAACCCTGTCGTAAGAAAGAACTACCTCGGCCGCGACTTCGAGCTCAAACGTAAGACACGCGCCGAAGATACACCTAACACATAACATCACCACACTATGCTTAACATCGCCACCGATAGCAGTCGCATCTTCATGCAAGCTATTGTCGACTATCACAAAACCGACAACGTCGACACGCCCATCTGCAACCCATACGAACAGCGCACCATCGAATACTATCTGTATCTCAAGTGCTGGATTGATACCGTGCAGTGGCACCTTGAAGATATCATCCGCGACCCCGACATCGACCCCGTTCACGCCCTTGCCATCAAACGACGTATCGACCGCTCTAACCAAGAACGCACCGACCTTGTGGAACTCATCGACAGCTATTTCCTTACCCTCTACAAGGACGTAGAGGTCCTACCCGATGCTAAAATCAACACCGAGAGTCCGGCGTGGGCTGTCGACAGGCTGTCGATACTCAACCTCAAGATTTACCACATGCAAGAGCAAGTCGACCGTGTGGATACCGATGCCGAACACCATAAGTCGGTAGCAGAGAAACTCAAGGTCCTCAAAGAGCAGAAACAAGACCTGACCACGTCTATTGCACAGCTGCTCGACGACATCGAACACGGACGTCGTTATATGAAGGTGTACAAGCAGATGAAGATGTATAACGACCCTTCGCTCAACCCTATACTATACCAAAACAAAAAGTGATGCACCGCCTGCTGGTCATACGGTTCTCGGCATTGGGCGATGTGGCGATGACAGTGCCCACACTCAATGCTCTTGCTTTAGCATACCCCGATTTGCAAATCACTATGCTGAGCCGCCAGCAGCACGCCTCGCTGTTTCACACTCTGCCGGCTAACGTCTGTTTCTTCGGTGCCGACCTGAAGGGACGACACAAAGGAACAGCAGGACTCAGACTTCTACTCGACGAGCTCGACTATCGGAGTTACGATGCCGTAGCCGACCTACACAACGTTCTGCGCACGCGATACCTCGACTTGCGACTTCGCGCTGCAGGCAAACGTGTGGCGATAATAAGCAAAAACCGCTTTCGTCGTTGGCGACTCACGCGCCGGCACCTCAAACGGCTGACAGCCTTGCCTACCGTCTTCGAGAGGCAGCTTAAGGTCTTCCGACAGTTAGGCTTCGACTTCTCATTGCTGCCAACTCTGTCACCCGCTTACGCATCACTACCGCTTGGCAGTCAGCACGTATCCCGACAAGGCATCGGGATAGCTCCTTTCGCTGCGCACAAAGGCAAAATATACCCTCTCGACAAGATGGAGCAGGTGGTAGCTTCACTCAGAGAACAAACCGATGAGCCTATATATCTGTTCGGAGCGGGCAGAGAAGAGAATATAGTCCTGCAGCAATGGGCAGAACATTACCCCAATGTCACCAATACCGTTGGTCATTATAGTCTTGACGAGCAGCTTCAACTCATGTCGACCTTGCGCGTCATGCTCACCATGGACTCTGCCAACATGCACCTTGCCTCGCTTGTCGGCACTCGTGTAGTAAGCCTATGGGGTGCGACACACCCTCTAAACGGTTTTTTAGGATATGGGCAACAGATGTCCGACTGCCTCGGAGCAGACCTGAGTTGTCGTCCGTGTTCTGCCTTCGGCAATAAGCCCTGCCGCTACCACGACTACCGCTGCCTGAGCAGCATCGCACCCGACGACATACTAAAAAAACTGCTTGAACAATAACATCTTTTCACGCACACGCACACTTAGCCATGCTTATAGCTTTCGATGCAAAACGCGCTTATCACAACCGCCGCGGTTTGGGCAACTACAGCCGCGACTTAGTGCGTCTTGTCACGAACTATGCCCCTGATAACGAATATCTGCTGTTCAATCCTCGGGAGTCGGGTTCTCTCACACTGCCCTATTCCGACCTTGTCAGCGAAGTGCTCCCCTCTTCTGTTTGGCGTCTTGCCCCGTCCTTGTGGCGTAGCTTCGGCTGCGTCGACGACATCCGTCGCCTCGGCGTTGAGTTATACCATGGTCTGAGCGGCGAGCTTCCCTTCGGCATCCACCGCTTGCCGGTAAAGAAGATCGTCACCATTCACGATGCTATCTTCATGCGCTATCCCGACAACTATAGTGCCTGCTACCGACATCTGTTCTTACGCAAATGCCGTTATGCCTGTCGCACAGCCGACATCGTGATAGCTATCAGCGAGCAGACCCGACGCGACTGCATCGACTATTTCGGTGCCGCCCCCGAGAAGATACGCGTAGTATACCAAGGTTGCAACGCTCGCTTTCGCCAACAGCTCAGCCGCGACGAGCTCTCGGCATGCCGACAACGCTACTCACTACCTGAGCACTACCTGCTGTATGTCGGGGCAATCGAGGCTAACAAGAATCTCGACAACCTGATTCGCGCCATGGGTATAGCCCGTCTACAGTTGCCTCTGCTCGTGGTGGGACACCATTCGAAATACGTCGGACATATCACTACTCTTGCGCGGCAGGAAGGCGTACATCTCGAGCTGCGGCACGACATACCATTCGCCGATTTCCCTGCCGTCTATCAGCAGGCAGATGCCTTCGCCCTGATGTCTTTTTTCGAGGGCTTCGGCATTCCCGTCCTCGAAGCTGTATGCAGCCATATCCCGGTCTTGGCATCTAACAGCTCGTGTCTTGACGAGACCGGTGGCGATGCTGCCATCTATGCCGACCCTGCTTCACCCGAAGACATAGCACGACAGCTGCAACGACTATTATACGACAACGAACTGCGCGCACAACTTATTGCTAACTCATACCCGCAAGCCGAGCGCTTCACCGACCTCAAGATAGCCACCAACCTGATAAACACCTACAAGCAATGCTTCTAACCGTTTCGCCTGAATATAAGCATCTTGCCGACTTCGTCAGCTCCTTACCCTCGACGTTCGACGACATAGGTGAGCTCATCTATGCCGAGCGCAACACCCTGCGCAAGGTTAGTATGCCCGACGGCACGGTGCTATGTGTGAAACGCTACCGGCGACCTTTGTTTGTCAATCGAGTAGTGTATTCGTTCTTCCGCCCGTCCAAAGCAGAGCGTGCCTACACCAATGCGCTGACGTTGCAAGACAAAGGCATAGCCACAGCTCATGCCGTAGCCTACCTGCTCTGCTCTGAACACGGTCTGCTAACCGACTCGTATTTAGTAACACTCTTCTGCCCATACACGAGGTTGATGCGCGAATACACACTCTGTTACACACCCGAGCTCGAACAGGTGATACGGCCGTTTGCACGTTTCACAGCAAAGATACACTCCGCCGACGTCTTGCCGACCGACTACTCGCCGGGTAACATACTCTTCGAACGCCGTGCCGAAGGTTACGACTTCTGTTTGGTCGACATCAACCGCATGGAGTTCAGACGGGTAGACCTACACAGCGCAGCATATAGCATGCGCCGCATCTGCGCCAACCGCCATTTCTTCGAAGTGTTTGCCGACGAATACTCACGCCTGCGCGGCTTCGACACAGAGCTGTTCCTCAAAGCGCTCTTGCACTACCGCGACCGCTTTTGGGACTATGGGAAAAAAGCCAACTACGATTATGATTAGACGCGCCACGAATAACATATTACGTTTTCTGCATATCAAGCGCCGGCTCTTCATGCCGCCCGATAGCGAGCAAAGCCCTGCCGCCATCTGTTATGCCATCACGGTATGCAACGAGCATGCCGAGCTTGAGCGCCTTCTCACGCTGCTCGCTGAACACAAGCGACCTACTGACAGCATCGTCGTACAAGCCGATGCCGACAACGTCACCGACGAAGTCAAGCAGGTCGTTGAACAGCACAAGCGACATATAGCACGATACGAGACGTGGGCACTCAACCACGACTTCGCGCGTGCGAAGAACAACCTCGGCCGACTCACACACTGCCGATATATCTTTCAGTTAGACGCCGACGAGATGCCGTCAACAGATCTCATACGTCTGTTGCCATGTATTCTTGCCGCCAACCCCGACATCGAGCTCTTCAAGCTTCCGCGCACGAACCTGTTTGTCGACGAAGGCGGCACGTTAGACCCTCAGCGCGTCAGCTGGCCCGACTACCAGGGGCGTATCTATCTCAATACGCCACAGATACGATGGACGCGCCCTATACACGAGCGCATCAGCGGTCATCGCTCGTACGTCTATCTGCCCGCGACAGATAAGTACGCACTCATACACATAAAAAACAGGAAAGCCGACTACGACAAATGGCAACGCTTTCGCCAACAACAATGACTATCATATACCACATAGCATCACGAACATGGGGTGGCGGCGAACAGTATGTGTTCGACCTCGCCGGCTCACTCAGTCAACAGCAACACCGCTGTGTGTTTGTTGTCGCTCCGGGCTGCGAGCAGGTAGTCATCAACAGACTAAGCACCTTAGGGCAAGTGATAGTCGTCAAAGGTCTGCAAGGCTTACGCCGTTACCTGCCTTCCACCGGTCGAGAGTTATTGGCGTTGATAGAACAATACCACGCCGACGTCGTACATGTCAACTCACGCCAAGCATATTTTGCTGCCGCTTGGGCTAAACGTCACTGCTCACGACCATTGCGCCTTGTTGCCACACAGCATTTGGTACGACCGGCGAAAGACAATTTCCTCTGGCGCCGCATCTATCGCCGCTTCGACAGTCTGATATGTGTATCTGAGTTAGTACGTGACACATATTGTGGCAACGCTGACTTGTTCAGCGACGTACGTGTCATTCGCAACAGCATACGCGTCGACAGCCGTTACACCTCAGCCGCCACCAAGACCGAGAGTCGGCAGTCGCCCGTTATCTTCTATCATGGCAGGATATGCCGTGAGAAAGGTATCTACCAGTTGGTTGATGCACTATCACTGCTCACCGACCTCGACTTCAGGCTATGCCTTGCCGGCAACATACCCGTTGCTGAGCGCGAACAAGTCGTCAGCTATCTGAAATCGAGCACGATAAGCGGACGTATTGTGATGCTCGGTTTCCGCGATGACATCCCCCGTCTATGCCACTCTGCCACACTCGGCGTGGTGCCGACCATAGCCCGCGAGGCGGGGGGACCGTTGGTGCTACTCGAGAACATGGCGTACCGACTACCCACCATCACTACCAACAACGGCTCGCAGGCAGAGATAGTCAGCGACGGAGAGTCAGCCCTGCTCTATAGTCCCGACGACATACGCACGCTTGCAGCGCATGTCAGACGCCTGCTCACCGACCCTGCTCTACGCACACGCCTCGCTGACAACGCCTCGCAGTTGTTTTCACTCAACTTCCGCTATTCCGACTTCCTACAACGGACCTTCGACACCTATCAACAACAAGAAGAGCACGCTAACGACAAGAGCGCGAGTGCCCCCACTCGCGATGGGGTACGCCGGTTTGCAACCGGCGACAGAGTCAACACCGGCAAAAAGAGACAGTCATGAAACGCTATGTACCTATTTATATGACCGCTATCGGCCGGGTTAACTATTCTCTTTTTCTGCTGACCCTGCTTGCACTCCCGTTGCCTTGGCATATCACTCAGCCTCTCTGGGCTGCGTGGCTCATCTCGTGGCTTTTGGAGTTTAGGTACCTGCTATCACCACGACAGATATGGCAACAGCTACGCAGCCGGAGTATGATACCCTTTGTAATGCTGCTTTGTTTGTTGGTGTGGGACTGGCTGTCGCTGTTGTGGGCACCGGACCTTCAGGCAGCCAAAAGCGATGCCATCAAGCAGATGGCTTTCTTCTATATCTTCCTGCTTGCACTGTTTGGGGTCAACGAGCACTATAAGAAGAAGCTGCACATATATGTGTACGTCATCGGTTGCATGCTCTCTATCGCTATCTACCTCCTGTACAATAGTTACCTCCTGCATTCGGGCACTTTGTCGGAGGCAGAGCATAGTACCTTGCTCAGTACTATCTTCCCCCTTGGCGAGAGCGGCAGGATAGTGCAACTCAAGCACCGCCAGAACTACTGCATGGAGCTGTGCCTTGCTTTAGCTATGTTACCTATACTGCTCGACGATATCAGTTGTCGTGCTTCACGTCGTGTAGGGATAGTTGCTATTCTGCTGTCAGCCCTTTGGCTCGGACTCGGCATCTATCTTACCGGCTCACGCATAGGTCTGGTCGTTGCCTTTATCGTCATCACGATGGAAGTCTGCTATATCGCCATCGGGCGCCACAAACCGTCATGGCGCTTGGCTGTTGCAGGCATTGTGTTACTCGCGATAGCGGCAGTGTCGCTTTGGCACCATCCACGCATACAGAAGCTAAGAGCAGAAGTCGCCATCTCGGCACAAGCCGACAACTATCGTGTTGCACCGATGACGCGCGAGCCGAGGATATACATCTGGCACACCGTAGTGTCACATGCCGATGAGTATGGGATACGAGGATTGGGGATAGGCAGCGAAGTCGGCTTTTTAGCACACTGCTACGACGAGGATGGAGTGGGAGTGATGGGTGAGCTCGGACTCGGTCCGCACAACCAATATCTTACAGAATGGATGACGTTGGGTCCGATGGCGGTGTTATGGCTGATTGCCACTTTTGTGTTGCTGCCTTGGTCGATAGGTAGCCGAAGTATGCAGGACGCTCTTGCGATGGGATACGCCGGTTTGCAACCGGTGTCAGTGCTCACGCTTGCGAAAAGAGAACGCTATTATATAGCGCTTGCCATCAGTGTCATCTACCTTCTCAATATGCTGACCGACAGTATTCTGGTCGTCATCGAACCGCTTTATTTGCTCGTGGCTGCATTAACTTTGCTCCTGCCCCGAACATCTGCGGCTTAAGTTACAAATTCTCAACCACCACACGTGTTCCACACCTTGCTTTATGAGACGAGTCAAAGCCTCGTCTCTACCCACCTTTCAAATTCTTTCTTTTTGCAGTAGTTCGGGCACTCGCCGACAGTTAACCACCATCATGTCGGTTGCATACTGTCGCATGTGGGCAGCACGTTCAGGCTCGTCGGCGAGGCGGTTGTGTGGGTCGCCGATGAGGTAGAGTGCCTCGTGTCGGGTGTTGGTGGAGATGCAATATAGCCATCTGCCATCGCTACAGCCAAGGTGGTCGTTGTTGACAAAGAAGGCATACTGACGTTGCTGCGACATGAGGTCGATACCGAGAGTGGAGTTGACATATTCTAATCCGAGCATAGAGAGTATAGTCGGACAGATGTCGATTTGTGAAGCGGGCGTTGTGATCTCACGCGGTTCGATACCGCTTCCGAATATATACAGAGGTATGGCGTTGTAGTTGATGGGCATGTCGTATCCCGGGTTGTCGGCAAAACTGCCATGGTCAGCGACGAGAACGAAGACAGTATTCTGTCCCCACGAGGTAGCTTGTGCCGCCTCGACAAACACTCGCAGCGCATCGTCGCAAAAGGCTATCATACGCTCCTCGTCGGTCACGCCGCGCGACATATAACGCTCGGGAATGACGTATGGGGTATGATTCGAAACGGTCACAAACAAGGCGTAGAAAGGCTCATCGGTCGACTCTGCCAACGAGCTCAACTTGTCGATGCCGTACTCAAACAGGTAGTCGTCCGCCACACCGAAGTTGTTGACCACCTTGTCGGCAGGATAGTCGTATTGCGAATAGATATTATCGATACTATTGTCGCGCAGGAACGAGTTCATGTTGTCGTACTGCGGGTTAGAGGTCACGAAGCAGTGGGTCGAATAGCCCTCTTTTTTTAGGTAGTATGGCAAGCCGGTATATACCTTCGATGGTGCCGGCATGGCAGTATGTGCGAACTGTGGCACCACGCCGTACTGCGATGCCACTATACCATTGTTGGTATGCACCCCCGCCGAGAAGCAGCATGAGCAATACACCGACTGCTGTCGGAGTCGGCGTAAGAAAGGTGTCAGCGGCATACCTTGTGACTCGCGCTGCAGGTTAAGCGCCATCATCGACTCCATGAGCACCAACACCACGTTAGGTCGTTTAGGGGAAGCCACGGCAGGTACGCATCGCTGCAACGTAGCGCTATCGGCAGGCAACGCAGGTGACAGCAACGCTGCCACACGCTGCTCGGCAGCATCGACATCGACATCACGTAGGAAAGCAGGCATATCGTCAGCCGAAGACTCGGCGGTCTTGATGATATTAAAGACAGGATTGATGCCTAACTTATTGTAAAAGGCGTTATCACAGAAATAAGCGAAACTCAGTCCTAAAGGGTAGCGTTGCAGACTACCCCTGATACCCACGAAGCACAGTCCCCACGCTATCAGAGCCACGAAGCATTGTCCTACTATGCTGCGTACATTTGCCGGAGTCGAAGTCTGACAATCTTGAGGCGAGTCAATACTCTTGTCTTCCCAATCTTTATTAAATGCCTTGGTGATACGCGACAAGCAGTATTCGTAAGCGGCGATAAAGGCGAGGGCTAACAACAAGTAGACGAGGTTGACATGGTCAGAGAAAAGCATTCCGGCGGTGGTGGCGGCAAAGCCAAACCACTCGGTCACTTGCCAGTTGAGGTGGTTGTCGAAGAAATGATAGTATCTGATGTTAGCTACTTCTACAAAGAGCACTATACCCATCAGTATCCCCACAAACCACTGTGTTGCCTTCATGGCACGCGACATGTTACGTTGAGCAGAGACACTTGCGAACCTTTTACTGCGCCGATGAGATGTTGCTATTGACAGCACCGAAAGCACTATCAGCGGCAAGGCGATGATATAGCAGCATATCAGGTTGTCGAATTTCAGACCTATCAGACATGCTCTAAGTAGCAGGTCGGGGGCGATGCTGCCCGCTGCGTTAGCAAGGCACAGCCCCACCCTGCAAACGGTCTGGAACAGCAGGCTGACCAATAGCGCCGATGCCAGGTATAGTAATATCCGCGTAAGAGAGTTTTTCATTTCTTTTTGTCGCAAGTTGGGAACTTGCGTACCCGTTTTTTTTTGCCGCAAGTTGGAAACTTGCGTACCTTGTTAGAATTCGTATTTGAGGTTCACCATCAGTCCACGCGGACTGCAAAGCGTCATGGCGTAACGGTGTGCCTCGCCGGATTCTTCGAAAGTGAACTCGGTCAGTCCGGTGCAGAAGTCGTAGAGGTTATAGCCTAACAGCTGCACAAACAGCTTTTGGTCGTTTTTGAAGAAAGCCTTATAGGAGAGGTTGACATCGAGGTCGAAGAACGCATCTTTACGCTTGCCGAAATGTCCGTCGGTGGGGTTGATACCCTTCGAGTCACGATTCCATACCACAGCCTGCTGATAGCCGTCGGCATCGGTAGCGAACTGATAGGTGAAGTTAGAGAAGGGCTGACCGTCTTTGAACTTAAACGTGAGTCCGAGTTGCCAGCTGTCGGTTATGTTATACGCGAAAAGTAGTCGGGCGATAAACGACTTGTCTTGGTCGGTACGCCCCACCCGATGATATGGTTTGTCGGAATGGTTGACGGTGATGACCTCGAGATTAGGGTTCGCCGTCGACTCCGACAGCATGCCTATATTATTGTGTATCGGTCCGTTACCCATAGCACTTACCGATGCCATCATGTACGTCTGCCAGCTTGCCGAGAACAGAACCTTGCGTCCGTTATAGGTATACTTAAACACGTTCGAGCCCCAGTAAGGGGTGTTAGTGATAAACGAGTCGCCCATCTTATCCTGATAGCCTACCACATAGTTTTTCTGTCCGGGGTCGACGACATACACTTGTGTGCCGGGCTGTGCATCGGGCGAGGTGGCAGTCACGTAATGGCCATAGGCAGCGACATCGGCATCGAAACGTGTGAACCAGATGTTATAGTACTTACGGAACGACTGCAACATACTTATCTCATGCCGTCCGATGGTGAAGCGGAATGGTATGTCGAACACTAAGTACGAGGGCTGCCATGTACCTTTCTCGAGCCTGTGATATTGTCCGCCGGTGGTTGCGAACAAAGAGCCGTCGGAGGCATGGCGAATGGTGCCGTTCAGATAGCGCGACGAGAAGAATCGTACGTCTTCTATATTGAATGCGACACGATAGTTGCCGATGGTGATATTGGCGTCGAACCACTTGACGGGGTGGAAGTACAACGAGAGCTGCGCCTGATAGTTAGGTTGCACTATCGACTTGTTGTCGGCCAGCACGATGCCGTCGAGGGTGACGTCGAGGTTACCACGTATACGCAGCCATGGCGTAGCTTCATAGTCAGCTTCTAAGCCGAGAGTGTTCTCGAGCAGTCCGGCTGCAAAGGGCTGCGACTGCCAATCGATACAATAGAGGTCGTACTGCTCGGTCGAGAACATCGAGTTCCAATAGATATCGTTACTAAAAGTCTGTTTCTCGGGGCGGAAGAAGAGCATGGTATTGTATCCGTCGTAGTTAAGCGTGAGCCAGCTGAGCAAACGATGACTCAGGTTAGCTGCTAGTGACAGCTCGTGGGTGTTGCCGTCGGGCATCCACGGCTCGAACGCCTCACCGTCTTGGTCGACGAGGTTGCGAGCGAAACTGAGGTCGCGGTGTCTGACGTTGTTGGTGTTCCAACTCAGACCTGCCGTCCACCGCGTGCGAGAGTCAGCCTTCACGTTCTTCCAATACAGCGATGCCGAATAGGTCTTGTTTTGCATCACCTCTTGCGGATTATAGTAGAACTCATAACCCATGGCGCTGCGCGAAGCTATGTTGAGTAGATAGTGCATGCTCACGTTCCGTTGTCTGAGGAAGGGCAGTTCGCCTTGGAGCTGCACCTTGTAGTAGTCGTCGGTGTAAGAGCCACTGACACCGGTCTGGTTGATGGCTGTCAGGCTGCGCCAGCCGAAGTTGGCGTAAGCGTGTTGCACATAGCGATGACCGCTGCGAGACGGTATGCCGTACTGCACTTCCAACTCACCCGCACTTTTAAGGCGCTGGCGGTAGTCTTCAGGATTGAGTCCCGACTGCTTGCCGTTGTCGGGGTGCGAGATGTCGGTTTCCACATACAGCCGCTCGAGTGCGGAGTGGTGGAAGAGGTTAATGAGCTGCCGTGTACCGGGCGACACACCCCCCAGACCGCCGATGTTATAAGTCACAGAGGCATAGTCGGCAAGGGCAGTGTCGGTAGTAAAGAAGAGCTGCGAGCGATACAGGTCGAGAGCAAG
>CAMHKW010000050.1 GCA_946185835.1 uncultured Bacteroidales bacterium
ATGCCACGCCGTCGTCGGTAGCACGTCCGAAGAACCACCATTGTCCTTGAGTGAACTTATCGAATCGTCTGAGGTCGGTACGACGGCGTCGTCCTTCGCTGAGGAACTCCTGCCCCCATTGGTCGAGCATCCATGCCTCATCGATGGTAGAGATACGTCCGTAGTTAGAGGCATCGGCGGCGTTGTTGAAGTAGCGTCCTCGCACTTGCAGCACGAGTTTTTCGGCAGCGGCGGCATCGCCGGCACGCAGCTTACATTCTGCCAAGGTGTAGTATACCTCAGCCCAGCGGAACTCCACATCGTCGATATCTTGGAAGTCTTTGCCTTCGCTTTCGGGGTAGATTGGATAACGCACTAACCTGACACCCGAATTGGTCTCGCCCCATCGTGGTGACATCACCGGCTCTAATGCTCTGCCGATGGTGGTTGCTCCGGCAAACTGCCCTACTTGGTCGGCATAGTAAAGGTCTTGTCCGTCGCGATCGGCATCGGCTTTGAGTACTTCTCCTGTACCCCATTGTGCCTTCATCAGTCCGCGCAGGAAGATACCTGAGTAGTTGCCGTCCTCCCACTTATAGTTACCTTTGCGTATGTCTTTGTCGGAGAAACGCTCGTAGACAGCTCCAAGACGGTCGTTATAAGGCGGATCAAGGAAGCATACTGCCCCTTCGCTATATCCGTAGGTGCTGTTTACCGTTCCTGAGTTATCGTACGACGGCGCCAAACAGCAGCAGTTCCATGCACTTTGCGTCGACGAGAAGTCGAAATAGTCGGAATAGGTGTAAGCCAGGAAAGGCATGTCGCGCATCCAACCGGCGTTGAGCTGTCCGTTTTCCATAGCGAACGCCATCACCACTTCGGGGCATGTGGTGTTGGTCACGTGGTAGATGTCGCGATAGTCGGCAGCGAGGTTATATACGCCGAACTCGCCATCGAGCAGCCGCTGTGCCAATGCTGCACATTCGTCGAAACGAGGGGTGCCGGTGAACACCTCGGAGTTGAGCAACATACGCATACGTATCATGCGGTTGACAGCCTGGTTCATGCGGTTACGTGTGGCGTTGCTGCCGTCTTCTTTGGGCAGGTATTGGTAGCAGGTGTCCAGCTCGCTGCAGATGAAGTTATATACCTTCTCGCAGCCGTTTTGGAAGTTCTCGTCGGCAGAGCCGGGTATGGTTCCATCGTCGGTAGTATAGAGGGGTATGGCGCCGCCCCATATCTCGAAGCAGTTGTAGTAAGCCCAAGCACGCAGAGTGCGCACCTCAGCTATATACGAGAGCAGCCTCAGGTCGGTCATGTCGAGGTCGTTGGCATCGAGTTTCTGCAGGTCGCTAATCAGAGTGTTGCACAGTCCGATGGTCGACCATGCCGTCTCCCATGTGGAACGTATGATTTTCGACTCTGCTGTCCACGTATGTGTCGACAGCACCGTCTTCTCACCTTCGTCGTATCCCCACAAGCCGCCATTCCATACGCGCCACACCACCTGGTCGGCACTGAACTCGTTGAGGTACCAGAAATACTCGAGATACGACATGGCAGCATTGCCGTAGATAGCAGCCACGGCACCTTTCACCGACGACTCGTTCTGATAGTATACCGTAGCGTCGATGCGGTCGAAGACTTGCTCGTTGAGATTGCAGCTGCATAACGCGACAAAAGCAAGCAACAGACTATATTTGATATTGTTTTTCATAGCATCAATGTAGTTTTAGTGTTACACCTAAACATATCTGTGTGGCAGTAGGATACGCCGATGAGACATCGACGCCCGGAGTGATACCCGTGACGGCAACCACGCTGGGGTCGTTGCCCGAATAACGGGTAAGGGTAGCTATATTCTTAGCCGTGAGGTACAGATGCAGACCATCGATGAGTTTGTCCTGCCATTTCCAGTTATACCCTATCGTTATGTTGTCGAGTTTGAAGTACGAACCGTCTTCAAGGAAGTAGCTTGTTATCACGCCACCGCCTGTCTTCACGTATCTGTCGTCGGTATAAGCTGTGCGGAGCACGTTGTCGCTACCACTACCCGACAGACCCATGCCGTACTTGCGCATGTTGAAGATGTCGTAGTCGAAAGCACCGGTGAACAGAACGGAGACGTCGAAGTTATAGAATTCGAAGGTGTTACTCCAACTCAGGTTATGCCTTGGAGCACCGTTGCCTATGTTACGTTTCCATGCGGGGTCGGCAGAGCCGACAGGCTGTTTCGCGCCGTCGTTGTCGAAGACTAACATATTGCCGTTAGCATCGATGCCGGCGAACTCGTAGCCATAGAACTGTCCGATCTCTCCACCTTCTTCTACACGGAAGAAATATTCAGAGGTACCGACACCGGGTTTGAGATAGAGGTCGAGATACGAAGCTTGGTATACGTCGTTCGATAGTTTGGTGAGGTAGGTGCGACCGTAGGCGTAGTTCACACCCATCGTCCAGTTGAAGTTAGGTGTACGGAAGATGTCGCCATTGAGGCTTACCTCTACACCACGGTTGGTAGTGGTACCTACGTTAACTAATATTGAAGGGTGAACGTATGGCGGTTGCGGAGCGGTGTAGCTATACAAGAGGTCGGGCGAACGGCGGATATAGTACTCTATGCTACCTCTCAGACGGCTCCATAGGTCGAAGTCGACACCTATGTTATAGCTCTCTGACTTCTCCCAACTGAGCAGTGGGTTAGCGTTCGACGAAGAGGCGTAACCTACCACCCATTCGCCGTCCATGTAATACTGGTAGCGTGGTGAATAGGTAGCCAGCGACTGATAGCTGCTGCTCGGTTCACGTCCGGTGACGCCATACGAGAAACGCGGCTTTAGGCTCTTGATGACGGAGGTGGCAGGCTGCATAAATTCCGCAGCCGTCATCTCCCAAGCGATACTGGCGGAGGGGAAGTTACCCCAACGGCTGTTCATACCGAACTTAGTGCTTGCTTCGCGACGTATGCTGGCACTCAGGAAGAGCATGTCGCGCCAGTTGTAGTTCACGCGTCCGAAGAAGCCGAACAGCGACGACTGCGTCTTGCCCGTCCACATCGAAGCTAAGCCCTCAGCGAGCCACGAGCCGGAGCCAAGGCTGTTGTATAACGTGTTGTCGAAAGTGAA
The DNA here is from genome assembly GCA_946185835.1 of uncultured Bacteroidales bacterium. Classification (GTDB taxonomy): domain Bacteria; phylum Bacteroidota; class Bacteroidia; order Bacteroidales; family Paludibacteraceae; genus Colicola. The sequence goes on from CAMHKW010000050.1 coordinate 3,105, forward strand.
GTTGTGGTTCTCGGCGCCTACCTGCTCCCATGTGTATTGCTCCCATGAGGTACCAACGACGGCACGCACGGTATGTTCGTCCATCTGGAAATCGTAGTTGACAAGCCAATCGACATGGTGCGTCTGGTTCTTCTGATAGTTGACGTTAGCGCGACCTTTATATCCTCCCCAGAAACTCTCGTTCGAGAGCGAAGAGGCATACGTATTGGACTTCAGGTCGTTGTAGTCGAGCGAATAAGCCACAGAGGTGTTCAGGCTGTTGAAATCGTCGGAATAGAGTTTGAGTTTGAGTCCGACATTGGCAAGCAGATAGAGTCTTTGTCCGTTCGACGTTGTCTCTTTCAGACGTGTGACGGGGTTGACAGCGCCGGTGGTACCTGTGGGCTGATAGTATGAGCCGTCGGCATTATACACAGGCATGGTAGGGTTCAGTCCTAAGGCATTGTCGACTTGCGAGTTGTCGCCCCATGTCTCGTTGACACGCCTACCGGCAATACTCCCCGAGAGAGTCAGGTAGTCGCTAAGCATCTTCTGCTCCATGGCAAATCTGCCGCCGTACTCACGACGTTTGCTTACTATATCCAAGCCGTTGGCGTCCTTATAGTTAAACGAAACACTATAATTACCGCCTTTGATAGCAGTAGACACGTTGATATATTGGTTGATATCGTAAGCTGCAGGCTGCGTTATTTCGCTATACCAGTCGGTGTTATATCCGTAGTCGGTACCGCGTCGTGAGCGACGGAACTCGTCGGCACTGAGCACTGCCATGTGCGGTTTGGCTATGTTGGCACCGAAATATGAGTCGTAAGTCACATTGAAATGCCCCTGCTCGGCACTGCCTTTTTTTGTTGTCACTAAGATCACGCCATTGGCGCCACGAGTACCATAGATAGCCGCCGATGCTGCATCTTTGAGTACCGTTATCGACTCTATATCTTGCGAGCTGAGGTTGCGTATGTCGCCACCGGCAATGCCATCGATGACATAAAGAGGGTCGTTGCTGCCGCTCAGCGAACCGGCACCACGTATCTGTAGCGACGACGAAGCGTTGGGGTCAGCCGCCGAGGTGCTGTTCACGGTCAGACCGGCGACCTTACCCGTGAGCATCTCCATCGGGTTGTTCATCGGACCTTTGACGAAACTCTTACTGTCGACCTGAACAATAGAACTCGACACCTCTTTCTTACTCAGGCTACCATAGCCGATGACGACCACATCTTCGAGCTGTTCGCTGTCTTCTGACAGACGAACCACCATATTATTGGCAGCTGCGAGGGTCTGCGTACGATATCCCACATACGAAAATTCCAACACCGAGCCTTCGGCACACGTAATCTCGAAGTTACCATCGAAATCGGTAATCGTACCATTGGTGGTTCCTTGCACTACCACCGAGGCTCCTATCAACGGCTCGCCACCTACATCGGTAACCACGCCCCGAAAAGTCTGCGCCTCAACACCGACAGCCATGGCAAACCACAACAACGGCGTAAGTAGAAACTTAGTTTTCATACTGCATGTTTTAGATAAATTAGATATTTGGTTTGTGTATTTTCTGACTCAGCGTTTGCAACGTATATTTTCCGACTCAGCGCTTGCAAAGGTAAGCAATTTCTTTCCTACCACATAGAAATACAAAAAAAATCAAGATTTTTTTTGTCAAAAATCTTGATAAACTGCCCATGTTCACAACATCAACACCCGACATTATAAACGTCGCAACGGGCTTACTAATATGTGATATTATATTATTCTTTTACAACATAATAAAACGATTTTTCCTTACACAATGGCATTATTTTAACATGCCTTATCACCCACACTAATGCAGCAATGGCGTCTCTCGAAATTTACAATTAAAGCCATCGCTTGCAAGCAGCAAAAATCTAAATAGTATACGTGGAGTAAAACCTCTCTTAAGGCATATTGACATCACTAACTACAGGTCGCACGGCATCAAAAGCAACGACACCTCTACCTGTAATTGCAATGCTATGCCTACCCTTTCGGGCTGATAATATTCATTTTAATGACGATAGTAACTACTCTTTTGAGCCAAACGTATACTCTACGACTCGTTTCACGCCATCTATCTGCTCCTCATAGCAAGCCTTTGCACATGCTTCATCTAATTGAATTATTCGACAGTACTTTACTTCATTAGTGTCTATTTCGATATATTTGACATAAGCATCCGGATTATAAATATCGTTTAGGCTATGCTTTGCAGTAAATCCTACAAAAAAAATAGAGACCTCAAAAGCCTCTATTTTAATAACTCTGCGGAAAGAGAGGGATTCGAACCCCCGGACCCGTTAAGGTCAACGGTTTTCAAGACCGCCGCGATCGACCACTCCGCCATCTTTCCTTTTTGCAACGCTTCGGCAAGCCAAAACTGCCCTTTCCCGAAAAGCGCTGCAAAGGTAATACATTTTTCTAAATCACCAAAATATTTTTATATATTTCATCATTTCAGCTATAGGAGAACGCATCGGTCAGACTGCCAAGTGCAAATTGGTATACACACCTAAGCGAACAAACATGGTCTGACGACAATAGTTACCGACTGATAATAAAACGGCAAGAAGAGGTCTCGGTATATAGCAGATAAGCACCCGTCGGCAGTCCGCTTACGTCAGTCGTTCCTCTGCCGACCAACACGAGCCTGCCATCAGACGAGTATACAGCAAACGGCATGCTGTCAGGGCATATCACCTTACCTTCAGCATAGTACACTTGCGGCGCAGTGGTGTTGCTGACAGCTGTGTCGTCGGCCGGTTCGATGACAGCCGGACAGAACACCACACGATTGTAGTAATATACCAGACCTTCGATATTATAAAGCCTGCCGGCAACCACACTTGCCTTACTTTGGTAGTTGAACAAATCGTAAACCGGCAGCTTCTGTCCGCCAATGATGATATTAGTCTCATCATCGTAGACTACCTCCTCGAAACGAACGTACTCACACACGTCGGCACTGTCGGGCACTGCAGTGAGGATACGCGGTTCGGGAGCTTGACCGGCACGAGAGCTGAAAGCCTGCGACAATGCTATCTCCGGATTGCCGTAATAGTTCTTATACCTACCTGCTACCCCACTGAGTACATCACCGCGCTTGCAACCTTTGCCATAAAGGTTACCGCTGTCGAACAGCAACATAGAGCCCGTAGCATCTTGCACAAAGATATACTTGTCGTATTTCTTAGTCACCACCACTTCCTGCAGATAGCAGCTTTTAAGGTCGCTGAGTTGCACTGCCTCACTGATGGTGAGTCGGCGGTCGACATGAGCAATCAGGACTAAGCTTGCAGACACCTCTGCATTAGAGAGTGTGAGTGTATCGCGATAGTCCCCCGGTTCTGAAAACGAATAACTCAGTCTGAGCACGTCACCATCGCGGTCGACGACAGTAGCGCCAAGTGCGAACGTCTCACCGTCAACGAGCGCGACACTCAGGTCTTCGGCGAGGTTGACGGTATTAACTTGCACCATGAACTCGCCCTCCAACGGCTCGTCTTCGAGAAGGAAAGAACCCATATTACCTGACGAGAGCGAGATATATGGCTCTGTGGGGTCAGCCACCGTCACTTTCCTATAGATAGCAGGCATGGTCTGTGAGAAGTCTTTGTAGCACGAGAATATCGGAGTGTTGCCATTGAGGTTGAACTGCAGCTTGCCCGAGCGACTTTTGCCGAGGTTGACGATAGCAGCCTCGCCCGTAGGTTCTACCGCGATGGTCCATGCTCCATAGTAGCCGTATTGCGGGCTATAGATAGTGTCCCAGATGGTGAGGTAGTTGTTCTCGTTGTGATTCGGATTACCACCGCTTGCCACAAGCACATATCCGTCGATGTCGGCAAAGGTGAAGTAGTCGCCCGCGTCAGAGTTTCCTTTACGTAATAGATACACGGCGTCTTCTTGTGGGTTGACACTCTGTCGGTCGGAGCTGTATGTGGCACGCAGTGCGTAGATGTTGTTACGGCTGTTGTATTCGTCGTATAGCCCCATAATATAGTTATGCTGCGTCCCTGCCACTCCGATGATGACCTCGTCGCTATCTTCCAACTGATTGACGTCGGTCACTAAACGGAACATCTCAGACGTCAGACCTGCGATATTAGGACTTCCTGTCTTTGCCCTTATGGTGATGGTATTGATATATATGCTGTTTTCGGTGCAGTCGATCCAGAAACGAATCTTGCCGGTCAGCACCTTGCCTTGCATATCGATCTCAAGGTCGCGGTTGAGGTCACCCTTACCTTTCTCCGGACGGTCGATAGTGGTTGCTATCGGCTCGGCATCACCGATCTGAACATACAACGTCCCTTTGCCAGCCGAGGTATTAGTGCAATAGTTAAACGTGAGGCGGCGGATGTCCTCGAAGGCGAGCACCGACGTAGCACCGGCGTTCTTATAGGCGGCATTACTCGTCACCTTCACGCCCCAGCCGGTAGGACCTTGCGGGGTGTTGCGCCCTGTCGAGTAGTCGGCTGCCACAACATCGGCAACCCAGCCATCGGTAGAGCCAACGGCTACGGTACCTACTTTCGACGACCAATCAGCACCCACGAAGGTGTAGGTGGTGAGAGTAGCATTTGCTGTCAGAGCCGACAGCAAAACAGCAAACAGAAAAGAGAGATGTGTTTTCATGGTTTATGTTTAGTTTTTAGTGTGCGTGGGTTGTGTTTGTGTGCGTGGGTACGCCGGTTTATAACCGGCGGAATGGACGTTGTAAAGTTAGAACAATCAGCGGTTTTACTTCGGTGCACGTGTGTATAAGAACATCCCCACGAGCAAGAAGACGAAGTTAGGCAGCCACACCGACATAAACGGCGACATCACGCCGTGCACCGAGAAGGTAGTAGAGATGGTGGAAAAGAGAATGTACATAGCCGACAATGCCAGTCCGATACCGAGGTTTTTGCCCATTCCGCCTCTCACTTTGCGGCTCGACATAGTCACGGCGAGCAGCGTCATGATAAACGCGCCGATAGGTGAGGCATAGCGTTTGTGCAACTCTGTCTCGAAAGCCTGTATGTTACCTGTCCCTCTCTCACGCTGCTTCTCTATGTATTGTCGCAGCTGCGGGTTGGTCATCTGTTGTGCCTGCTCTTGAGTGATAAAAAGCTCTTCGGGCATGATCGGAATGATAGTGTCGAAACGTTGTCCGTAAACCACTGTCTCCCTGAGTCCGTCGAAGTTGCGACGGATATAGTTCTCGAAGTGCCAATGCGGTTCTGCCAAATGGGTGGTGTCGTTTTCGCGCAGACCGTCGAAATATATTCTCTCAGCCACGATACGCGACGTTAGATGTTTGTTCTCGAAATGCTCGAGCGAGGAACGGTACCCAGACTTATATCGCATCTGAAAGGTTTCGATATAGAGTATGGTTCCGGGGGTAATCATCATCTGCACGTTACGTGCGTTTTCCGACTTGAATTTCTGAATATACTTATCTTGGAAGTCAAGCAGTTTCTCGTTAGCAGGTGGGATGACATATCCGCCAAGATAGAAGAACACGACAAAGAGCAATGTCGCCGACGCGAAATAGGGCACCAACAGGCGTTTGAAAGAGACACCCGAAGCAAGGATGGCTATAATCTCGGAGTTGCCCGCCATCTTCGACGTGAAGAATATCACCGCTATGAAGATAAACAGCGGGGCAAACATATTCATATAGTAGGGGATGAAGTTGAGGTAGTAGTCGAACACTATCTCAGAGAGAGGTATCTGATTTTCGAAGAAGTCGTCCATCTTCTCAGTCAGGTCGAAGACGATGGCAAGACTCATGACAAGCAGTATCGCGAGAAAGAATGTCCCGAGATACTTCTTCATTATGTATAAGTCAAGCCTCTTCATTGACAATATTTTCTACTTCGTTAAACTCTGAACATGCCGCCGGTTGAAAACAGGCGTACCCACGCACTCTAAACTCTCTAAACTCAGAGCACTAAACTCTCTAAACACTAAACTCTCCTCTTAATCTGTGGCATGACGTTCTCTTTCCATTGTTTGAAGTCTCCCGCACAAATATGTTCTCGTGCCACTCTTACCAGTTCGAGATAGAAAGCGAGGTTGTGTATCGAGAGTATCTGCAGTCCGAGCATCTCGTCGGAATGAATGAGGTGTCTGACATAGGCTCTTGAGTACTGGTGGTCGACGAAGCTGGTGCCAGTAGGGTCGAGTTCTGAGAAGTCGTCAGCCCACTTGCGGTTGCGCATGTTTATCACCCCGTTCCACGTGAATATCATACCATTACGTCCGTTGCGGGTAGGCATCACGCAGTCGAACATGTCGACACCTCGTTCGATGGCATTGAGGATGTTCCAAGGCGTGCCTACCCCCATCAAGTATCGAGGTTTGTCGGTGGGCAGTATGTCGTTCACCACTTCTATCATCTCGTACATTTTCTCTTCCGGTTCTCCCACTGCCAATCCTCCGATAGCATATCCGTCGCGGTTGAGGTCGCGCAGCCGTTTGGCAGCCTCGGTTCTGAGGTCAGGATAGACGCAGCCCTGTACTATAGGGAAGAGGTGCTGTTGGTACCCATAGAGAGGGTCGGTGCTGTCGAAGCGGGCGATACAGCGGTCGAGCCAGCGGTGGGTGCGCTCCATCGACAGCTTAGCATACGTGTAGTCGGCATTGCCAGGCGTGCACTCGTCGAATGCCATCATGATGTCGGCACCTATCTCACGCTCGATGTCCATCACGCTTTCAGGGGTGAAGAAGAGTTTCCTGCCATCGATATGCGACGAGAACTCCACCCCCTCCTCTTTCATCTTTCTGATGCCGGCGAGTGAGAACACCTGATAGCCGCCTGAGTCGGTCAGTATCGGGCGGTTCCACCCCTCGAACTTATGAAGCCCGCCTACGCTACGCAGTATCTGCGTGCCTGGACGGAGGTAGAGGTGATAGGTGTTGCCTAATATTATCTGAGCTTTGATGTCGTCACGCAGCTCACGGAAATGAATACCCTTGACAGTACCCACGGTACCGACGGGCATGAAGATAGGGGTAAGAATAGTGCCGTGGTCGGTTTGCAAGACACCTGCACGAGCCGACGAACACTTATCATTATTATCGACTGAGAAAAACACGATTAGAGAAGATACAGTATAAGACTCAAGCCTTTGGCTGAATCAGATTTTGTTATTTTCGGGAAAGATGACTTGCGGTTTGAAGTCCTTGGCTTCCTCGGGTGTCATCAGAGCATACGCCATGATTATTACCACGTCTCCTTTGTGAATGAGATGTGCTGCGGCACCATTCATACATATCACACCCGAGTTGCGTTTGCCGGGTATGACATAAGTCTCGAGGCGTGCCCCGTTGGTGTTGTCAACCACCGACACCTTCTCGCCACTTACTATACCGCTGGCTTCCATCAGGGCTTCATCGATGGTGATGCTACCTATGTACTCGAGATTCGCCTCTGTTACCACAACGCGGTGAATCTTAGACTTTAGTATCGTTAGAAACATAATGTCAGTTTTATATTAGCGTGCAAAGTTAGCGTATTTTTCTCAATTACACAAAATTTAGCGTCAGTCGGCGGCTTAATCTTAAATAAAAGGCACAAAAAAGTCAGACGTAGGCACAAAAAAAGCACCCAAGGGTGCTTTTTTGTACCTAATCGCCGGTGCGATTAAATCAGACTGATGATAGTCTCGTTGTCTTTTACTTCGAAAGCAACTTTGTTTTCGCGTGCCAACCAACCAAGAGCGAGGTTGAGTTCAGCTACTTTCAGTTTTGTTACTTTTGCCAATTCTTTGGTTGTGAGTGCTCCGCCTTGCAGAGCCGACCAGATTTTACCGGCATTCTCACCGATTACACTTGTTAACATAATAATACCTTTTATTAGTGCGACAGTTGTCGCCATTTGTGTTCATATTCTCGTCATACTTCTCATCAGTAAGCAGACATCGCTTTCTGAATTTTCGACTCATAAGTATCGTCGTCATTCCGAAAAGCAATGCAAAAGTAGAGAAAATATGTTGTAGAACATACAGAAGTCGCGTTTTTTTCACTCCAAGCCGCCATTTTTTGCCGAATTGACAACTCGAAGTGACTTTTTAGCAGCCATCTGTTGCGACATCTTCTTTGTCGAGCCTGTCGAAGTTGCCAATGCTTGTCCGTCGACAAGTACTTGACAGACGAAAGTATGAGAGTCGGTTTTGGCATCATATCGGTCGGATAGTTGCACAAACTCTACCTTTCGTTTATTAGCCTGAGCCCACTCCAAGAGTCTGGACTTGAAGTCGCTTTCCTTTTCAGCCAGCTTACTGATATGTGTCTGGTTGGCAATGATATATCTCTCGACGAAGTTGCGTGCTTTGCTATATCCGGCATCGAGGTATATAGCACCCACCAATGCTTCCAAGGCGTTGCCATACACGTCGGCGGCATTTTCGCGCAGCGAGATGCCCAATGTCACATGCGACGCTATACCTATGTCGTGTGCAACGCGGTTGAGAGTCTCACGACATACCACATGAGCACGAGCACGGGTAAGAAAACCCTCATCGCGATTAGGATAGAGCCGATATAGCTCCTCGGCTACCACAAGCCCGATAAAGGCATCACCTAAGAACTCTAATCGCTCGTTACTCTGTGGACACGACATGCCCGCCGCAGAAGAATGACACGAACGATGAGTCATAGCCACTTCTATCAGACGCATGTCGGGACTATAACCTAACAACTCTGTCCAAAAAAAATCAGCATCCTTGTTGTGCTTCGAGCCAAACAAAGAGCTGACTTTATCATATATCGCTGTTAAAACGTTCACTCTGTCGGAGGCAAAGATACTACTCTGATTTCTTGAATATTATTGCCACATTGTGTCCGCCGAACCCGAAGCTATTAGACATAGCATAGCGTATTTGTCTCGACTGCGGAGTGTTGAAGGTGAAGTTGATTCTCTCGTCGAAATTCTCGTCCACATCGTCGTCGGCATGATTGATGGTGGGCGGCACTTGCTGTTTTACCAATGCCAGCACTGTGACTAACGCCTCGAACGCTCCGGCTGCACCCATGAGGTGTCCGGTTACCGACTTGGTTGACGAGATATTGAGGTGATAGGCATGTTCTCCGAAAAGTCGACATATAGCTTTTACCTCCGCTATATCACCGAGCTGTGTCGAAGTGCCATGAGCATTGATATAGTCTATTTGCGAGGGTTGCAACTGTGCATCCTCCAGAGCAAAACGCATGACGAGTTCTGCTCCCTTGCCCTCGGGTTCGGGTGCCGTGATATGATAGGCATCCGACGAGAGCCCGACACCGACCAACTCGGCATATATATGTGCCCCCCTGCCTACAGCGTGCTCGTATTCCTCGAGCACCAGACAAGCCGACCCTTCTCCCATCACAAAACCATCGCGCGACTTAGAGAACGGGCGTGATGCCGTAGCCGGACTATCGTTGCGGGTCGACAAGGCACGCATCGCATTGAAACCGCCTACACCTGTGACTTCGATGGGCGATTCAGACCCACCTGCTAAGATGGCAGTCGCCTTACCTAAACGTATGTAGTTGAAAGCTTCAGATATAGAATGAGCCGAGGTGGCACAAGCCGAAGTGGTAGTCAGGTTGACACCACGCAAGCCGAAAGCAATAGCGATATGTCCGGCCGCTATGTTGGTGATGGTCTTAGGGATAAGGAACGGACTGAAGGCAGGATTGCAGTCGTTGCGGTAATAGTCGAGCATGTTATCTTCGAAAGCACGCACGCCTCCCATGCCGCTACCCCACACCACTCCCATACGAGTAAGGTCTTCATGCTCGAGGTCGAGACCTGAGTCAGCCATCGCACGACGAGCAGTGAAAAGTGCATACTGAGAGAACCGGTCTAAGTGACGTAACTCCTTAGCATCTAAAAACGAGGAAGCATCAAAGCTTCGCAACTCACATGCAAACTGAGTCTTGAACTTTGATGCATCGAAATATGTAATCTGCCCGGCATTGCAATTACCTTCCGTAAGGTTTGTCCAGACTTCCTCCAAGCTATTGCCTGCGGGTGAAAGGACACCCATGCCGGTGACTACCACTCTCTTGAGCTCCATAACGGAAATACTTATTTCTCAGCAAGAGCTTTCTCGATGTATTTTACTACATCTCCAACGGTCGAGATGTCTTCTGCATCCTCGTCTTTAATCTTAATGTTAAATGCTTTTTCGAAGCCTACTATCAACTCAACGGTATCAAGTGAATCAGCATTCAGATCGGTGGAGAAATTAGCATCCATCGTTACTTGGTTCTCGTCAACACCAAGTTGCTCTACGATAACTTCCTTTACTTTAGAGAAAATTTCTGACATAATTCTAATTATTTTGTTAGTTTATAATTTCTTTTTAACCTCATTTCGCATTCGTCAACAGATAAGCACTACCCATAACCGAAGACGCGAAATCGGCTGCAAAGTTATAACAACTTTTCCAATTACGCAAATTTTAACTCATTTTACATGGTAAGCACCTGATATCTTGCCACATCCAAACACTTGCAAAATATAATTCCGTTAATCGAGTGTAAGAGTTATCTTACCCAATGCAGCTCCCGACTTACCCATTTGCGAGAGCATGATGCTATCGCCATTAGCATTAGCCACCTTATGATTAGGAAACATCTTGTGTGTATGTCCGCCTATGATGACGTCGATATTACTTGTGCCGGCAGCTATCTTCTCGTCCGACACCTGGTCACTGTCGTAATGAGTACCGAGGTGCGAAAGACATACCACTACATCGCAATGGTGATTGAGTTTGAGGGCAGTGCTCAGACTGTCGGCTATAGGTAGCGGGTCGAGATAATGCAACGGCAGGAAGTTACGCATCGAGATAAGCCCTTCGGGACTAACACCTAAGCCGAAGATGCCGATTCGCACTCCGTCTTTCTCGACTATAGTATAAGGCTTCACCAGCCCTTCAAGCACCGAGCCGGCAACATCATAGTTGGCACATACTATCGGGAAATCAGCCAGTCGCAAAAGCATAGCCAACGAGTCGAGACCGTTGTCGAACTCATGATTGCCCAGAGTGGCAGCATCGTAGCCCATACGATTGAGAGCGTCGATTTCGATACGTCCATGGAAATAATTAAAATAAGGTGTACCTTGACAGAAGTCGCCTGCATCGACAAGCAACAGACAAGGATTAGCTTTGCGCTCTGCTTCTATCACGCCCATTCGGCGCGCATAGCCGGCAGTGCCGTCAGCCTTAGGCTCTACCTGAGAATGAGTGTCGTTGGTATGTAAGATAACGAGCTGCTTAGCCTCGGGCTTGCAACTCATAAGCATGCTGACGACAACGACGGTCGACAGAAACGAGAAAAAAGAACGAGATGATTTCATGTTGATGATATTTAGATTCTAACTTTTGTTTCTTAGAATAAGGCTGCTATATCTTTAGCCGACAGCGTTGTGACTATACGTTTGCCGTCGGGAGTGAAGGCAGGCGTAGGCAGACGCAGCAGGCGTGTGAGCAGGTCGACACATTCGTCGGCTGAGAGCCGTTTGCCGTTAGGCACTGCCACTTTGCGCGCTAACGCGAGTGCCATCCGGCGATGCCATTGCTCACGCACGTCGGACGCTTCCGACAGCTCGGCTATCATATCCAGAAGAGTACGCACGTCGTTTTGCTCGCCGAGTTCAGAAGGCACACCGTTGATCACAAACGACTCGGGACCGATAGCGTCGATGTCGAAACCGAGACTGCGAAAGTCGTCAAGAGCAGAATTAAGCAATCGGGCATCGTCGGCAGAAAGGTCGATAGTATCGGGGAATAACAGCTGCTGCGAGCACGATGTCGAATCTTCAAACCGACGGGAGAAGACGTTATACAACACATTGACATGCGCCAGATAACGGTCGACGACCAACACCGACGAGGGCTGAGCACAGAAGATATAGCGGTCATCGAACTGCATGACACTCTCAGCCGTGATGGTGACTTGTGGGTCTAACTGCAAGTCGAGCATAGGCTCCGGCTCGATCGGTGCCGACACATTATTTATCGGTGTAGTGTCAGGCGTACGATACAGACGCTCCCAGTTGGCAGGAGGTGTCTGCCTCGTCTTAAAGGGGTTATACTCGCGGTTGGCAGTGATAGAGAGCGACGTGGGCACGGCATTACCCCTGACGGGTGCCGACTCGTAATCGCCTTCACGGTCGAAGTCGATCGACGGCGACACGTTGAACTTACCTATCGCCTCACGCACGGCTGCCGACAGTATCTGGAAGATACTCTGCTCGTCGGCAAACTTAATCTCCGTCTTGGTAGGATGGATATTGACGTCGATAGCCTCGGGTGCTATATCGAAATACAAAAAATAGGCGGGCTGTTGCTCACCCTGCAACATGCCGGTGTATGCGTTGAGGACAGCTTTGTGGAAATAAGGGTGGCGCATATAGCGACCGTTGACGAAGAAATACTGCGGATTACCCTTCTGTGCGCCCTCTGGCTTCCCGATGAAGCCGTAGATGTTCACTATCTGCGTGTTGACCTTCACGTCGATGAGCTGGTCGCAGAACTGTCGGCGCGTGTTACGCTGGAAAATCTGCTCTATACGCTGCTTGTATGTACCTACCGGCAAGTCAAGCACCACCTCGTCGTTATCGAGTAGGGTGAATGCCACCTTCGGATAGACCAAGGCTATTCGGTAGAAGTCTTGCAGCAACTGCCGCATCTCTGTCGCGTCTTTCTTCAGAAAACGTCGACGCGCCGGTACGTTATAGAAGAGGTTGCGCACCTTCATGTTAGTGCCCACCTGACATTGGCACGGCTCTTGTCTGACGACCTCGCTGCCATTGATCTCGAGCAGAGTGCCCACCTCATCCTCCTCCCGCCGCGTGGTGAGGACGACCTGCGCCACAGCACATATCGACGCCAACGCCTCGCCACGGAAACCCATCGTATGCAGACTGAACAGGTCGGCCGCCGTGCGAATCTTAGAAGTAGCATGACGCTCGAATGCTAAACGCGCATCGGTGGCAGACATGCCGCTTCCGTTGTCGACAACCTGCAACATCGTCCGCCCCGCATCGACGACTACTATCTGTATGTGCGTGGCACCTGCGTCGAGCGAGTTCTCAACCAACTCCTTCAGACACGACGAGGGACGTTGTATGACCTCACCTGCCGCTATCTGATTGGCAACACTATCGGGTAAAAGATGAATGATATCCATTAGAGTACTCTTCGATTCGTATTACAAAACTCTTTCTCAACGGAGCAACCAATAAACCACAGCCACTATTGCAAGAAGCGCCAACCAAAACAACATCTTCGAGCGGTGCTGCGACTTCGAGCGCATCTGTTGCGCCATGTCGCGTGCCTCACGAAACGACCCGCGATGCAGCGACGTAGAATAACGTTCTGTGACCTCAGCACCCTCAGCCTCAGCATTGTCGCCTGCCGCTTCACGTTGTTGCCTCTCGTATTCGGCACGAGCACGAGCATGACGCTCGCGAAGCTTCTGCAGCTTCTCCTTCTCGGGGTCATAGTACCGCGGACGGAAATCCCATTCGCGAGGCTTATTCACTTTCGGAAATAATACAGACATATTCTATAGAAGTTAGAGGTTAGACCGCTGCGCTGTTAGAAGTTAGACCGCTGCGATGTTAGAGGTTAGACCGCTGTGATGTTAGAGGTTAGACCGCTGCGCTGTTAGAAGTTAGACCG
>CAMHKW010000051.1 GCA_946185835.1 uncultured Bacteroidales bacterium
TGACCGGCTCAACTTTTGCTTTTGAACAAATTTTTTTTCAAACATTTTGTTACCGAAAAAAAAATTATTATATTTGCAGCGTCATTTTGTACTATTCTGAAAGCAAACAATTATGGGAATGACTACCCGATACCACATAACATGTAAATAAGATAGAAAGTGATAAGTAAATAAGATGACGGCACGGACAATTATTGTAAGTCAGCGGTGTAAGGCAAATGTGTAAGATTTAGGGAACAACAATATATCTTAATTAACCGGCCCTATCCCCGAAGGGTAAAATCTAAAAACCGCCCCGAGCTTTGTCGGTTGGGGAAGACAAACAGCGAGGGGTAAAAACGAAAAACAACATGAAGAAAATTTCGACGTTTCTTATGCTTCTTTGCATGAGCGTGTTTGCTTTCGCTGAGCCTGTGGTGATTGATTTCAGCGCACAAGCTTACGAAAATGGCACAGAGGTGACAACGCTTACCGTAAGCGGTGTGACCGTCGCTTTCGACAAAGGTTCCAACAACAATGCGCCTAAGTATTATACCGCGGGTGCTGCTGTTCGCGTTTATGGCGGTGGAACAATGACTGTTTCTGCTGAGACCAACATCACGGCTATCGCTCTTGAGTTTGGCTCGGACGATAAGACCAACGACATCACCGTTGATGCCGGCACTTATGCCGACGGCGCATGGTCGGGTGAAGCTAAATCGGTAGTCTTCACCGTGGGTGGCACCTCGGGTCACAGACGTTTCGCTAAGCTCAGCGTAACGCTCGCTGAAGGCGGCGTCACCCCTCCTCCCGCTGCCGACAAGTACAAGGTTACTTGGGACCTTGACGGTGGTATGGTCAATCCGCTTGACGTAAAGGCCGCCGCTGACATCTATCAAGCTCTCGCTGCTGACGTCATAGCTGCTAAAGCGCAGGGATTCGGATTCACTTTCGTTGGCGACTTTGGCTCAACGGTTACTACGTTTGGCCCTGTTGATGTTACCGGTGCCACCGGCTTAGCACTTGACGTTTCGGCATGGGATATGACGTTCTGCAAGTCGGCTCAGTATGCTGCAAAATGGGGTTGGCTTGAAGACTATATTAAGGAAGTATCAGAGGCTGCCGGTAAGTCATGGAGCTCGTCAGCAGCTTTCCGTTATGCTCTGACAGCTTTCTTTGCTGACTCGCAACGTCCTAACTGGCCTGCTTCGGCTGACTACAAAGATTGCGGTATCTCGTCAGACAAGTGGCTCGCTACATGGGGTTACCAATTCGAAATGCCGGCTGAAATAGCAGCTGACGCTGCTCTTCCTCAGGTATATCGTGCAGGTTATGATTTCCTCGGTTGGTATAATGGCGATGAAAAAGTGACTGCCGTATCGGCAGACGTTGCTCTTACAGCTAAATGGCAAGAGCGCACACATAAGGTAACATGGAACCTGAATGGTGGTGCGGCTAACGCTTTCTTTGTTGACAACCAGGCTGACCTCCGCAAAATCCTCTATCAGGAGTTGGCAGCCGATGTTATTGCTGCCAAGAAAGAAGGCTTTGCCTTTACTTTCGTGGGCGACTTTGGTTCAACGGTTACTACATTTGGTCCTGTTGATGTTACCGGTGCCACCGGCTTAGCATTAGATGTTTCGGCATGGGATATGACGTTCTGCAAGTCGGCTCAGTATGCTGCAAAATGGGGCTGGCTTGAAGACTATATTAAGGAAGTATCAGAGGCAGCCGGTAAGTCATGGAACTCATCAGCCGCTTTCCGTTATGCTTTAACTGCTTTCTTTGCAGATTCTCAACGTCCTAACTGGCCTGCTTCGGCTGACTACAAAGACTGTGGTATCTCGTCTGACAAATGGACCTTTGCTCCGTATGTAATGCCGGAGTCGGTTAATGAAATCGACGCATTGCCCGTTCCTGCAAAGAAAGAGTATGTCTTCCTTGGCTGGTACGACAACGAAGAACTCGCAGGCAACCCCGTAACGATGGTTACCAAGGATGTTACCTTGTATGCTAAATGGGACCTGGCAAAATATGAGATAGTATGGCACCTGAATGGTGGTGCACCTAATAATATCTATGCTAACTCGCGTGCCGACATCTATCAGTCGCTTGCAGCTGACATTCTTGAAGCCGGTGGCGGTTTCGGATTCAGCAGCGTATTCGGCAAACAGACTCATAAATTCGGCGCTGCCGATGTTAGTGGTAAGACCGGTGTGGCTTTTGATGTTCAGGCGTGGGATGTCAACTTCTTCACTTCTGATGAATACAAAGACAGATGGGGTTGGCTGAATGATTATATCACAGCTGTATCGACAGCACAAGAGGCTACCTATACCGCCAATTCGGCTCAGATACGTTATGCTCTTGCAGCATTCTTCTCTGACTCGAAGCGTGCTTCATGGCCTGTATCTGCTGACTTTGCCAACGATGGTATTTCGTCGGACAAATGGCTTGCTACATGGGGTGGACAATTCGAGTATCCGGCACAGTTCGATGCCGAGCAAGATGCTCCTGTTCCTTCTCGCCTGCACTGGACGTTTGACGGCTGGTATACCAACCCTGAGTTCACAGGCGATAAAGTAACGAAAGTAGCTCCTAAGATGAACGCTGAGTTGTATGCTAAGTGGGTTCCGACCGAGAAAGCCGTTACAGGTATTGTTCTCGATAAGACATCGGAGGCTATACAGATGCCTGCAACACTGAAGATAACTCCTTCTATCCAACCTGAGACAGCCTTCAACAAAGTCATCTCTTGGAAGGTGAGCGACGAGAATCTGGCAACCATAGCCGATAGTGTTCTCACTCCGTTGCGTCCGGGTAAGGTAACCGTTACCGTGACTACCGAAGAAGGCGGCTATGAAGCTAAATGTGAAGTAGAAATCACTGCTGCTCCGGGTGCCGTAACAGGCGTGGTATTGAGCGCTGCTAACTTGACTATCGAGATAGGTCAGACCGCTGAGCTGAGCTATACCATAGAACCGGAAGATGCAGTCAACAAGAATGTGTCATTCGAAGTCAGCGATCCTGAGATTATCTCGTTCGAGAATGGTGTCATCACAGCTCTTAAGAAAGGTCAGGCTACTATCACAGTTACAACCGAGGATGGTGCTTACACAGCCAAATGTGTCGTTACTGTTCCTGAAGCTCGCGACCAGCAGTTCGTTTTGGAGAAAGTATGGGAGGCTGCTCCTACAGCCAACATGACCATAGCCGACGCTCGTCAAGGTATGGGTTGGGATGGCAAGATCTTCTTTGCTAACAAGAAAGACTCCACTCTCTATCAAGTAGAAGTAGTTGATGGTGTGGCAACAGAGACAGCTATCGCTAATATGGGCGTCAATGGTGCTGGTACCGCTATCGACGATGCCGGTAACATCATCATGAACGACAACTTCCCCAATGGAACACAAACCAAACTCGCCATCCTGCAAAAGGGTACCAATACTCCGAAGGTTGTCAACTTCGTCTTCGACCTGCCCAACGAGTCGACCGTACTCGGACGTACCGACTGGATTAGTGCTACAGGCGACATCTTCTCGGCAGAAGGCGGACGTGTCAACTACTACTGTCCGGGTCGTGACACTATCTATTATGTAGCCATTAAGAATGGTGCTGCCGGCGAAGGCGACGTTGTTACAGGTAAGTACGCTGTTACCGTAAGCAAGGGCGAAGAGACCGATGGTGCATTCGTAATGCGTGGCGAAGAGGGCTTCGTTCTCTCACACCACCGTGGACGCAACATGCAGATCTGGAGAGGCGAAGGCGAAGCTGAGACTTATGTTCTGCCGGGTCTGAATACCTCTGACCTCGGTGGCGACATCTTCACCATCAAGAACGCTGCAGGCGAAGATAAGACGATGGTGGCTTATAAAGTAGGTACCACTCACTCTTCGGAATTCGTTGTTCGTAACATGACTGACGAGATGAACGTGCCCGATAGGGATGATGTATCTGTTCACTATTCTGTCGACCAGAAGGCTGCTACCAACAACTCGTACGCTGTTTGGATGAAACCTCAGAAGGTTAACGACAACGAATACGTGATTCACCAATACATCCCCGGCAAGGCTATTGCGTTGTGGCACTTGTATGCTAACATCGAAGTGACGAGCATCACCCTCAACAAGGAGGCTATCGAACTGGGTGTAGGCAACGAGGAAGCTCTTGAGGCAACCATATTGCCCGAGAATGCTCCGGTGAAGGATGTCGTTTGGACTTCGTCTGACGAGTCGATAGCTACCGTCGACGTTAACGGCTTGGTTAAGGCTGTCGGCGCAGGTGTGGCTACCATCACTGCTACCACCATCTCAGGCAACATGACCGCTACTTGCGAGGTTACCGTTAAGAACGTGGTTTACAAGATGGTTAAGGCTCAGGCTGAACTCACCGATGGTGCACGTGTAATCATCGTTGACCATGCAGAAGGCGTTCGCGCCCTTTCGACAAAGCAAAATGGCAACAACCGTGGTACTTCGGTGGTAGCTGCTGCCGATGGCATCATCGCCGAAATCAACGACTCGGTTCAGATTATCGACCTTGGTCTGCAAGATGACGGCAAGTTCACCCTTGCTGTAGGCGACGGCTACCTCTACGCTGCATCTGACAAGAACAACTGGCTGCGCACACAAGAGGAGCTCACCCTCGCAGGTCAGTGGAATATAGCTGTAGCTGAAGACGGCGTGGCTTCTATCATCTCGGCTGACGAGAGCTTACGTGGCGAACTACTCAAGAATAAGACGCAAGAGTTGTTCTCGTGCTATGATGTCAATATGGATGCAAGCAAGAAACAGCTGCCGGTAGCTATCTACAAGCAAATCGTTCCGGTTTCAGTAACGGGCGTTGAGATGGTTGCAAGCGAGACTGTTAAGGTAGGCGAGACCGTGACACTTACCGCTACCGTGCTGCCTGCTGACGCTACTGTGAAGGCTGTCGTTTGGACAAGCGATGACGAGTCGGTAGCTACCGTAGAAGACGGCGTGGTAACAGGTGTGGCTGAGGGTCAGACCAACATCAACGCTGTGACTGTCGACGGCGAATTCAAGGCTTCGTGCCTCATCACCGTGGAGGCCGGTACAGGTGTTATCAATACCTCACTCGCAGGCATCTACTATAGCAACGGCATCATCTACAACCCCGACAACGTAGAACTCTATGTTTACGGTGCTGCAGGTCAGCTCGTAGCTCACGGCTTCAATAACATCAACATGAGTGCTCAGGCTGACGGTACTTACGTAGTTCGCACTGCACAAGGTGGTGCTCTCAAACTCGTCAAGTAAACAGCTACTGATACCTTGATGCAATAGCATCAATCAAAAAAAAACTCCCATTCGTGGGAGTTTTTTTTGTTATCGCTTGGCTTTGTTGGCAAAATTTACTAACTTTGCGCTATCGTTTGTATCATGCTATATGATAATTTTATCTACGCTTCGATATTTATATCACATATACGTGATATTTTATAACAGAATACCTATTAAATTTATGATACTATGAGGAAGCCATTTCTTTTGTTAGCTCTCGCTGTATGTTGTATGGCGAGTGCCCAAGTTCTCGATGTACGTTCTGTGGAGCGTGTGGTCTTGCCCGCATCTGTTGATGCGCGCGACTGCAAGGTGGCAGGTATCTCTCCTGATGGCAGCTATCTGTTGCTCACCGGTTCCACCAACCGTGGTCTGAGTCGCTATGACTTGCGTTCCGGCGAGCTGACTACACTCAGCACCTCGCAGGGTGCAGGTTATGGTGTTCAGGTGTCGGACGATGGACGCGACGTGTTATATCGCGAGACGGTATTCGGTGCCGACCGTTTGCGTCGGTCGCGCCTTGTGCGACGCTCGTTTGATACCTCTAAGTCAGAAGAACTCGTACCCTTGTCGCGTAACCTCGAAGGCTATACCATCAAGTCGGGTGCTATCTATGCTGTCGACAATAAGCGGATGCACGTTCGCTCTCTGAAGGGTAAGAACCAAGCTGAAGTCGAAGGTAAGCAAGAAGAAAAAGAAGGTATGCAAGCCTCAGTGCCCGTTGTCTCTATCCACGACGGACAACTCATGCTCACCGTGAATGGCAACACCCGCGTCTTCTCTCCGAACGGTACCGACAAGAGTTATCTGTGGCCCTCGGTCTCGCCCGACGGTAAGCACGTGTGCTACTATGTTGGCGGAGTAGGCTGCTATGTGGTTGATATCGACGGCAAGCACGTGCAGTTTCTTGCACGACAGCTCCGAGCTGCGCGCTGGTACGACAACAGCACCGTGGTAGGTATGGCTGACGAAGACAACGGCGAGTATGTCACAGCCTCTGCCATTGTGGCTTATACGCTGACAGGCAAGTCGCAACGGCTTACCGACACGAGTCTTATCGCCATGTATCCTTATCCTACTGCCGATGGCAGTAAGATAGTGTTCTCTACTCCTCAAGGTGAGGCGTATCTGATACATATTCGCAAATAGCAAGTCGCACGTATTCAAACAGTAAATCCTGCTTATGAAAAGGAGTTTTCTGATATTGATATTGTCGGCTGTGGCGTTCTTAGGTTACTCGCAGCAGCCAAAGTACGAGATGCGTGCAGTATGGACTGCTACCGTCAGTAAGATCGACTGGCCCACGGCATCGGTCAGCAGTCCTGATAACGCCGCGCAGATAGCCAAGCAGCAGAAGCAGCTGACCGACTATTTAGACCATCTGCAAGCCTGCAACCTCAACTCTGTGTGCTTGCAGGTGCGCAGTCTGAGTGACGCGTTGTATAAGTCGCGTTTCGAGCCTTGGAGCTCGTCGCTGACGGGGCGTCGCGGTGCCGACCCGGGTTACGACCCGTTGCAGTTCGCTATTGACGAGGCACACAAACGCGGCATGGAGCTGCATGTGTGGGTCAACCCCTTCCGTTATGAGACATCGGCCGGCTCGTATGTGTCGAACACACAGGCTGCTCTCGCCAACGATGCTGCCGACCGTGCCGCAGGGCGGATAGTGGCGGACACGCTGCGTAATGCGCACCCCGACTGGCTTCTTGCCTACAGCAACGGCTCGTTCAACGGAACCATCATCGACCCCGGACTGCCAGAAGCCAGACGCTATGTCGTCGAGGTGCTGATGGAGATAGTCGGCAACTACGACATCGAGGGTATCATCATGGACGACTACTTCTATCCATACGGAGGTACTACCGATGAAGACCGAGTGTCGAAAAGCAAATATAAGCCGTCGGGCATGACGGACGAAGAGTGGCGCCTTAGCAACGTCAACACAGTGATGCAAGCCCTTTATGACAGCATTCAGCATGTCAAGCCATGGGTTAGGTTCGGTATGGGACCTTTCGGTATATGGACGACCCGTAGTGATGTGGCTGACATGTATGGGCTGACGCTGCCTGCCGGCATCGTCGGACTCGACGACTACTCCGTTCAGTATTGTGACCCTATGGCTTGGACACGTGGCGGCTATGTCGACTACCTCGCACCGCAGCTCTATTGGCCCACCGACAGCAAGGGGCAGGACTACGACGTGCTGTGCGAGTGGTGGGCACAGTCGGTGAAGCATTTCTCTGACCAGCTGCCTGATGGCAAACGCGTATATTTCCATGTCAGCCAAGCCTGCTATCGTGGCTTCTCGCAACAAGAGATGGAAGCCGAAGTCGACGACAATCGCGCTTTCTGTCCGTATGATGCCCCCGGTTCGATATTCTATAATACCAACACCTTCGTCGCCAACTATGCCGACGGGCTTGCCGGCACACATTTCTTCACTAAGGCTCTGCTTCCGCCTATGCGTTGGAAGTCGCACAAAGAGCTGTCGGCTCCGCAGAGTCTGGTGCTCGAAGGGACCACACTTTCTTGGTCGCATCCCGAGGCGGTGAGGTTTACCGTATATGCTTATCCGAAAGGGCGTTCGGCGAAGTCGGCAACCGGCAAGGCGCAGTATCTCGTCGGCATCGTGTATGGCAACACCATAGACCTGAAGGACGTGGCAAACCTTGCCGACAAGACATTGGCGGTATGTGCCTACGACCTTTATGGCAACGAGTTCGAACCGGCGCTGTGGAACGAGTCGGAGAATGCCGATGTGGCAGTCACTGGAGTGAGACTGCTGCAAGACTCTGTCGTTATAGCCCGCACCAAAGAGCTGACGCTCGAGTATGAGCTTCTGCCCGACAATGCCGGCAACAAAGACGTATATTGGCGCAGTACGAATCCGGGTGTGGCAAAGGTGAAAGACGGAGTGGTGACCGGCATGTCCGATGGTACGGCTCTGATTATCGTCACTACCGACGATGGCGACTATGCCGACACATGCAGTGTGCGCGTCAGAGAAGGGGTGCTCGGAGTGGTGCTCAGAGTACGCAGCCTCTCGCTTAACGTGGGGCAGACAAAGCATCTGACAGCCTTCGTCTCACCTACCGATGCCGAAGACAAGAGTGTGGTGTGGGCGTCGGCTGACGAGCAGGTGGCGACGGTCGACACGGAAGGTAATGTGACAGGCGTGGGTGCCGGCGAGACCGATGTCACCGTGACAACGGTCGACGGAGGATTCACTGCCTCGTGTCATGTCACGGTGAATGGTCAGCATCCGTCGGGTCTCGACGAACAGCACTTCAGCCTTGTGATAGCCGCTACTCAGCAAGGGCTGATGGTGAAGACGAGTGCAGAAGCCGATATATGCGTATATTCCGTTTCGGGTATGCAGATGGCTTCGGCGCGTCAGCAGACACTATGGACAACTCCGTTAAGTCACGGAGTATATCTGATAAGAGTGAATAACAAAACCTATAAATTCGTGAAACAATGAAAACACTACGTATCATAGCTGTCGTTTGCAGCTTGGCTTTCTCATTCGCCATGTCGGCTGTCAACCTCGAAGGCAAACGCATATATGTCAATCCCGGGCATGGCAGCTTCGGTTCTAACGATCGTCCGATGGCTACCATCTCGTATCCGATGCTTCCCACCACCGGCAAGCCCGACACCTGCGGCTTTTACGAGTCGAACACCAACTTGCAGAAAGGTCTTGAACTCGGTCGTCGTCTGACAGCGGCGGGGGCATACGTGAAGTACTCGCACACCCAATGCGGTCCGTGGCCATACGTCTATCCCTACAGCGACTTCTCGGATGCTGCCTACAACGCTCTGCCCGACAGAAACGCCTACAACCGTAACCTGTCGGAGATATGCGAGGAGGTGGATGCCAACAATATGGACTATTTCATCTCTATTCACTCTAATGCCTCGTCGGCTGACGGCACCTATATCAACTATCCGCTTATCGTCTATCGCGGTACCACGGGTGATGCCTATGTCGAGAACAGCGACGTGATGGCGCAGACGCTGTGGTCCTATATCTTCGAGATGATGGCTTCGGGGCTCGACCCCGCTACGCAGTATTCGCTCACCGAGCAATGTGTGATGGGCGACATAAGCTGGTATGGCGGGCAGTATTCCACTCGCTATTCCGAGACCACCGGCAACTACTACAAGGGCTATCTGGGAGTCTTGAAACACGGATGCCCGGGTTATCTGTGCGAAGGTTATTTCCATACCTATCAGCCTGCACGTCACCGAGCTCTTAACTACGACTACTGCCATGCCGAGGGCGTACGTTATTATCATGGTATCACGGCATACTTCGGTGCTGACGAAGAGACGGTGGGGCATATAGCAGGAACGGTAAAAAACCAGTATGCGCCGCTTGTGCATCAGCTGTATGCTTATGTACGTGGTACCAACGATGCCTTCGAACCTCTCAATGGTGCTGAGGTGGTGCTTTATAAAGGTGGCGAAGAGGTGGCACGTTACACCACCGATGGCAACTATAACGGTTTCTTCTACTTTCCCGACCTCGAGCCGGGCGACGACTATAGTCTTGACATCACCTGCGAGGGCTATCATCCGCTTGCCGATGAATACAAGACGCCTATCACCGTAGTGGCTAACAAGACCACCTATCCTATGGTCTTTCTCAAGAAGATACTCAACCAAGAGATAGAGGTGATGTCGGTATGGGAACGTTCCGACCAGGAGGAGAGCATGCTGCCCGAGCTTGCCGCGCTGACCAAAGACGACACCAAAGGCGGCATGATAGCCACAGCCGAGGGCGTGTTTGTGCAGAATGCCACTACGGGTAAGATGCTGCGTTTCTCGCTGCGTGACGGCTCGTATGAAGGCATGGTAGAGAGTGTGGCGGGTGCTTACGCTGTCGAGAAAGACGACGCAGGCAATGTGGTCTTCTTTATAAAGAAAGACAGCGGTGTACAGCCGGTGGTCTTCGACCTCGCCGAGGGTAAGATAATACGTGAGTTCGATACCTACGAGACCGATATAGCGTGTGAGTATCCTAATGTAAGCGGTAACCTGCTGTCTGGCAAGGCTTCGATATGGGTGGTGCCTAACTCGAAGAAAGAGCTGCGCCAACTCGTTTTCGAAAACGGACAGTATCAGCGTACCGAGACCTACGAGCTGTCGAAGCAGAACCGTAACTTCAACTACGTTACGCCTATCAACAACGACACAGTGATTGTCAACGTGCGAACACAAGGGCTGTTCCTATATGACGTTATCAACAAACAAGAGACGTCGTTTATCAGCGGCTCTAATATCTCTACCGCCTGCGGCGGAACGTATTTCAAATACGGTGAGGGACGCTTCTTTGCACAAGCACACAAGAGCACAACTTATTCTAAGGGTGCATTTAAAGTATTTAATATCAGCGAAATTGATAATATTAACGAGATCTTCTATCGTCAGTGGGATCTCGGTCGTGGCACTAACCTATCCGGTTCGTGTGCTAAGTTCGACTACGTGCCTTTGCAAGATAGTATCTATCTTGTAGAGTATGTGGCGGGTATAGGCTTAGTTTGCTACCGGATTTACGACGAGAAGGTGCATGTCACCGCAGTAGACAATGTGTCGGGTACCGACGGCATGCAGCCTCGTGTCGCAGGTGGTGTCATTATGGTCGATGCCGATCAGCCGACGACGGTCGAGGTCTGGACACCGGACGGCAGACTGGTACGCAGAGTCCGTGGCAACGCTTGCACCCTGACGATAGATGTGGCACCGGGCATATACTTGGTCGGTATCAACTCGCATGTGAGCAAGGTGGCAGTACCATAAGCTGAGGCTTTAAGGCGATAATAACAAGAGGGTGTGTCTGCTTTTTGACACACCCTCTTGATGGCTAAAAGGCATCGCCTATTTTTGTTTATTTAATATGGCTTCTGGATGGGTGAGAAACCTGTTGTTACCACCCATTAGAAGTACTTCACCTGCTTGCCCTCGATAGAGGAGAGCAGGTTGTTGGCGAGTCGTGAAGCTCCGAAACGGAAGCTTTGGTTGTTGAGCCATTGTTCTCCAAGTATCTCTTTGACGATGGTATAGTGTTGTACGGCTTCTTCGGTGGTGCTTACTCCACCTGCGGGTTTGTAGTTGACCTTGATGCCTGTCTCGCGATACCAGTCGCGTATGGCGCAGCACATGATATATGTGGCTTCGGGTGTGGCGTTGACGGCAATCTTACCTGTCGAGGTCTTGATGAAGTCAGCACCTGCCTGCATGGCAAGCAGTGAGGCGTTGTAGATGTTACGAGCGTTTTTGAGGGCTCCGGTCTCGAGTATCACCTTCAGGTGAGTAGGCTCTTTGCATGCCTCGCGCAGTTCGACCAGTTCGTCGAAGACCTCTTGGTAGCGTCCTTCGAGGAACTTACCGATGGAGATGACCACGTCGATCTCAGTAGCTCCGCTCTTGATGGCGAGCAGTGTCTCGGCTACCTTCACTTCGATGAAGGTCTGTGAGGCGGGGAAACCGGCACTCACGGCTGCGATGCCTATACCCTCAGCCTTCAGGTTCTCTCTTACGGTGGCTACCATGGCGGGGTAGACGCATATAGCGGCTACGTTAGGCACGCCGGGGAAATGTTGCTCGAATTCGTTGACATGTTTTGCCATTGTGGCGCATTTCTCGACGGTGTCGTCGCCGTTGAGAGTGGTGAGGTCGATCTGATGCAGACATTGTTTCCAAACCTCTGCGTTGTTGTTCTCGGCGAAATGGGCGTCGAGGATTTTCTTTACTTCTTCTTTCACTTGCTCGTCGGTCAGACGGAAGTCATAGTGGTCGAAGAGTTGTGTCAGTTTATCCATGATGATTTGATTTTAGGGTTAAGCTATTTTGTTTTAAGACGTGCTATGATATTTTCGTTGCCTCTTACGGTGTCGCCTATTTCGACGAATACCTCTGTGTCTATCGGCAGGTACATGTCGACTCTGGAGCCGAGTTTGATAAATCCGAGTTGTGTGTTGCGCATAGCGCGGTCACCTTTCTTGGCGTAGGTGACGATGCGTCTTGCCATGGCGCCTGCCACCTGCCGAACGGCTATCTGTCGGTCGCTGTCGGTTTTGATGACTACCAGTGAGCGTTCGTTTTCGGTCGACGACTTAGGCAGCCATGCTCCTTTGTGGCGCCCTGCCTGATGTTCGGAGCATATCACCTCACCTTCTATAGGATACCAGTTGGCGTGTACGTTAAACGGCGACATGAAGATGCTCACTTGCAGTCGGCGGTCGTGGAAATACTCGTTCTCGTCGATCTCTTCTATCACCACTACCTTGCCGTCGGCAGGTGCGATGATGAAGTCGGGGTCGTTGACTTCGAGAATACGCACGGGGTTGCGGAAGAAGTAGGTCACGAAGCATAGCAATACTGCCGTGAGGATGAGCATGGCAGCGAAGAGCCAGTCGTGGGGTGAGAAGAAATATACGATGACACTAATGACGAAAAGCAGCAGTGTCAGCGAGATGATGGCGTTCTTGCCTTCTTTATGTATTCTGAGCGGGCGCATGAGTCTTGTTTTTAGTTAGGCTTTTTGGTTCCATTGTTCGTAAGGGAACTGTGCGAGCATTTCGGCAGCGCGGTTGATGCCGTCTTGCAGTTTGTTGCCAAGCATCATGGCAAACATAGTCGGCATGTCGGCTTTAAACGTGAGACGGAGACGTGTGTCGTGGTCAGCCACCGCCTTGGTCTGAATCCAGAAGTTAGCAGCTATGGGCAGGTTCTCGACAGCGAACTTGATGGTGCTGTTTGTCTCGCGCTCGACAATACGCACATTCACTTTCTGCCCCAGACCGTCTACCTTGAAGCGGATGGAGTCGGCAGTGACCTCTATGTCTTTTACTTTGTCCTCAGGTATGAGGTCTTTCACTCTTTCGATATTCTCGAGGTTAGACAGCACGTTGTAGATATCGCTTACATTCGACGTGCTTTTGGTTATCACACTCTCGTATTTAGTTTCTGACATGATAATATTTCAAATTTCAGATTTCAGATTTCTTTCATTGCCGCCGGTTGGGAACCGGCGTACCACGCACGCTACCCACGCGCACGCACGCTACCCACGCACACTAAACAACTTATCCCTCTCGTCCCCATTTGGCAGGTGACTTCTGCCATTGTTTGATGATTTTTGCTTCCGAGGGTTCGATATAGTCGATTTGTGCGGCATGTTGCAATAGTGTGGAGAGGGTGCATAGCGGGATGTATTTCACTTCGGCAGTAGAGAAGCGTTCTTGTGCTTCTTTGAGTTCGAAGTCGAAGATGCTGACCAGTCCTTGTACCTTGCATCCGCTTTTCTTTATGGCGTTGATAGCGGTCATGGTATGTATGCCGACATTCACTTGGTCGTCGATGACTACCACTTTCTTGCGAATCTTGAGGTCGCCTTCTATCATGTTCTCGAGTCCGTGGTCTTTGGGATGTTGGTGCACGAAGACGAAGGGTATGCCCAGCTCGTCCGCCACTAATACGCCCATCGCGATGGCGTTGGGAGCCACGCCGGCTATCACCTCGCAGTCGGGAAAGTTCTCGGCGATAGTGGTGGCGAGTTCCAGCTTTATCAAGTCTCTGAGGTGGGGAGAACTGTTTATCTTGTTGTTGTCGCAGTAGATGGGCGAATTCCAGCCGTTAGCCCATACAAAGGGGTTGCGAGGCTGAATCTTGATAGCCTTAATGCTTAGCAGTAAGTCGGCTATAAAATTGTCGATATGTGGCATGGTTGTTAGTAGTTAAAGTGCATCAATAGATTGAGTGCGCAAAGATACAACGTTTTTTTGAGAAAAACAAGAATGTTTTTGAAAAAAAACAGATAGAGAAGCGAAACGTGTCGAGGAGTATACAAATAAGAGACACCACGCGGATGTCTCTTATATGTCTGATAACCGGTTGCGGGTATTTTTACGGGTATGGTCGCAGCTTATGGTATGAAAAACGTTTTCGCACTACCTTTAGTCTGTAGTATATATATTTTTTTTCGAGGTAGTGCAAGTTGTTTTGCTGTTCCTGAATAGACGAGTCTGCCATCGATAGTGTATATTCTCACTATGTCATCATCGTCGGTTGGTTGCCATATAGAGTATAAACTGTCAAGACCGGACTCTATAGGTTCTGTTGTTGTGTCTGCGGGCAATGGTAAGGCTGTGATGTCGATGCCGAAATTACACGTAACAGTGGTGTCGCAAGACGGCATAACAAAATTATAGCCTTCCGATCGAGAGTAGGGTGCAAAACTCCATGATTCGACGCGATAGCCTTCGCGTGGTGTAGCGGTAAGGCGCACTATGTCGTTTTCAAAGTATGTTCCGGAGCCGCTTACCGTGCCTAAGGTGTCGCAGTTCGTCTTTATGGTAAGGGTATAAGCTTTTTTCTTTCGGAACTTTGCATATATGGTTGCAGTGCCTTTTGATACAAAATACATGCGCGGGTTATCTGTATTCCCGTCTGACCATTGGTCGAATACATAGTCGCCTTTGCCGTATGCCGTCAGACAAGCTTCACTGCATAGAGGATAGTTGCCTCCGCCGAGCACTGTCCCGGTGTTGGGGTCTAAGGCAAAGGCATGTACTTTCCCAATTCCGAGCTCTTCGTTACCGGTACTGATTTTGAATTCCTGCCAGATAGGTGCTGCTTTGAATTCCTCGACGCTGCCTTCAGGAACAATGAGTGTACAGTTAGGACGGTCGACATAATAAAATAAATCCCATCGATAATACTCTTTTACGTACACCGTGTCTACCTTGTTGCCATTTTGAACTCTTTTGGCAATCATGGAAATGACGTCCCAAGGATGATCAAATGGGCAAACAATGGTATTGACTGTATTTTTCCGGCGTGCTACATTAAATGTGAAGAATGTGCCGCTAAATAATTGCTTAGCCAATGTGGTATCTACGTCATGTGGAAAGATGAATTTGTCGAATTCAATCGGTGTGATTAGAATCAATTCTGTATTCGAAAAATTACTAAATGGTGAGAAATCCAAACAAGAAAGATTTTCAGTTTTGTAGAAAGTACTTTTGCCGAATGAAACAGTATTTGTTCCACATAGTGAAAAATCTATGTTTTTTAGAGCCTTGTACCAGGCGAAAGCCCTATTATCAGCCCGCTTAAACGACGCCGGAAGTCTTATATGTTCGATATTGGTTAAACTAAAGCAAAACCCCGGAATGGTATCAATCTGAGTGTTCTCTAAATTTATCAAATTCCTAATTTTAGAACTTACAAAACAGCAAGTTGCCATCTGATTGAGTGGACAATGTTTAGAGATGTTTATTGTCGGGGAAAGTTCATTCAATGCATTATCGCTGTCAAAGCGTGGAATGGTTTCTTGAGCGTAGAATATCGGGAAAGGTATAATATCAACGGCTTTGTTGTGCTCTATTTTATTTATGCTCGATGCGAATGTTAGTTGTTCAAGATATTGCTCTCTGTTAGCGCATCCTCCAAACGCTGAGAAACCAATGACCTCAGTGCCTTCGGGGATAATATATTCTGAGCTTTGTTTTGCTGACGGATATGCTATTAGTTTGGTTCCTGAATAGTCGAATAACACACCGTCAATAGAGCGATAGTATTTATTTCTTTCATTGACAACAAACTTCTTAAGGTGGTTAGAGTAATAGGTTTCGCAGTAGCTGTAGCTAACGTTTTTGCCTATATAGAAACTATCGAGTCCGGTTGCATAAAACGACAAAGGACATAACTCTTCTAACTCGTCTAATTCTTCGAGGTTGATTGACGAGAGCGAATAACAGCAAAAGAAAGCGTATGAGTCTATTCTTTTAATAGTCTTTGGAAGTTTGCATTTTTTTAGAGATGGTGAATTGCTGAATGCCCCGAGTGCAATAGAGTATATGGTGTGCGTTGAGATGTCGACTTCTTGAAGCGCTGTATTAGAGGAAAACACTCCGTCCGTTCTCTCCGCCTTATATTTTAGGTATGGTGAAACATGTTGGTTGACAGTTGTAGTCCCTTCGTTCGATATCTTTGTTGTGCCGGATGAAAATACGCGATGTATTCCGACCTCGACGGTATCGCAAAGAGTAACACCTGATTTTAATTCAAGGTTGAATTCTGTGATTCTATTGTGAAGTCTGCCTGTGATGTTTCTAAGCGCTGGAAAGTAATTGATGTTCGGGGGTAATATGAGAGTATCAATGTCTATAAATTCTGTTGTCTGGTCGCGTAGCAGTTTAATATTTGTAGCCTTAGAAAAGTCTATCTTGTCGTAGTGTTTGAGCGAACATGTTGTCGAATCGTAATATGCTGCATCTACAACAATGAATGCCTTTCCGTTATAGCTGACTTTATCGGGAACAGAGATATAAGCCGAATCGTAGAAT
>CAMHKW010000052.1 GCA_946185835.1 uncultured Bacteroidales bacterium
TCACTTCAGGTTCTGCTCCGTCGGCTAAGTCCGACGGTCAACTCATCATGTCGTTCATCCTCCTTCCCCTCAGGTTATCATCCTCTTCCCTCTCCCCTCTCAGGTTATCATTCTCTCTTCACTTCAGGTTCTGCTCCGTCGGCTAAGTCCGACGGTCAACTCATCATGTCGTTAATCCTCTCTTCTCCTCAGGTTATCAGCTATTGGCGTAAGGCACACCTCTCACTGCTGACATATTTGCCCACAAAATTACAATATTTTCTGCACATACGCAAGAGGGGATATTAGTTTATAGTTGAAAGTTTATAGTTAAGAGAATTAGCTTATATTTGTAAGTTTATAACGGAGAGTAGATTATTGTAGAGACGAGGCTTTGACTCGTCTCATATCTGCACGGGTACGCCGGTTTGTAACCGGCGGCTTCATTCTGTCCTGCCTATCCGTCGCCGTTTTGCAACCGACGCACCCGCCATGTCGTCACCACGTAAACCATCGTGCCGTTTCCAACCAACAACAGAAAAAGTCTTTGCAATATAAGAAAAAATGATTATCTTTGCAGCCGCCTTAGTTTGCACTCAAGGAAACCGCCGGTTACAAACCGGCGTACCCACTTCTCTCAACACTCAACCCTCAACTCTAAACAATGACCACATACCTGACCATAAAAGCGTTGTCAAGCGGAATATACAAAGACAAAGGCAGCAAGTTCCTCGCTTTTGCCGAGCCGGTGACAACCCTTGAAGAGGTAAAACAAAAGCTCGAGTCGTACCGCAAGCAATACCACGATGCACGTCACGTATGTTACGCCTATATGCTTGGTGCCGAACGTCTTGACTATCGACAGAGCGACGATGGTGAGCCCTCCGGAACGGCAGGAAAACCTATCCTCGGGCAGATAAACTCCAAAGGACTGACCAACGTGTTGGTAGTGGTGGTCAGATATTTCGGAGGAATACTACTCGGTACGGGCGGACTGATAGTGGCATACCGTGAGTCGGCGAAGATGGCACTCGAGAGCGCAGAGATAACAGAGCGTCAGGTGCTGGTGCGCAAGCAGATACGTTTCACGCATGAGCAGATGAACGAGGTTATGCGACTCATAAAACAGTCGGCAGCCACCATCGTAAGTCAAGACTATGACAACGAATATATCTACAGCCTTGATATTCCCGTGGCTTATTCACAAACCTTAGACAACTTTAGAAATAACTTGTAAACTATTATAGAACAAATAAATATGAGACAAGAATTTGAAGAGATAGGCGCTTACGAGCAGGAAGACTTCGCTGCCGTTCGCGACGCGCTCATATCCGACAAGCAGTTCTGCACATTGCTGCGCACCATCGGTTCGATGATGGATAGTAATCCAGACCTGGTGAACCTCTTTGCTAACTGCCGCAATGTTGATGACTTAGATTGGCATATCATCATTCCCATGCTCGACTATCTGCTCAGCAAGACGTCGAAAGGAGTGCAGCTTAAGGGTAGTGAGATTATCGGCTCTCACAACATGTACTTATCCAACCACCGCGACATCATCCTCGATGCAACGCTACTGACCAAGCAACTTCGAGAGTTCGACAACCGTCGCCTGTACATGGGTATGGGCACTAATCTGTATGTGCTGCCATGGATAGAGCCTCTTGTCAGACTTGCCAAGTGCTACTCCGTCATCCGTGGCGGGTCGCCACGAGAGGTGCTGGCTAACTCGACGCGCCTGTCGGAGTACATATACCAAATAGTAGCTCTCGATGGGCAAAGCTCGTGGTTGGCACAACGCGAAGGGCGAGCTAAAGACTCGAACGACCTCACGCAACCTGCACTGATAAAGATGCTGCTGTTAGCCACCAAAGGCAATAATATCTATGAGCAACTCGCACCGCTCAACATCACCCCCGTGGCTATCAGTTACGAGTACGACCCTTGCGACTACCTGAAAGCGCAAGAGCTTCAATTGCGTCGCGACAACCCCGATTTCCGCAAGACTGCTAACGACGACTTCGTCAGTATGAAACAAGGACTGCTCGGCTACAAGGGGCAAATAAGATATAATATCTGCAAGCCGCTCAACTGCGAATTGCAGCAGATAGCCAATTCTAACACTATTCGCAACGCACAAGTGAACGCCATCTGCGAATTTATCGACAAACAAATACACCTTAATTATAGTATATATAACGTCAACATGATAGCTTTCGACATGCTACAAGGCACGCGGGATTATGCTGACATATATACCACCGAGCAGTACCAACAGTTTGAAAAGTATATCGACGGACAGCTAAGCAAGATACAAATTGCCGACAAAGATTCGGAATTCCTGCGCAACAAAATGCTCGAGATGTATTCCAACCCTCTGCTCAACCAACTCAAAGCTCAACAAAGTAAATAGACGATTATGAAGATAGCCATCTTCCCGGGGTCGTTCGACCCTTTTACCAAAGGTCATGCCGACATCGTAGTGCGTGGACTCGCATTGTTCGATAAGATAGTAGTCGGTATCGGCATCAACAACCAAAAACACTCGCTCTTCTCAGCGCAAGAACGCAAGCAAACCATCGAACGCCTGTTTGCTGACAACAACAGGGTTGAAGTTAAGACCTACGACTGCCTAACTGCTGACTTCGCCCGACAAGAGGGAGCACAGTTTATCCTTCGTGGTGTGAGGTCGATGGTAGACTTCGAGTACGAACGACAGATGGCACAAGCCAACAAAGAGTTAGGCGCGTTGGAGACGGTGCTGCTGTTTACACGCCCTGACTTGGCACATATATCCTCATCGTTGGTAAGAGATTTGTACAGCCATCATATTGACATATCATCATACCTGCCGGAAACAACAACACTATGAATATCAAAATCACAACAAGAGTAGCACTGCTTGCATTAGTTGCTATGCTCAGCACCGCTGTCAGCGCTCAGCAGAAGACGACGCGTATCAAAGAAGCCATCGACATCTACGTCGACGTGCTGCGTCAGCTCGACATCAACTACGTCGATACTATCGACTACGAGTCGGTCAACGAAGATGCCATCAACTACCTACTCTATCAGCTCGACCCCTACACCAGTTATTATTCCTCTAAAGATGAGGACCAGTTTAAATACCTTCGGACAGGCAAGTACAGCGGCATCGGTTCGCGTTTGCTGACTATCGACTCTGCCACCTACATCGAGGAAGTGTTCGATGCCATGCCTGCCGATAAAGCAGGAGTGCGCGCCGGAGACAAGATAGTAGCTATCGACGGTAAGTCGGTGAAGGGGCAGAATGCAAGCGAAATAAACAAACAACTGCGCGGAGTGGCAGGCACCACGTTCAAACTCACTGTAGAACGTCTCGGCGAGAAGAAGCCTCTGACCTTCAGCATCACACGCGATGAGATAAAGATGCCCACAGTGCCGTTGGCTATCACCATCCCTACCGACAAAGGTAAGGTGGGTTATTTAGTATTCTCGGAGTTTACCCTCGGCTCGGCAGAGGAGTTTGCACAAGCTTTATACAAGCTTCGCAACGAAGGTATGGAGTCGCTCGTCATCGACCTCAGAGGTAACGGTGGCGGCATTGTAGAAGAGGCAGTTAAGATACTTGGACATTTCCTTCCGCAGTCGACAACGGTAGCACAGACGAAAGGCAAAGACGTGAAACGCAACAAGACCTATCGGACACATACTGCACCCGACTTCGAAGACTTGCCACTAACCATCCTTGTGGATAACAACACAGCCTCGGCAAGCGAGATAGTGGCGGGGGCGCTGCAAGACCTCGACCGTGCCACTCTCATCGGCTCCCATACCTTTGGCAAAGGTCTCGTTCAATCGACACGTTCCATTGAACACGGCGGAAATCTGAAGGTGACAACAGCGAAATACTACCTACCATCAGGGCGGTGCATTCAGGCTTTCGACTACTCGAAACGTCGCGAAGACGGTAACATACGCCGAGTGCCGGATAGCCTGACACATGAGTTCCGCACCGCCAAAGGCAGAATAGTACGCGACGGAGGTGGCATCAAACCAGACATCGAGGTGGAAGATACCATCACACGCTTCTCGATATGCTATAGCCTATATCAGCAGAATATGTTCTTCCGCTTTAGTAATGTCTACCATGCTGCTCACCCTAAGGTAGCGCCTGCAGCCGAATTCGAGGTAGACCAAGCAATAATCGACGAATTCGAGGCGTTTTTGAAAGAACAAGGCTTCAGCTACGACTCCGAGACCGCCAAATGCTATCGACTGCTACTTCAATGTGCCGAGATCGACGACATCGCGCCCGAGACATTAGAAAAGATAAAAGAGTTAGAGAAAGCCATGGGCAACGACCTGAATGGTGCGCTCAGGCGGCAGAACTACGATATCCGACAGCTGCTCGGCGCTGCACTCATGCAACACTATTACAAAGAATACGGCAGAAGCATCTACATGCTTAAGTTCGACCGCGTACTCAAGAAAGCCCTAAACAAAGAGTAGAAGAGGTTAGACCGGCTCCGCCTGTCAATGAAAATGGTGCACATCTATGTTTGCTATCAGCATACATTGATGTGCACCAAATGCACCAAATGCACCAAATTACTCGAGCGACTAACGAGCGGATATTTGGACCCTATTTTTTGTATCCTATAATCGAAATTTACTTATAGAGGAAGCGTTTGATAGATTTCTTAGGTGTCTTTTCGAATTCTTTGTCTTGCAATTCGATAGAGGTGACCTGGCTGTATTTGGGTAGCAGTCGGTTCAGACGCTCGAGGTTTTCGCGCATCAACTCCGAGATCGACTGCGAGAAGGTGAGTTCACCTTTCATGTCGGGGAAGACGAGTGCCACCAACTTACCCTTTCGTTCTACCACTATCGACTCTGCAACGCCTTCCATGTCATTGAGTTTGTTCTCTATATCTTCGGGGTAGATGTTCTGTCCGGAAGCTCCGAGAATCATGTTTTTGCACCGTCCTTTGATGAAGATATTGTTCTGTTGGTCGATGATGCCCAAGTCGCCCGTTCTGAGGAATCCGTCCTCAGTGAAAGCTTCTTTTGTGGCTTTCTCGTTTTTATAATACCCCATCATGACGTGTTCTCCGCGAATAAGTATCTCTCCGACTTCGTTATACGGGTCAGCCGAGTCGATACGTATCTCGTTGCCCGGCAGTATATGACCCGACGACCGTGCTACGAACTCTTGCAGAGTGCTACCGCCGATAAGCGGTCCGCATTCAGTCATGCCATATCCGACACACAGCGGGAAGTGGATGTCTAACAAAAGCCGCTCTACATCTTCGTTGATGCCTGCTCCTCCGACAATGAAATACTTGAGTCTGCCGCCGAATGCCTTCAGTATCTTGTTTTTAACCTTGTTGCGAATGAAAGCCCCTATCCCCAATGGCGCATTCCACAGCTTCTGGAAGAATGCTTTATTGGTGATTGGGAACACTTGCCGCTTGCATATCTTTTCGATGATAAGCGGCACTGTAACAATCATATACGGCTTTACTTCGG
Source organism: uncultured Bacteroidales bacterium (assembly GCA_946185835.1). Lineage (GTDB taxonomy): Bacteria > Bacteroidota > Bacteroidia > Bacteroidales > Paludibacteraceae > Colicola. The sequence continues at coordinate 5,491 of CAMHKW010000052.1, forward strand.
CGAACGCTCGCATCAGCAGTGACGGCGTTGGCGTCTGTACTAAGAAATAGATATGGCACCCACCCGACAGAGGAAACAAAAATTCCGCTAACTGCCCGAACATGTGCGCCAGCGGCAACATCGAGACGAGTCTCTGCCCGGGCTTGTTGGGCAGGTATCGGTGCCCGGAATAGAGGTTGCCCGACAACGAACGGTACGAGAGCATCACACCCTTGGGCGCTCCCATCGAGCCGGAGGTGTAGTTGATAAGCATGAGGTCGTCGTAGTTGTCGTCACGATAATGCACATCGGTCTTCTGCACTCCTTCAGGGAAGCGTTGACTGTAAAAGGTTTCGATATCTGCAAGCGAGCCTACTCCACTCTGGGTCTTATCGTAAAGCACCGTGAAGTCGGCAATCGAGACGATAGCGTTCAGCATGGTCTGCTGCTCGGTGTCGTTTTGTGCTTCGTTGATTTTCGACTCAAGCGACTTCCATATATATGGTCCGACGAAAAGCATCTTTGAGTCGGAGTGTTTGAGTAATCCTACTATATCTTCGGAGTTGAAGTCGTGCAAAATCGACACTATGACTCCTCCGTAAGACGCGATAGCAAGATACGCCACCGCCCAATTAGAGCAGTTACGACCACAGATGGCGATCTTGTCGCCGGACTTGATGCCTAATTGCTCGAACAAGATATGCAATCGCTCGATTTGCGCTGCCAGTTGAGCAAAAGTGTAGTTGGTCGTACCATTGTAATCGGTAAGAGCATCTTTGTCCCACATCTTCGGGAATATCTCGTTGTAGTAGGTGAAAAGATGTTTTGTCATAGCTATTGTGTGTTAGTTGATGTTGTTTTACACTAATATATCAGATAGTTTGCGAAAGCATCTCAAGTTGCTGGATGTTTTCATCCGAGAGTCGGCTCTTGATGGTGATAACAGGCTCGATGATGTTGATATTCTTTGCATTGGCGAGCATGTCTTTAATAGTCTTGGCAGCCGATGGTGCCCATGAGCCGTTTTCTATTATGGCTACGTTTTTGTTTTGCCAGTTTTTGGCAGTCAAATGATGAATCAGGTTTTGCATAGGCGGGAAGACACCTGAGTCGTATGACGAAGCAGCAAGCACCACTCTGTCGAACATAAAAGCGTCTTCTACGGCATAGGATACATCTTCGCGACATAGGTCGATTACAGAATGGTCGATACCTCTTTGTTCGAGCATTGTAGCGAGCATCTGTGCTGCCTGCGCTGTACCTCCGTGAATCGAGGCGTGAGCTATAAGTACACCTTTTTTCTCAGCCTGATAAGCCGACCATGTGGAATATAGTGCTACGCAGTCGGCTATAGTATCAGCAAGCACCGGTCCGTGCAGCGGACAGATGCGTTTGACGTCGAGAGCCGACACCTTGCGCAGCAACGTCTGAACCGGTACTCCGTATTTGCCGCATATATTGAAATAGTATCGGCGTGCCTCACATGCCCAGTCGGTGTCTTCTTGGTCGGTAAAACCCGAAACAGAGAGAGCTCCGAACTTGCCAAAGGCATCGGCTGAGAAGAGCGTTTGGTCTTTGGTATCGTAGCTCACCATCACCTCCGGCCAGTGTACCATAGGTGCCATGATGAACCTGAGAGTGTGCTCGCCTAAGCAAAGCTCATCGCCTTCTCTGACGACCATGGCACGCGATGCGAAGTCGAAGCCCGGGAAGAACTGCGAAAGCAGCTGAACAGCCTTCTGCGAAGCAACGACAGTAAGCCCCGGATACTGCTCTAACAGCTTCATGGCAAGCGCCGAGTGATCGGGCTCTACATGGTGCACAATCAGATAGTCGGGCTTGCGTCCGTCAAGAGCCTTTGTAAGCTGCTCGCCCCACTGCTCAACGGTGCGGGCATCAGTAGTGTCGAAGATGGCAATCTTGCTGTCTAACAGCAGGTACGAGTTATACGACATGCCTTCGGGCACCGGATATTGACTTTCGAACAAGTCGATAGTGGTGTCGTCGACACCTATATAATATAAATCTTTCGTTATTGGCTTTATCATATTTTTAGAGTAAAATGATTTTACATAGTTAAAGGTGCAGCATTGCCAACCAACACTGCACTACGGATTCCTGTCAAGGAATGTGTCAGCACTCCGAGAACTCTTCTTTCCCTACTCCGCAAAGCGGGCATACCCAATCTTCGGGCAGGTCTTCGAAAGCTGTACCGGCAGCAATACCATTGTCGGGATCTCCGACTTGCGGGTCGTAAACATAACCGCAAACGTCACATTTGTACTGTTTCATAGTTTTTTGATTATTATGAGTAATTGATTTTTCTTTTGGCTGAGCAGCACGACATGCAGTCACCCTGTTCTTAAATTTGTGCAAAGATAACATATTTATTCGACATGAACAAATTTCGCAAGGAGAAAATAAAAGTTGCGCAATCGAAAAAAATAACGTAACTTTGCAGCGTTGTTTGTGCCTACTGCTTCGGCTGATAGTATTTGTCGGTTCCGCATTCGACATTTAAGTCGTTGAGCCGATTGGTACAGACTTTTTCAAAGAGAATAAAACAAACACGAGATATGAATATTTCTTATAATTGGTTAAAGCGCTACTTGAATATTACGGAGGACGCCGAGCAAGTAGCCAAACACCTGACCTCCATCGGTTTGGAGGTTGGTACGGTAGAGAAAGTACAAAGTATCAAAGGCGGTTTAGAGGGGTTGGTGGTAGCCGAAGTCGTTACCTGCGAACCGCATCCCAACAGCGACCACCTGCATATCACCACCACACGCTTGTCAGCCGACACCGAGCCGGTGCAGATTGTCTGCGGTGCTCCGAACGTAGCTGCCGGTCAGAAGGTGATATGTGCTACATTAGGCACTACCCTATACTCGGGCGACGAGTCGTTCACCATTAAGAAAAGTAAGATTCGCGGTGTAGAGAGCTTTGGCATGCTTTGCGCCGAAGACGAGATAGGCATCGGTACTTCGCACGACGGCATCATCGTTTTACCCGACGACGCAGTGGTAGGAACACCTGCCAAAGACTACTATAAGTTGCAAGACGACTACGTGATAGAAGTCGACATCACACCTAACCGCGCCGATGCCTGCTCGCACTATGGCGTTGCTCGTGACTTGTATGCCTACTATAAGGCACATGGCGTCGACCTCGAACTCACCCATCCCGACACTGCTGATTTCCGAGTAGACAACCATGACCTCGAGATTGATATCGAGGTGAAGAATGCCGATGCTTGCCCGCGTTATAGCGGCGTGACGATTACCAACGCTCAGGTTGCGGCATCGCCGTCATGGCTTCAGGATGCATTGCGCACCATAGGCTTACGCCCCATCAACAACGTTGTAGATGCCACCAACTTCGTGCTTCACGCTTTTGGACAGCCGATGCACGCCTTCGATGCCGACATGATAGAGGGCAAGAAGATAGTGGTTCGCACCGCTGCTCAAGCTGAGCGTTTCACCACCCTCGACGGTGTAGAGCGCACGTTGAACGAGAACGACCTGATGATTTGCAATGCTCGCGAGCCAATGTGTATCGCAGGCGTGTTCGGTGGACTCAAATCCGGTGTTACCGAGCAGACACACAATATCTTCCTCGAGAGTGCATATTTCAACCCCGTCAGCATTCGTAAGACTGCCCGTCGCCATCAACTCTCGACCGACGCCTCGTTTCGTTACGAACGTGGCTGCGACCCTAACATCGTGCCTTTTGCACTCAGATACTGCGCCTTGCTCGTCAAACAACTGACCGGAGGTCAGGTCTCGATGGAGGTCATCGACCGACATCAGGACGACTTCAAACCATTCGAGGTGGAGCTGTCGCTGCAGCAGACATACTCGCTGATAGGCAAAGAGTTGGGTGAAGAAACGGTAGACACCATACTTAAAGCACTCGACATAGAGATAGCACAAAAGAACGCTGTCGACAACGACGTGAAGTACCAACTGCTTGTCCCTCGTTACAGAGTCGACGTGCAGCGCCAATGCGATGTGGTAGAAGACATCCTACGCATCTATGGTTATAACAATATCGAGCTGACCGACAAGTTGCACAGCAACCTCTCACATAAGGTAAGCCCCGACAGCACAGCGCTGCAGCACAAGCTGAGCGAGCAACTCACTGCTTTGGGATTCAATGAGATACTCAACAACTCACTGTCGAAATTAAGCTATTACGACGGCAACGGCGAGTTCCCGTTAGAGCATTGCGTGAGACTGCTCAACCCTTTGTCTAACGACCTCGCGGTGATGCGTCAGACCTTGCTCTATGGCGGACTCGAGAGCATCCAACGTAATGTCAACCGAAAAAATTCGAATCTCAAGTTCTATGAGTTTGGCAATTGCTACCACTACGATGTGGCTCAGCTCAGCTCTGCCGACGACAAACCGCTGAAAGCATATAGCGAACAGCCGCATCTCGCACTTTGGCTGACAGGCAACAAAGCAGCACCATCGTGGACCGCTGCCGACACACCTGTGAGCTTCTATCTGCTACATGCGTACGTGCAGACCATACTCCGCCGAATAGGTGTCGATATCGACAAATGCAAACTCGAAGACTTCTCTAACGATTTGTTCTCTGACGGGTTGAAAATCATCGCACCTAACGGAAAAACGATAGGTTACATGGGAATAGTGGTTAAGCGCTTGCTGCAAAGTTTCGACATCGACAGCAATGTCTACTATGCTGACCTCGATTGGAAGACTATACTCAAGCTTCAGAAAAGCAATAAACTCGTCATCAGCGACCTGCCTAAGTATCCTGAGGTAAAACGTGACCTTGCACTTCTGGTCGACAAACAAGTGAGGTTTGCAGACCTGAAGGATGCAGCTTTCGAAACAGAGCGTAAGCTTCTAAAGCACGTCTATCTGTTCGATGTATACGAGAGCAAGAATATCGACCTCGGCAAGAAGTCGTATGCCTTGTCGTTCATCTTGCAAGACCCGAACAACACTCTAAAAGATAAGCAGATAGAGATGGTAATGCAGCGGTTGCAGAAGACGTTCGAAGATAAGTTCGGAGCACGTCTCAGATAGTATTTAGCAATTGCAGCAATAGCGAAGCAGCAAGGCTATCCGATTGATTTCGGATAGCCTTTGTTGTAAGATTGTAATCAATAGGAAAGGCCTGTTGCAGCACCACTTCTCCGCTATCTATTTGGTCTGTAAGGCGATGAATGGAAACGCCTGTAATAGGTTCTTTGTTGGCGAAGATAGCTTCCCATGGGTTGGCACCTTTGTATTTGGGCAGCAGTGAGGGGTGGATATTATACGCGCCGAGCGGCGGGAGAGTGAAGATGTCGTTGGGAATGATATAAGGACACCGGTAAGTGATGAGCATATCCGGAATATGCCGTTCTACAGATGAGCGCAGACGAGCTTCGATGGTCCGATAATCACAACAGTCGATGACTTCGACATTGGCATGTCGGCATAACATGTCAGCAACCATATTAGGCAACGTCGAAAGTAGTAAAACGGTCATATCGCATATTATTTTGCAAGAACAGTATGACAATCAGGCGTCTTGGCGGTAGAACTTTACATTATATTTGCGTTGGTTGTTGTGCTCTATCATGCTCACCACTTGTCGGAATTCGTCGTCATTCATCTGCGACACATTGACAATCGGACATCCGTCTCTGAGGAACTGAACGGGGTTAGGTATGATACCGTTACGGCAGGCGCGTTTGTAGAGTGCCGAGCCGGGGAATGCTATTATCATGTCGGCAAACATACGCCATCGGCTTTTGTTTTTCAGATACCACTCGAAGGTGTCGGTAGCTGTCTGCAGAGTCTCGACGGTATCTCCGAAGATGACTCCGGAACGTGAGTGCAGTCCTGCCAACCGCAGTTGTTCGAGTGCCCACTCTATCTGCTTCCGCGTGATACCTTTGTGCATGCTTTTGAGCACACCGTCGTCGGCACTCTCGACGCCGACAAACACATAACGACAGCGGGTGTCGCGTAGCAAAGCGACTAACTCTTCGTCGATGCTGTCGATACGTAGCTGTATCGACCAGTCGAAATCGTAATGTTCTATCCTCTTGCAGAAATCCGCCACTCGTCGGTTGTCGGTGGCAAACAGCTCCTCTCGCAAAGCAATGTAAGAGATATGATAATGTTCTACAAGCCAGTCGATTTCTGCAAAGATAGAGTCGAGCGACCGTTGTCGGTAGATAGAGCCTGAAGGGTGAAAGCAGAAGGTGCAGTTATACTTGCACGACCTACCCCCAATGACCGATACCTGCGAGTATTTCTTGCCTTCGTCGCTTATGTCGGGATTGGCTTTGAGGTATTCGCCATAGTCGAATCCTTCGTAGTCGGGCATTGGCAGAGTGTCGAGGTCTTGTATCTCTTTACGTCGTTGTGTGACCAGCCAACTACCGTCATCGGATTGGTACACCAATCCGGGTATGACATCGAGGTCCGTGCCCTGTTCTATGGCTTGCAGCAGTTCGACAAGAGTCTGCTCGCCCTCTCCCACGATGCCGATGTCGGCACCTTCTATCGCCTGCATCGTAACGCAAGGGTCAGCCGTCACTATACCTCCTCCCACTACTACAATTGCCTCATTGTTAATCTGTTTGACCAGAGTCACCATTCGTTGTATGTCGCGGTATTCACCCGAGAGTCCGCCCACTCCTACCACATTGATGTTGTGGGAAAATATAAATTCTCGGAGGATGTCTTCCTCAGTGCCTTGCCTATGATTCAGATTCAGCGTGAACACCTTTGCCACGTTAGCACGTTTGAGATAGGCAGAGACATACAGAATACCCATCGGCATGACATAATGACCGGACATACCATACGTCTCGTAGCGCGGTATGACCAACAAGATGTTAGCTATATGATGCAGGTTATATCTCACCTTTGTCGAGTTGCTGTTTGATATGGTTATAGAGGTCGTTGCCTGTTGCCTGTCGGAAGTTATTAGCGAGCACTGATATCATCTCTCGCAGTAGCGCCTTACGAACGAAGTCGCATCTGACAGTGTTATATTCTTCCGAGAAGGAATGGTGGAAGAGTCGGCACCCGCCTCCGCAGTTCCAGCGCGCAAAGCAGTCGTGACACTGAGGCTGAGAGTAGATGTTGCAGTCATCGAGTATGGCTTTGAACCTTGCATCGTCGAAGATCACCTGCCCGTCAGTCACCTCACCGAATACATAGTCTTCGTAGTGCTGTTCCAAAGGCGAGGAGACGCGTGCGCAGCTCGAGATGGTGCCCATAGGTGTGAGTACTATCTTACCATTGCAAGTACGTTCGCGCGCCATCGACAAGGTCTCGACAGCTATACTCTCTACTTTTATTCCCATAGTGGCTGCCAACTGTTTTGCAGCATAATAGCCATCAAGGAAAGCGTCGTAGTATGCCTTGAGTTCGGAAGGCGATTGGAATAGAGAGGGAGCAAGCACCACATCGTACACAACTTTCTTGAGTTTCGGGAAGCGTCGGTGTAGCTCTTCTATCATCTGCGTCATATATTGCACACTGTCAGGCGTAAAGGTGGTGCGTATGCCGAAGGGGAAGCCTCGCTCGAGCATCATGTCTATATTGGCTGCGACTTTGTCGTAGGAGCCGCGCTCTTTGTTTTGCAGCGGTTCGAGTATCTCGAAAGAGACAGCCATGTCAATCTTATGTGCCTCTAAATAGTCAATAATCTGTGGCGTGATAAGGCTGCCATTGGTCACCATTCCGATGTTATAGGCATATTTCTTGTCGGCATTGACTTGCTCGATGTAGTCGACAGTCCGGCGTATGAGTACGAAACTCAGCAACGGCTCGCCTCCTCCGCTGAAGTTGATGATATACGGTGTAGTCTGCCTCTTGCCCGAGAGGAAAAGGTAGTCGACCAACGCCTTTATCTTATCCCACTCCACTTGTTTCGACGAGCGTCCCTTTGCCGAGTAGCAATACACACATTTGAAGTTGCAGGTGTAATTAGCAAGTATATCTATCTGCCACATGTCGTGTGCGGTATGAGGGATACGGTATACGGGCACTGCACCTTTGGCTTCAAACGAACTAAGGGTGCCGACCATCTCGTTTTCGCCTCCTGCGGCAGCGTTCTCGAGCTGCTCGACCGAGTGCTTGTCGGCTAAAGATATCTTACCATTCAGCGGAGCATAGATAGTCCACACCCGCTCTTGTTCTACTCCCCAGAGGTCTCCTGCCGGGATGGCGAAAATCTGTTTTGCGATGAGGTTCGGATATCGTTTCATCAGATTAGTTTTTTAGAAATGGTTTCGTATAAGTCGTTGCCGGTGCTTTGTCTGAAACGCTCAGCTAAGCGTTCGATCAGACTGCTGACGAGCATGTGCTTGTAGTGGTTGCATACGGCATCGAATATCTCTTGTCGATAGACTCGCCTTGTACTTGGACAGCCGCTGCCGCAGTTCCACCGAGCAAAGCAGTTCTTACATTCTGCGTAGTAATGTATCGACCCGCGGGAGAGGCGTTCGAAGGCTTCGGAGTCGAATTGCAGAGTGCCACTTCGCACCTCGCCAAAGACGGCTTGCGGGTAGTCTTTCTCTTGGGGCGACGACACGTCCGGACAGGTTGTGAGTGTGCCGTATGGGGTCAACACAGCGAGGTTATAGCAGAAACGTTCGCGCTGAGTGTAATCGAGCAGATGCGACGAAGACGAGCGCAAGGCGATGCCATAACTATCGGCTATCTTCTCTGCCTCTTTGAACGACACGTAATAGCGGTGGAAGAAGTCGTCAACGATCTCGGGCGTCGCGAAATAGTCGGCATCAACAACCTGCTGGCAGCTTAGCTTATTTGTCTTGGGGAAATGAGTATGGCACCACTCCACCATTTCGGGTATACGTTCGAGATTGGCAGGAGTGATGGTAGAGCGTATATAATGGTCGATGCCAGCTTCGGCGATGCGGTTGATGTTCTCTGCCACTTTGGCGTAGACGCCACGTTGCGACTCTTGCACGTCGGGCAACACCTCAAACGAAATCTGAACGCGGAAACGGTTGTCAGTTAGAAAACGTAACATATCGTCGGTCATCACCGAACCATTGGTGGTTAGCTGAAAACCAACCGACACCTCTTGTTGCTCGGCTATCTGTTTCGCCAACTGAGTAGCCTGCACTAACTTACGCCACGAGAGTACGGGTTCGCCACCGCCCATGAACATGACGGTGCGTTTCTTGGGTGCTTGGCGCTCTGACGAGAGAAACCACTGCAGCACCGTTTCTATCTGTTCAATCGTCAGTTCGGCATCGGACCTGCCCTGTGCTGAATAGCAGTATTTACAATGGAAGTTGCACTTCTCGTTGAGAAGCAGGTGAAGAGTGACGAAAGTGTCGGTGCTTACCTCTTGCCGTGCAGGTTCTTCTGCTGTTAGCGTATCGCCATCCACCGACAGCTGTTTGCCTGACACTAAGCGTTCACGAATCTTTTCTGCCTCGTAGGGAGTGACGAGAAAGAACTTGTTTTTCAGTGGAGCATACACCAAATAGCACGCTTCCTGAGTCTTGCCGAAATACGTTCCGACAGGAATGAAAAAAAGTTGAGAGTCGAACGTTGAGATTTGAGTGTTGTTATTCATGATATCCAATTATGCTAAAACAATGGTCTGCCCGTACTTTAGGTGCGGGCAGACTCTAATAAACCTTAACTATTGTTGCAGGCACATGTGCAACCATAGCCGAAAACATCACAACAACCTGCTGACGAGTTGCTGATTTGAGCATTTACATTAAAAACGTCGGTAAGCATTGTCTTATTGTTTTTAAAAGGTTTCACCTACTCTCTTATGGATTTTCGGTTTCCTCCATTATATGTCTTATTCAACTTTTCCACATGCACAATCATCAACTGAAGAATACAGATTATATGGGCAATCCATAGGCACAAAGAAAATTAGTTTAATTAGTTTAATTAGTGAACAGATAGTTTAATTAGTGAAC
>CAMHKW010000053.1 GCA_946185835.1 uncultured Bacteroidales bacterium
AATGACATTGCCGCCATCAAAACAATGTTTTATGTGTATTGCAGCGCGTGTTTTTTCTCTGTGTGTTGCGGCAATGGCATTGCCGCCATCAAGATAATGTTTTATCATCAAAACAATGTTTTATGTGCGAAGCAATGTTTTTCCATATCCATGCTCTCAGGTGGTCGATGAGGATGCCGGCTGCGAAATAGGCGAGCAGAATAAGTAGTATATAAACCAGTGCTAACGCCGGCGTGTAGGTGCTGTAGATAAGTGCGATAGGCTGTTTGAAGAAAAGCGGGTAGATGTTTTCGTTGAGGTGTAGCAGGAATACACCGAAAGCTCCTGCTCCGAGCCGGTTGACGACTTTGTTTTGGAATTGTAGTTTGCTGAAATACAGCACCAAGCTCACCGAGGCTGCTATCACAAGCGGATTGCTGTAGCCGACCATACGCGAGTTGACGCCATCGATGTTGAACATGCATGCCAAATAGCCGCAAGCGGCATTGGCGGCGCACAAGCCGAAATAGATGGCGAGGTCAGCTTGTCGGCGGAGTGTGGTGAGTCGGCATGGGTATAGCCTTATGTATCGTGAGAGCAGATATAGTCCGATAAACGAAATCACAGAGTATCCGTTTTGAAACTGCCCTTCTGAACTGAACAGCCAACCGTAGAGAGTCTGAAAGGCAAAGAAACATACGAGCACGATTTCTATTTCGCGCTTGTCGGCTTTCTCAATGAAGCGGTTGAGTACGGGCGAGAGCAGGTACAAGCCCATGTACGAGACCACAAACCATGACAGCGGCGAGGTGAACATCAACGCGTTGAGAAGGCGGCTCGGACTGAACTGAGCAAAGCCGAATGTTAAGCCGACGAGCCATATACCTACGCCGAAGAAAAGCACTTCGAAAATAAACTTCAGAAAACCTTGTTTGGTGGCTCTGATGCCAAACCATCCGGAGAGTAGTACAAAGACGTTGACGCACACAAGCGACATACATTCAAGGATATAACGTATGCCTATTCTGAAGGGTGCAGCTTCGCATGCCGCCGATGAGGGGAATCCCAAGGCTGCGAAGTTGGCATGGACACATAAAACCAAAAACATGGCAACAAGGCGCAGAAGCTCCATGTTGCTGTCTCGTCTCTTTTGTAGTGTGGCTGACATAAACGATAAGTATCGGAGATGGTCAAAATTAGTATTCGTTTGGTGTCGCGCGGCCGCGAGTGCTCGCACTCGCGCTTCTGCCGCGAGCAAGGGTGCTCGCGTTCCCGGGTGTTGTGCCGCCGCGAGTGTGGCACTCGCGCTTCTGCCGCGAGCAAGGGTGCTCACGTTCCCGGGTGGCGTGGTAGTCGGCAGGGCGACTGCTCCATTGAGCGGTGCAAAGATAAAAAAAAATAGGCTATCGACAAAATATCTTTGCCAAATCAGACTATTTTTGTAATTTTGCAGAATTATTGAATAACGACACAAAACGTAATGAATACCTCTAACACAACACGCAAAGAAAGCGACCTTTTAGGTGAGGTTGAAGTGCCACAATCGGCATTGTACGGAGTACAGACCCTCCGCGGAATAGAGAACTTCCCGATCAGTAATTTTCACCTCAACGACTATCCTGAGTTCGTTCGTGGCTTGGCATATACCAAGTTAGGTGCCGCTGTAGCTAATCATCAGCAAGGACTTCTTACCGACGAGCAGTATGCAGCCATACGCCGTGCCTGCGAAGAGATACTTGCGGGTGAGCATCACGAGCATTTCCCTGTCGACATGATACAGGGTGGTGCCGGAACAACTACGAATATGAATGCCAACGAGGTGATCGCCAATCGTGCTTTGCAGCTGATGGGTCATCAGCCGGGCGAGTACCAGTATTGTTCGCCCAACGACCACGTGAACTGCTCGCAGTCGACTAACGACGCTTACCCCACAGCCATCCATCTTGGGTTGTATGCCACGTATCTTGAGTTTGTGGAGCATTATCGTCAGCTTATAGCTTCGTTCGAGAGCAAGGCAGCCGAGTTCAGCGACATCTTGAAGATGGGTCGCACTCAGCTCGAAGACGCGGTTCCGATGACGTTGGGGCAGACGTTTTCCGCTTTCGCTTCTATTCTGTCGGATGAGTTACCGCATTTGTCTGAGGCAGCCGACGAACTCTTGACCATCAACATGGGTGCTACGGCAGTAGGCACGGGTATATGTTCGGAGCCGGGTTATGCCGAGCTGTGTGCCGAGGCTATAGCACAGCTGACCGGCTGGCAGATACGCTTGGCACACAACATGGTGGCGGCCACGTCCGACACCAGTGCGTTGGTGGGCTATTCGCAAGCGCTGAGGCGTATAGCTACCAAACTCAATAAGATCTGCAACGACTTACGCTTGCTTGGCTCCGGACCCCGCTGCGGTCTGCACGAGATCGACCTGCCTGCCCGTCAGCCCGGTTCGTCGATAATGCCCGGTAAAGTCAACCCCGTAATACCTGAGGTGATGAACCAGATATGCTACAAGGTGATAGGTAACGACTTGTGCGTGGCTATGTCGAACGAGGCAGCGCAGATGGAACTCAACGCTATGGAACCGATCATGGCGCAATGCTGCTTCGAGTCGTCGCATATCATGATGAACGGTTTTGACGTGCTTCGTCTCTATTGCATCGACGGCATCAAAGCCAACAAAGAGAAATGCGAGTCGTACGTGAAATCGAGTATAGGAATAGTGACGGCACTCAACCCCATCATAGGTTATAAGAACTCGACCAAGATAGCCAAAGAAGCATTGGCAACAGGCAAAGCGGTATACGACCTTGTGATAGAGCACGGCATACTGACCAAAGAGGAGCTTGACATCATACTCGCTCCGCAGAATATGATTAAACCTGTGAAACTTAATATCAAACCCCGAAAATAACTATTATGGCAAACATTCCACAAAACCTGCGCTACACGTCTAAGCACGAATGGATACGCGTTGAGGGCGAAATAGGTTACGTCGGCATTACCGACTACGCCCAGTCAGAACTCGGAGAGATAGTCTTTGTCGATGTCGACACCGTAGGCGAGACCGTCGGACAAGGAGAGCGTTTTGGCTCTGTCGAGGCAGTGAAGACAGTAGAAGACCTCAACATGCCCGTTACGGGCGAGGTGCTCGAATTCAACGAAGCTCTTAACCAGAACCCCGAAAAGGTCAATAACGACCCTTATGGTGAGGGCTGGATGATAAAAGTGACGATAGCCGATGCTGCCGAGCTTGACAAGTTGCTCGACGCTGCTTCTTACGAGGCTATTCTGTAGACGCCATCACAAAAAAAGCCCACATTCTGCAGAGTTGCCTTACGAAGGCGACTCTGCAGAGTTATGCTGTCTGACTAAGTATAAGACAGGCGGCGGTAAGCAATACAAACAATTTCAGCAACACCCTTCAATGTCAAAAAACAAGCTGCAGAAATTTGCCGAGATGGAAGCACTGCCCAACGTGTTTCAGTGCACGGCGCGACATATAGGTACCGCTGCCGACCTTTCCGAGATGAGAGGCAAGTGGCATAGCACGTATTTTCATAACGACAATCCGATAGTTGTGGAATTGGGTTGCGGCAGAGGCGAATACACCGTCGGGTTAGCACGTATGTATCCCGACAAGAACTTCATCGGTGTCGACATCAAAGGTGCCCGTATGTGGGCAGGTGCTACAGAGTCTCACCGCGACAATCTGTGCAACGTGGCTTTTCTAAGGACCAACATAGAGATGCTTGCACATTTCTTTGCACCCGGTGAGATAAGCGAGATATGGCTTACCTTCCCAGACCCGCAGATGAAGAAAGCCACGAAGCGTCTGACCTCCACTTTCTTCCTCGACCGTTATAGGCAAGTGCTAATCGATGGCGGCATCATACATCTGAAGACCGACAGCAACTTCTTGTATACTTACACATGCGAGATGCTAAAAGCCTCAGCTTTGCCGGCGCAATGCAGTACAGCCGACCTTTATCACTCTGACTACGCCGATATCGTCAACAGCCTGAAGACGCATTACGAGCAGCAATGGTTAGAGCGCGGACTGACAATCAAGTACCTGCAGTTTGCTCTGCCGCACGATGCCGCACTCGTCGAACCTACGGTAGAGATAGAGCGCGACACCTACCGGTCATACGGCAGAGGGACAGTAGGAAAACCATTAACAGACTAACATCCATTCTCAACTCAAAGACACAAATATTCGTTATATGTATCCTCAACAAATCATAGATGCGCTTCGTCATGTGCGTTACCCCGGAACGGGCAACGACATCATAGAGTCGGGTATGCTCGAAGACGATATCCGTATTCAGGGTTTTAATGTCAGTTTCTCGCTTATCTTTCAGAAGCATCAGGATCCGTTCATTCGCTCGCTGATGAAAGCTGCTGAGGCAGCCATCCATACCTATGTCGACAAGAACGCGGTGGTGACGGTGAACACTAAGTTTCTCGATACCGACTCGTCCGGTCAGTCGGCAGAGTGGTCGGCTCTGAGCGAGGTGAAGCATATCATAGCTGTGTCGTCAGGCAAGGGCGGGGTAGGTAAGTCGACCGTGACAGCCAACCTGGCAGCCGCATTGGCACAGGCGGGTAAGTCGGTAGGTCTGCTTGATGCTGACATCCATGGTCCGAGTATTCCGAAGATGTACGGAGTGGAAGAGGCACAGGTGGTGACGTATGCCGACACTTCGCTGATAGAACCTGTTGAGCAGTATGGCGTTAAGATACTGTCTATAGGTTTTTTCACCGACCCGAATAACGCGGTGGTATGGCGCGGCGGGTTGGCGTCGAACGCTGTAAAGCAGCTTCTTGAGGAGGCTCATTGGGGAGCTCTCGACTACTTGCTCATTGACATGCCTCCCGGTACGAGCGACATACACCTCACAGTGGTCGGCACGGTGAAACTGACAGGTGCGATAGTGGTGAGTACGCCCCAGCAGGTGGCTCTCGCCGATGCCCGCAGAGGAGTCGACATGTATCAGAATCCGAAAATCAACGTGCCGGTGTTGGGGATAATAGAGAACATGGCATGGTTCACCCCGCGTGAGTTACCCGATAACAAATACTACATCTTTGGTAAAGATGGAGCCAAACAGTTGTCGGAACAACTCTCGATACCTTTGCTGGGTCAGGTGCCGTTGGTACAGTCGATATGCGAGTCGGGTGACAACGGGGTGCCGATAGTGTTGCAACAGGGTCATCCAGCAGCGCAGTATTTTACCGATATAGCCAAGAAAATAGTAGATGTCACATCAGTCGACTGATACTCTGCGTTTAGGCACCGAGCCGATACCTCGCTTGTTGCGCCAGTATGCCTTACCCGCCATCATAGCCATGACGGCGTCGTCGTTGTATAACATCGTCGATTCCGTCTTTATTGGTCATGGGGTGGGTCCGATGGCTCTGTCGGGACTGACGGTGGCGAAGCCTTTTATGGATATATGTGCCGCCTTCGGTAGTTTGGTGGGTGTGGGTGCCAGTACGCTGGTAGCTATCAAACTGGGAGAGAACGATGTACGTTCGGCGCAGCGAGTGCTGGGTAACGTCATAGTCCTCAACGTACTGCTTAGCGCCGTAGTGACAATAGTGGGGTTGGTGTTCTTAGACCCTATCCTTCGTTTGTTTGGCGCCAGCGATCAGACCTTGCCATACGCCCGCAGTTATATGATACCCATCTTAGTAGGTAACGTGCTGACGCATATCTATTTCGGTCTGAACAACGTGTTACGTTCGTCGGGGCATCCGATGCGTTCGATGACGGCGACGATAGTGGCGGTGGTGCTTAACATCGTGCTCGACCCTATCTTTATTTTTGTCTTCGACATGGGTGTGCGCGGTGCTGCCATAGCCACTATGCTGTCGCAGGCGGTGGCGGTGGTGTGGCAGCTGACGATATTTTGCAACCCTAAGGAGATGTTGCATTTCAATCGTAAGATGTGGCGTCTTGACCCTCAGATAGTGTGGATGTCGCTGGCCATCGGTATGGCACCTTTCTTGATGAACCTCGCACATTGTCTGGTGGTCATAATACTCAACAACCAGCTTAAGTCTTATGGTGGCGATATGGCAATAGCGGCTTATGGCGTTATCAACCGCGTGACTTTCGTGTTTGCTATGATAGTGATGGGTCTGAATCAGGGGATGCAGCCTATTGCCGGATACAACTTCGGCGCGAAACGCTTCGACCGCATGCTGGCGGTGTTCCGTCTGACAGCCATCTCTGCAACCGTTGTCACCTCGTTGGTGTTTCTTCTTGCTGAGCTGTGTCCACAGCTGATGGTTCAGCTTTTCACTCACGATGAGGGGCTGATAAGAATCTCAGTCCCGGCGATGCGGATAGTGTTGTGCGTCTTTTTCTGCACCGGTTTTCAGATGGTGACCGGCAATTTCTTCACCAGCATTGGCATGGCAGGTAAGTCTATCTTCCTGAGTCTGAGTCGTCAGGTGCTGTTTCTCATTCCGCTGTCGCTGTTGTTGCCGAGCTGGTTGGGTCTCAATGGAGTATGGGCTTCGCTGCCGCTCTCTGACCTCTTGTCGGCTATCATAGCTGCCATCATGCTGCAATATCAACTCTCCAAGTTCAAGGCGAGTCATGCCGCGAGACTTTCTACGCAGCAGCTGACGTACGCTTCGGGGCAGCAGCCGATGGCGGCAGATGAGTCGGAGTCGCTGTCAGACATAGAAAAGAGTTCTACTGCCGCTTCCGCTCTTCAGTCTCCATTAGACCTTGCACCTCTGCAAGATGACATTGACTGACATTGCAACATTCGTTGCGACAGAGCTGCTTTTTATCATAGGTTTGCATGAAAGGGTACGCAGGTGTCTCCACCTCCGCTGTAAGGTATGCACGAGTTTTACCTTTGTCTATGTGAGGTATGCAGGAACCCTGCCTGAGACTGTGATATTGGGATTTTAATTTGTACTTATGATGAATTTGTAAGGGCTCAACTCTAAAAAAATGCGATATAAATTTGTAGTTTCAAAATTTTGTAGTACCTTTGCAGCGCTTTTTCGGAAGCGACATAATATTGAAGTCTCTGTATAGGGATTTCGAGCGAGAAGTAGCGCAGTTGGTAGCGCACCACGTTCGGGACGTGGGGGTCGGGCGTTCGAGTCGCCTCTTCTCGACCAATTGGAGTTTCAGTTAGTGGAACTCCAATTGCTATTTTATGGAATATCAGCGAAATAAAACAGAATCTCGCTTTCGATAAGACGGTAATTCAACGTTTTATAAATTTCAATTATTCTTTCCTAAATCCGTGTGTTTTAATTTGCATTTCGGAAATTATTTGTGCTAAACAACTCGTTCTTTGCCGAAATCTCACTTTTTTCTTGCGTATTTCGGAAACAATTTGTATCTTTGTAACGTTTTTATGTAAGAATTGTAAATGACCAAATATTCATGCCCGTTGTGGCGGAGAAATTGTAAATAGAATTATGTTTATTGGAAGAGAAAAACAGCAGCAAGAATTGCTGAATTTACTACAAAGTGATGAACCGCAATTTTGCGCTATCTATGGTCGTCGCCGCGTTGGAAAGACATATTTAGTAAAAGAGACATTCAATGGCCAATTCGCATTCATTCACTCCGGTCTTAATAGTGCTACTAAAGAGGAACAACTATGGGAGTTCCGCGAATCGTTGCGCAATGCCGGTATGAAGCGTTGCCGTCTGCCGAAAACCTGGTTTGAAGCATTCCATCTATTGGAGCAACATTTATCAACCCTTCCGCAAGCAAAAAAGATAGTTTTCATAGACGAGTTGCCGTGGTTAGATACGCCTAAAAGTCGTTTTGTGACAGCACTGGAACATTTTTGGAACGGATGGGCTAATATGCGCAATGATATTATTCTTATTGTCTGCGGTAGTGCTACCTCATGGATTATCAGTAATATTGTGCGAAACCATGGTGGACTGCATAACCGCTTAACCCGGCAAATATACTTAAAACCATTCTCCTTAGCGGAATGTGAACAATATGTACAGATGCGAAACATATCTATGACACGCAAGGATATTCTGGAGACCTATATGGTGTTCGGCGGTGTTCCTTTCTACTGGAGTCTTTTGAGACCTGATTACTCATGGGCGCAAAACATTGACAATCTATTCTTCACCGAAAATAGCGTTTTACACGAGGAATTTAACGCATTATATGCCTCGCTTTTCCGTTCTCCACAAGTGTATATTGATATTGTCACCACGCTTGCGACAAAGAAAATCGGCATGACTTTCGATGAACTTGACAAGGCGCTAAGTACCAATCTCGGCGGAAAGCTATCCTCCAAATTGGAAGAATTGGAGCAATGTAATTTTATCCGTTCTTACACCGCTTTGGGCAAAAAGAAGAAAGATACCCGCTATCAGCTGATAGATAACTACACCTTATTCTATTTTCAATTTATCGCCAATCCAAAAATAGGGAATCGCCTTAATTGGCTGACCCTCATAGGTACACCGACCTATCGCACATGGAGCGGTTTGGCTTTTGAGCGAGTCTGCCTTTTACATGAAAAACAATTACTTTTAGCATTAGGTATCTCCGGCATCTCGTGCGGTATTTATTCATGGACTTATCGCCCAAAGGACGAACAAGAACAAGGAGCTCAGATTGATTTGCTCATTGACAGAAGCGATAATGTGATTAACCTATGCGAAATCAAGTTTTCTGACGAGCCGTACCGTATCACCAAAGAATATGATGCTTCCCTTCGAAATAAAATCGCTACGTTCAAATATGCGACAAACACACGCAAGGCTGTTCGGTTGGTAATGATTACTTCGTTTGGCTTGGTAGAAAATGCCTATGCTAATAGCATCCCTAACAAACTAACGATGGACGACTTGTTTATGCCCTAATTTTCGTTCAAACAGCCCAGATACTTTCCGAAATCCGCACATTTTACCCATCATTTCGGAATGTATCGGCACAAAAATAGAGACTCTTCAGCCGAATTTATTCTTTTGAATCAGTATGTCAAAGATAACTCTCTGCGCGGACTATACTCCGCGCTTTTTATTTTGCTCCGCCGTTAAGCAGCTTTTTAATTCTTTTGACCAACCATCGCCAGCAACGGCGAATAAAAAACGAAGTAGCTTGTACTGGAGTTTTCTTATACTCTATTATATTGGCTCTCCGCGAGGCGGAAAAATGGTGAATACTATATGACTGCTCCGTTGGCGTTATTTCTAAAGTCAACCATGATTTCGGGCTAAACCAATCCTCCGAGAAAATACAAACTGTATCGAGGATTACCTCTGCGCGCTTTTGACTATCGACTTTTTGCTTTCGACTCGCGAACTCGTTCACGATCTCCCGTGTCCCGTCGGTTGAGAATTGGTCGCAGATAATCACATAATCTGCCCAGCGTGTGGTGGATTCCAGAAACGCCCGTATCACCCACGCCTCGTTGCGTGTCGGCGTCATGACAATATGAATTGGTTGGCTCATACAGTTTTGTTGTTTGTAGTCCGTTTCAATTTCCCGCTTGTTTGCATAACAAAAAGCGGTAAGTCCGCATATTGGATTTACCGCTTTTACAACAATTATCAATATTATCTATCACATATCCGTCAACAAGAATGCCATGTAGAAAGGTATCGTTAGCAATGCGCCGTCGCGTCCGACATTATAATCACCTATCTTGATTGCGTGCTTGACGTGGTATTTCTCCGGGTGTGCCAAGACGGTTCGCATAGACTTGGCGTTGCCGGTACGAGCTTTGCACTCGATAGGCACACATTCGCCTTTATAGCGCATTAAGAAGTCCAATTCGACTCCCCCGTCCTTGTGGTAATAAAACAACTTACGCCCCATCTTACCCCAAATGTCAGCCATCAGACTCTCATAAATAGCACCTTTGTATGCCCCCAAGTTACCTTGCATAATACTCCAGGCTGTACCATCGTCTAACATACTGACAAGCAATCCGGTATCGGCCATATATACTTTGAACTGGTCGTTCATGGCAACTCCTTCCAGAGGCAGCTCTGTAATCTCCGTATTATAACAGCGGCGAATGATACCGGCATCTTCTATCCATTGCAAACTGCCGTAATAATCCCGGCTTTTAGCACCCGGACGAACGACAGAATACGTGAACTTTTTATATTCACGTGCCAACTGTTTTGGAATGGATTCAAAACACTCGCGGATACGTGGTTTATCCGAAGTGAGTGCATATTTGATCATATCGGCCTTGTAGGTCTCGACAATCTCTCTTTGAACGGTCAGCAGCGAACCTATCTGCCGGGTGGTAAGAAAAGTACTTACGGCTTCCGGCATTCCTCCTACGAACACATATTGCAGCAACAATTCACGGAAACGCGTGTGGAATGCAGGTTCTACCGGAGTCTCGTCTTTCAGATGCTGACGCAGGATGTCTATGTGCTCCTCGCGAATACCATTAGCCCACAGCCATTCCTCGAAATCCATGGGATACATATTGACAATCCGTTCAAAACCGACCGGAATAGATGCTTCCCTTTCTTCAGCCTGTTCCTCTTTGGTCTTATAGCCGTTTACGCCAAGCAAAGAACCGGTACAAAGCACATCATATCGTCCGTCCAGACTGAAATACTTCAAGGATGAACGAGCTATGGGGCAATCCTGTATCTCATCGAACACAAAACAGGTATTATGCGGCTCTACAACAGCATTAGGCAATGCTGCACTAATACGCATTACGATAGAGTTGATGTCCAAATTTGGATAAAAGAATTGCTTGTACTCAGGATGAGCTCTAAAATCCAGATAGACAACATGCTTGTAGTTCGCTTTTGCGAATGCTAATACAGAACTGGTCTTTCCGCACTGACGAACACCTTTAATTACCAAAGGTTTGCGTTTGGACTGTTTCCTCCATTCCAGAATGAGTGTTTCAATCTTTCGTTTATACATATTACACCTTTTTATACCGACTTTTTAATGGCGATTCCACCTTTTCATACCGACTTTTTTGTAAAAGTCTCACATTTTCATATCGACTTTCGGCTGCAAAGATACAATTTTTTTTTCGTACACAAGAAATGAGTAGCGAAATCGGTGGTTTTTCTTTCGATTTCGTTGCCATTTAGATATTTCACCAGCGAAATCAATGAAATTTCATTCGTTTTCGCCACTTAATACCCCTATTATTACTCTACGGTAAATCCAATATCTCAAAGATCGTTTTTTATGCAACCGGCAGCAATGTCGGTTGTTGTTTATCTATATCTTGCTTTCTTTTTGTTCGTTTATATCACCCACGCTTCATTGCGTGTCGGGGTCATGACGATGCGAAGTGCTCTACCTATTGATAGGATTGGTTGGCTCATATAGCTTTGTTTTATATATTTATTTAGCTACATATTTCAATAAAATGACGACTTTTAAGGATAGTATTCCCCAAAAATATTAACTTTTCAGGATTTATTTCCACAAAAGTTACGCTTTCTTTTGGATATATCAGATATTTTTTGTACCTTCGCACTCGCAAATGACAAACCTATGATTAATCGTTATTTACTTCCTCTGTTGGAATCCATGCTCAGCAGTCACAAAGCCGTCATTCTGATGGGAGCACGGCAAGTCGGCAAATCCACATTGTTGCAACTGCTCTTAGAGGGGCGAAAGGATGTGTTATGGCTAAACGGGGACAATCAAGACATCCAATCCCTTTTCACAACGGTTAGTGCGGAAAGGATTCGTACGCTTATGGGCGACAAGCATATTCTGGTGCTTGACGAGGCACAGCGTATCCCCAATGTGGGTGTACAGCTTAAAATCATCATAGACCAGCTTCAAGACGTGCAAGTCATTGCTACAGGCAGTAGCAGTTTTGAGTTGGCATCTAAAGTGAATGAACCCTTAACCGGTCGTAAGAGGGAGTTCAAACTCTTTCCGCTCTCCTTCAGCGAATTGTCGGAGCATACATCGCTTCTGGAAGAACTACGTTTAATTCCCCATCGCCTTGTTTATGGGTATTATCCGGAGGTGGTAACCTCTCCGGGGCAGGAGGCTGTTATCCTTAAAGAACTGACTGATTCATATCTATACAGAGACATCCTAACCTTAGATAAAGTAGCTAAATCGGATAAGTTAGTTCTTTTGCTCAAAGCATTAGCTATGCAAATCGGATCACAAGTCAGTTATAACGAACTCAGCGGATTGGTAGGAATAGATGCTAAAACGATAGAACGATATATTACGATTTTGGAGCAATCATATATTATCTTTAGATTAGGCAGTTTCTCCCGTAATCTGCGGAACGAGCTCAAGTTCAGTAAAAAAATATATTTCTGGGATATGGGCATCCGTAATGCAGTTATTGGAAACTTCTCGCTTGCAGAAAATCGTGTAGATATTGGTGCCATGTGGGAGAACTTCGCTATTGCGGAACGCATGAAGCAAATCAGTTATCGCCATCCGTTTACGCAATCTTATTTCTGGCGCACTAAGCAACAAACCGAAATTGACTATCTTGAGGAATCGGATGGAATCCTGCAGGCGTTTGAGTTCAAATGGAATACACATAAAAAAACTCGTTGTCCGTTAGCGTTTGCCAACGCTTATCCGGAAGCAACATTCCGTATTATCACACCCTCTAATATAGATGACTTCCTTCGTTTATAGGTCGCTTTTTATTGAATTATGTCAAAGATTGTTTATCACAATCATCCAAACGGGTGGTTGTTTGGGGTCTTTTTGAACATAATAACCCGACCGGCCATAAGCAGATGACCAGACAAAAAAAGGACACCTCACGGAGTCCTGTAAAATAATTCAGCGTTTGCTCATGGGCGTATGAACGCTTGTGTTGCGCAAGTGCGCACTATCTCTAATGAATTGCTGCAAGCTGCTCTTTGTGCAGACGGAGGCGTACAGTACGTTGGGCTTCGAAGATTTTATGAATACGAAAGCCGTCCATGCTGCCATGTCCGGAGAAACCTTCTACATGGGAGAGTTTTTCTTCCTCTTTCTTATCCCATTTCAATTACTCTAACTGAAAACGAATCTCGGCCATGAGGCGTTTGGTGTACTTGAACATAGCTACTTATTTTTTATTCCGTTTGCGTTTAATATATCTAACACACCGCTGTCGAAGCTTATATGCTTTGAACCAGACACGATATAGCGCAAACGGCAGCAGGCGATACATCCGCACAAGGTAGTTTGGACGTATCTCCGGATAGTTTTCTCGGAGGAATTTATCCCATGCTGCAAGGCGTGGTTCAGCTGTAGCGGCATCAAAGAGGCTGAGTTCGTAGTAATGCCAGGTGCCCATCGACTGAAAGAGTTCCTCGGTGTACGCCTCGCGCGTACCGCCTTGAGGTACCACATGGCGATTGCGGCGCACCCAGTCTAAAAGAAACGTAACCACCTTCGTCACATCATCGGCTGCCCGCACGGCTCGCACTTTGGGGTCGAACGACTGCCCCGGGCGACCGATATAATAGCGATAGACGTTCAGTTTAGTGTAAATGAAATCTTTGGCAATAGCGATAGGGATGGCTTGTAGTGACACATCGTCGTACATCACATGCTCGCAGAACAGCGGCAGGTACTGCTGCATCATGGCGGTGCGATAGACAGTGTCGTGCGCATAGGTCATATTGACACCATGCCCTGTACCGAGCCAGTCGAACTTATCGGCATCATATATCTTCTCTTGTTCTAAATCTATATGACGGTTGGTCTGCTCATACCGGTTTGTCTCTGCATAGTATCTCTGACCATCGAACATCACCATATCCGTGTCGCAATGTCCGAGGTAGGTAATGAGTTTGCTAAGTTCGCTTGTCTCAAACCAGTCGTCGGAGTCGAGATAGAAGAGGTACTTTCCGACAGCGAGCTCGGTTCCGTGGTTCCACCCCCCGCCGTGTCCGCGGTTCTCTTGGTCGATGACGCGGATGATGTCAGGATATTTTTTCTCCCATTCACGAGCAAGCACAGCAGAGTTATCCGGCGTGCCGTCATTGATGACTACGATGTCAAGCAACTGCAGTTGCGTTTCGTCCGGCACGATGAGCGATGAGATACACTTATCGATGAATTTCTCGACTTTGTACACCGGAATGACAATGGATAAGAGTTTATTCATGGGATATTAGTGTTTGCAGATTTTACGAATTGAACGGACTATAAATCTTCCAACGTGTACAGTCCAGACAGTATTCCAAAGGAAACATAATGTGATGTACTTGTGTCGCAAAAATAGTTGAGCCAACCATGGATAGGAGTATTGTGACAATTCTTTACGCACATTATCGCCTATTCGATTGTAGAGCACAAGGAAATCATTTCCCCAGAACTTAGAGAGATTTCTATATCTCAATGATGCAGCCACACGACAATGCGCTGCATACGAAATAACACTAACAAAATGCGGCAAAGTGGATTTGTATAGTTTGCAACCTTCCAATCGACGATAACTCTGTAGTATCGCATCAGCTGTAGTTGTTACGCTCATTAGATGCAGTTGTGAGTTCTCATTGTAAAGATATGTATAGGTCATGTGCCGGCTGCAGCCTATCGTCTTTGCCTTGAATAGGTGGTATTCTATCCAATCGGTATCTTCCATTTTCAAATCTTCCACAAACGGATGATTCGTTTCTATGAGGAACTCACGTCTCCACATGTAGAACTGTGTTCCTCCGAATATAGGTGCGTCGGTCAGTACTTTCTCGCAGAAATCAGTTGCAGACATCGGGAATTTCATATCAGTAGGCACAGGCATTGGATGTAAAGAACCATCCGCAGCCTCATATTGGCTGGTATTGACTGAAGCATCTACTTCGTCTTTCAAACATTGGTTTAGAGTATCCACAATACAATCTCCGACAACATCATCGCCATCCACTACTTGTATGTACTCACCTTTAGCCATGCGGATGCCAAGGTTCATAGATGTGCCGACACGATGATTTTGCTTCTGCCGAACCAACTGAAGATTGGTGTGTCCCACTGCAAATGAGGACACTAATTCAGACGAGTTATCTGGAGAACAATCGTCCACCACGATTACCTCAAACTCTTCTTCAGAAAGAGGTTGGCGATAGATACTTTCCAGAGTGCGGACAATAGTGGTAGCACTATTATACACACATACTATATAAGTTAATTTTATCATGAGATTTCTACAACTTTATAATTTCTCATTAGGTTCTCCTTTCCACATAGTTTTCTGATATTCGGGTTAAGAATACAAGTCTTAATAATGCTAAGAAGTATTCCACGAATCTTATCAGAATGTACGCGGGATAGACCTGTTGACCACTTTAACACTTTATTAAATGTGGGGTTATCTTGTGTGACTAACAGTTTATTCCCCTCATGCTTACCGATATACCCGAATACACGTTTTGCATTCCAGATAAGATATTTGATCTCGTAAGGTTCAATC
>CAMHKW010000054.1 GCA_946185835.1 uncultured Bacteroidales bacterium
CACCTGCAGTGCTATGGGCAACGTCTATTGCCGCCGGTTATAAACCGGCGTACCCTGTGCGGGATAAAAGAAGAGGCTATTCACCTGCAGTGCTATGGGCAACGTCTATTGCCGCCGGTTATAAACCGGCGTACCCTGTGCGGGATAAAAGAAGAGGCTATTCACCTGCAGTGCTATGGGCAACGTCTATTGCCGCCAATTACAAACCGGCGTACCCCCGTGCGGGATAAAAGAAAAACCTCCTTTATCAGGAGGTTCCTCTCGTTGGTATGGCGTTGACCATAGTGATTAATCTCAGGCTGTTTGTGCCATTATTAAGGCTGTTTAGATTATTCTTCGATGATGGTCTTAACAGTTTCGTATGTTACCTCTTCGAAGGTGATGACGAATTCGACACGTCTGTTCTCTTTGCGTCCGGCAGCCGTCTTGTTGTCGGCGATAGGCTTTGTCAGTCCGTAGCCTACAGCTGTGAGTCGCTCTTCGGGAACACCTGCTTTAATCAGGTAGTCTCTTACCGAGTTGGCACGTGCTTCTGACAGCTTCTGGTTGTAGTCGGCAGCACCGACGTTGTCGGTATGACCTTGCACTTCGATGAGCCACGACGGGTTGTCGATGAAGGCTTCTGCTATCTGGTTAAGCAGCGGGTAGGAGACGGGTTTGATGTTCGACTTAGCCGTCTCGAACTGTATGCCTTGCATAGCTTTCTTCAAGAGGTTACGTATCTCGCGTTTTATCTCGGGGCATCCGCGGTTGTCTTTCGAACCATGGATCAGCGGGCAGGCGTCCATGTAGTCGGGCACTCCGTCGCCGTCGGTATCTTTCAGACAGCCTACCGAGTCAACGGCATGAGCTACCTGTGCTGCTTCCTTCGGTGTGTCGGGACATTCGTCACGCCAGTCGGGTACTCCGTCGCCGTCGGTGTCCTGTTCGCAACCGTTCTTGTCGACAGTAGCTCCCTTAGGTGTTCCGGGGCACTTGTCGCGCCAGTCGGGCACTCCGTCGCCGTCGGTATCGCGTTCGCAGCCGCGCTCGTCGATAGCATTGACGATAGCAGAAGCTTCCTTCGGTGTGTTGGGGCAGTCGTCACGCCAGTCGGGTACTCCGTCGCCGTCGGTATCTTGCTCGCAACCGTTCTGGTCGACAGTGGCACGTGCCTCTTCAGGTGTGTCGGGGCACTTGTCGCGCCAGTCGGGCACTCCGTCGTTGTCAGAGTCTTTCTCGCAACCTTGTTCGTCGACATAGCCGATAGCCTCTTTCGGTGTGTCAGGACATTTGTCAAGGTAGTCGGGCACTCCGTCACCATCGGTGTCGAGCGGGCAGCCTTGTTCGTCAATCTTACCGAAGGCTCTGCCCGGCGTGTCAGGACACTTGTCTAAGTAGTCGGGCACTCCGTCACCATCGGTGTCGAGCGGGCAGCCTTTGTCGTCGATATGTCCGTATGCCTCAGCCGGAGTGTCGGGGCACTCGTCTAAGTAGTCGGGTACTCCGTCGCCGTCGGTGTCGAGCGGGCAGCCGTCTTCGTCGACCTTAACGCCACGTGGGGTGTCGGGGCAGAGGTCGTAGCGGTCTTTCACGCCATCGCGGTCTTTGTCGCGTTTGTGACCGATGACGATGTTAAGTCCGAAGGCAAGGTTCAGTCCCTTGGTCTTATATGGCAAAGCCCATGCTTTGTCGGCGTCGACTTTGATATAGTTGCAGGGTATGTAGTCGGCAGCCACGGTGAGGTTGATACCTTCGTAAGTGGTGAAGCCGAGGGCAGCACCTACATTACTCCATTTGCCGTTGAGGAAGGAGTAGGAGGCTGCTATCTGGAACCAGTGGCACGGGCGGAACGATGCGCCGAGTGTCACCTCTTCGTATACCTGACTGTTGACAAAGCGTGTCTTCGACAAGATACCCACACCTACGCGGTTGTCCCAGAAGTTGGCATCGAAGCCCACGTTCAGTTTCGGGGAGGTCATCAGAGTGTAGCCTGCTGAGTCGACATTGACTTTGTCGGGGTCGATGATTTTAGAGTATACGTTTTTGAGTTGTGCGAGTGCTGTGTCGATGAGCATCTGTGAGTCGAAGTTGCCATCTGCATCTTTGTAGTCGGAGTAGTTGATGTCGTGCAGACCGTCGAACTTGGCATTCATGTCGTACTGGAAGGTACGTCCGCCTTTCCATCTTACGAAGCCGAGGTCTGTTACGCCGAGGCTGATTTGTATCTGCTCGATAGGCTTGTATGTGACACCAAGGTCAATGGCGCCACCTAATCCGGCAGGCTTGAGCAGCTCTTTGATGGTGCTGCCGTTGAGTTGGAGCCCGTTTGTTGCGTTCGATGCCCAGTTTTGCAGGTCTTCGATAGCAATGGAGTTGGGGTATGGGATTATTTTGGCAGGCATGGTCATGCGCATGCTTCCGTAGCCTTCTACAGCCCACTCTTGTACCGAAGCATTGAGGTCGAAGCGGTGGTTGCGCATGTTGAGGTTGGCTTGTCCCATAAGGAACTTAAGCTTACCACCGACCGACCAATGTTCGTTGATCTGGTGTGAGTAGCCGACGCCGAACTCGGTCATCATAGAGAGGTTAGCGCCGAGTTGCTTGAGGTCGAATGTCTTACCTTGCTCTGGTATGCCGCCTCCGAGAACGAGGTCGAAGATACCCTTAGGCACACTCGTTCCGCCTTCTATCTTCTCGTTGATGGTGAGGTGGAAGTAGCCGGCTTCTTTTATTCTAAAGCCGAGCGAGAGTAGGTTGATTTGTGCGTCGAGGTCGAACATTGTCGACTTGCGCATCTTGCGTAGCAGTTCAGCACCTCCTCCGGCTTCGCTATTGAGTGCCCACATCATCTTACCGTTTTTGTTGACGATGATGTCGCTGATGGCAAGCGAGTTGTTGCCTGCCCACAGCGAGGTGTAACCTATAACGGGAAGGTTAAGGTAGAAGTTGCTGATAGGCTGAATGGCGGGGTTGATATAGTGTCGGTATGGAGCGTTCTCGATGAAGAACAGAGTGTTGACTTGTTGTGACATCACGGTGCTCGACAGCATCAGTGCAGCGACGAGCAATAGTCTGAATTTACGTTTCATAGTAGTGTCCTCCTTTTTTATTGCTCGTTGGTTGTATTTTGCTTTTTGTCGTCTTTATTGACGAGCGAACTGAGGTCGAGTGTGGCGTCGACGTCGGCTACTACTCCTATCTTGACGGTCAGCTTGTTGGTTGACTTAAGCTGCACTTTGGCGGTGTTGTTGCCAAGAGCGGCTTCCACTCTTACGTTCTTGACGCGGGCAAGCTTACGGAAGTTGACATCGTCGAGGATAAGGCGGTTAGGCTCGCTTGGTCTGCCCGGCTTGATGGCATCTTCGCCGGCTATCTCTGTCGGTCCGGGGAAGATGAGTGAGTTGACGCTGTCGGTGAGAACAATATCGATAGGACTATTGTTGGCATCGAGGAAGGTGAACTTGGCATTTATGTCGAACGGAATCCAGTTCTCTGCATCGATGATGAGCTTGAGGTTAGCCGTCTTGATGGTGTCGATAATATTCTCTCCGTCACCGCTATTGGCGCTGGCTATCAGCGAGTCTATAGAGAACTTATTGATGTTGACATCGGTAAGAGTATCGATATATGCGAGGTCGACTCCCGGATTGAAGATAAAGGGCACGGTAGTGATGGCTTGCATCTCGATAATGGTGTCGTTGGTGATGCTGGCTTGCTTGACGGTGTTGTAGTTAGGTTCGATATGGAACTTGTAGCTTAAGTAGTCGGGACGTATAGCGAATATCTTGTCGAGGTGTCCGTGTTCGGGTTGTTCGCTGAAGGTGTAGGTGTTCTCCACAAATCCGGTGTAGTCGGTAGCGTGGTGCACATATCTGTCGTTTGGCCAAGCCCAAATGAGTGTGGTGTCGGCGTCAGTATCTCCGAAGGTGGCATATCGTTTCTCACCTGTTCTTGAGGTGGCGTACAGGTAGTCGCCATTGACGATGATAGGCACTCCGAGGTGGTGTTTTACTTTGAGTCGGATGTTAGGTTGTGCCAATGGCAGGTTTAGCGACATGATGTCTTTCCATCCTCCCCATTCCTTAGCGAGGTCGATGGTGTTCTCGTCGCGCATGTCTTTGCCAGGTGCGAAGCGTCCGTAGATGACTTTATACTCCATGAAGTCGAGCTTGAGGGTGTAGTACAGACGCGACTGCTTGCTTACGTTGACGGTATGAGCATTGCGTGGAACGCAGACGAAAGAGATGGATATCTTGGTGGAGTCGATGGCGTTGCCCACGGTGGTGGGGTCGACGTTGGGGTTCTTCATCAGGGTGAGAGTGAAGTTGTCGACGTTGATAGGTATCTCTTGTCCGAAGTCACGTGCATCTATGGGCAGGCTAAAGGAGTTGCCTCCTTCACGTCGGAAAGCGTCGCCGAGTGTGATTTTAATCTCTTTGATTTCGTCCCAGTCGAGTCCGAGGTCGTTTTTGTCGATGGTAGAGGTGAATCGAGCATTGCTGATAACCAGGCTGTCGAGACGTTCGTCGTCGAGTGTCGTTTGCTGGTTGATGCCGTTGAACCTTAGTACCATGTCGTAGTTGAGGTTGATGGTTGTGGTGCCGTCGCCTACTATATAGCCGGCCGCTATGGCAGCGGGTGGCAGCTGCGAGGCGAGGTACATCGTGTCTTTACGTTGTGCTACGTAGCTGTCCAGGTCGATGTGGTGGAACGTTCTTGAGATGTCGAACGTATCCTGGTAGAAGAGCACGTTTTCATCGTAGACAGAGCCGTCGCTGACTTTGATGTAGTCTGCGAGCGAGCCCATTCCGAGAAAATCGCCGAGGGTGAGCGTGATGTCACCAATAGGTAGCGCTACTCCCATGTTGATGTCTGCTGAGTGGTCCATGTGCTTGATGTCCACTTCTTGAGTGCACGAGGCTAACACTACGGCACATGCCAATAGCGGGACTATGGCATGACTAAAGTAGTTTCTTTTCATGTTGGATGTTATTTAGTTTTACTGTTTATATTGCTAACGGTTGTTGCAAACACTTATTTGTTGCTACAGGGACTTATTTGTAGCGGTAAGACTTACTTTGTTGCCCAAATATAATATGCGCGGCAAAGATAACAATTATTATTGACATACACAATAGCTGCTCCAACGAAAGTGTTGTTTGTAGTTCGTTGGAGCAGATTATGTAACAATTTGTAAAGTTGTCGGAAGCGTGGTTGGATGCCGAAAAAGCGTTTTTTGCGGTTCGAAATGGCTGTGAGTATCAACCATTTGCAAGTGTTCACTCGAAGATGACTCGATCTACACTCGAAGGTGACAGGAGCAAAGCGGGTGTAACGTACAGAAGAATAGGCAGATATATATGTTTTTAGAAGGTTGGCTTATAACTAACTGTTATTTAATAAGATGAGTGATTCTTGACGAATTCTTCGGCTTTGTAGATGTCGTTTGTCTTTCCGACATCAATCATGCTGTAGTTGTCGGGAATGTATGCTCTTATTGGTTGCATTTTGCAAAGTGACAGATAGAGGTCGATAACAGAGAAGCGTTCTCCTTTTTGAGCTACGATGTCGTCGAAGAGAGTGAAGATACGCGGCGAGAGCAGTTGCATGCCAGAGAAGGCTAATGGTTGGCATTGTTGCAGTTGTAGGTCTGATAGTGTGTCGGGTCGTCGTTCGCCGGTTGCGATGTTGGTCCAGCCGCGTAGTGTGAGTGAGTTGTCGAAGAGCAGGTATCGTTGTGTCTGCCGCTGGCTGACGACGAGTGTGGCGAGGCTGTCGGCTTGGTGTGCGCTGATGAGTCGGCTGAGGTCGATGTTAGAGAGGATGTCGACATTGCAAGCTAAAACCGGCTCGTCGGGGTTGTCGGTGTCTTGCAGTAGCTTGGCGGCATGTCGGAGTCCTCCGCCGGTGTCGAGCAGGCAGTCGGTCTCGTCGGAGATGGCGATATGGCAACCGAAGTTGTCGTGTTGGTGGAGGTAGTCGACTATCTGACTGGCGAAGTGGTGGACGTTGATGACGATATCGTTGATGCCGGCAGCGCGTAGTTTGTCGATTTGGTATTGCAGCAGTGTCTTCCCGCAAAGAGGGAAGAGTGCTTTAGGTGCAGTGAGAGTGAAAGGTTGCAGGCGTGTGCCGAGTCCTGCCGCGAAAATCATAGCTTTCATGCCTGTGTGTGTTAGTTTTTAGCTTGTAGCGTCTGAGCTACGTTTTGTTCGCGGTGCACTATCTGCACTTCTACACCGAATTTGTCGTTGATATGTTCAGCCATTTTCTGTGCGGCATAGACAGACCGGTGTTGTCCGCCGGTGCATCCGAAGCATACCATGAGATTTTGGAATCCGCGGTCGATATAGCGTTTGACGCTTGCGTCGACGAGGCTATAAGCGCTCTCGAGGAAGGGTTTGATTTCTCCGTCGTCTTCGAGGAAGCGTATGATAGGTTCGTCGAGTCCGGTGTATTTGTTGTTGTATTCGTATTTTCCGGGGTTGTTGATAGCTCGGCAGTCGAAGACGAATCCACCTCCGTTGCCTGAGGCGTCGGCGGGTATACCTTTTTTATAAGAGAAGCTATAGACGCGCACTACTAATGGCTTTTTTACTCCAATGTCTTTGAACTGCTTCATTTCAGTCATTCGTTGCAGTACGTCGACCAGATAGGGGTAGTCTTCGGAGTTGACTCCTACCAGATGTCGGAGGTTTTCGATGGCGAAAGGTATAGATTGCAAGAAGTGCGGTTTCTTTTCGAAGTACCCGCGGAAGCCGTAAGCTCCGAGAACTTGCATGGTACGGAAGAGTACGAAGTGGTGTAGCACTTGCATGAACTCGTCTCTGTCGACGGTCATATATTTCTGTAGCTCATCGAGATAGAGATTAATCAGTTCAGTCCTGAGTTCAGGGTTGAAGTGTGCTTTAGCCTGCCATAGGAACGAGGCGAGGTCGTATTGCAGTGGTCCTCGTCTACCTCCTTGGAAGTCGATGAAATAAGGTTTGTCGTCGACGAGCATGACGTTTCTGGATTGGAAGTCGCGATACATGAAGGTGTTGGGGTGGGGTTGTAGGAGAATGTATGCGAGTCGTTCGAAGTCGTTTTCGAGTTTGTCTTCTTGGAAGTCGACTCCCGTAGCTTTCAGGAAGCAGTATTTGAAGTAGTTGAGGTCCCACTGAATAGAACGTAGGTTAAATTCGGGCTGTGGGTAGCATCGGTTGAAGTTGAAGTCTTCAGCTCCTTTGACTTGGAAACGTGCGAGTTCGCATATTGTTTTTCGGAGCATACGTTTTTCTTTTTCGCAGAAGACGCCGGTCTTTCTACCGTCGGCGATGAAGTCGAAGAGTATGGTATCTCCGAGGTCTTGTTGCAGGTAGCTCATCTTATCGTCGCTGACAGCCACGACGCGTGGTACGTTGAGTCCTTTATTAGCGAAGTGCTCTGACATATAGATGAAGGCTTCGTTTTCTTCTTTTGAGGTTCCGATTACTCCAATGAGTGATTGTTCCGGCGAGATGAGTCGGAAATAACGTCTGTTGCTGCCTGATCCTGAGAGCTGTTGTTGCTCGGTGGGCAACGAGCCGGTGGCGAGCATGAAAAGTTGTGAAAGTGTTTGTGCCATAGTGAGGTTAGCTTGTAATTGGCAACATAAAGTGCGCGATGTTGTTGCGCCTTGCCGAGATAGTTATTTGGTTTAGTTGGCAAAGTTAACACTATAAATTCAAATACGCAAATTTTTGTATTACGGATATTTTTCATAAATTTGCGCCGCTAATCGTGACGGCTGCGTGCACCTCTTTTATAATGGTGGTGTGCATGTCGGGCTGTTGGCGATCGATGAACAAAACAATAATAAGCGCAATATGTATCTTTTACAATCCACTCCTCAAGTTCCACCTGTTAATATCAACGACTCTCTGCGAGTCGTCACCGAGACTGCGATGCAGCAGTTGCAGTCTGACCCTGAAGCTTTCTTTACCAACCTTGGTCATGATGCTATTATGTTTGGTATCAAGGTGTTGATGTCTCTGATAATATATTTCGTCGGTGCATGGCTGATACGTAAGATTAAGCAGTTGATGCGTCGCCGTTTCGAGCGTCGTAATACCGACCCGACGGTAGCGTCGTTTACTCTGTCAGCCACATCGTTCGGTCTGACAGTCGTTCTTGTGATTATCACGGTAGGTACGTTAGGTGTAGATACGTCGTCGTTGGCGGCGTTGCTTGCAGCCGGCGGAATGGCGATAGGTATGGCTCTTTCGGGTACGGTTCAGAATTTTGCAGGTGGTATCATGATACTCATCTTCAAGCCTTTTAAGGTTGGAGATTGGATTTCCGCCTTAGGCTTTCAAGGAACGGTAACGGAGGTGAGTATTGTAAGTACCAAGATCAAGACTATCGACAACCGTGAGGTGGTGTTGCCCAACGGGTCGCTGTCTAATGGTGTGATTGATAACTTCTCGGCTCTGCCCATTAGGCGTATAGATATGCTTGTGAGTGTGGAATACGGAACTCGTGTTGACGAGTGTCGTGAGTTGATACTTAGCATTATCAGGTCCGACGCGCGTGTGTTGGATAAGTCGACCGAGGGTGCTGACGACCCGTTGGTGGAGCTAAAGACGCTCAATTCGAGCGATATCTCTTTTGTAGTTCGTGCTTTTGTCAAGAATGAGGATTTCTGGTCGGTGACATATAGCCTTAACGAGCGTATCTACACACTGTTGCCTGAAAACGGCATTAACTTTGCATATCCTCATGTGGATGTAACGATGCTTAACTCTCAACCTAAGTGACACCGATACCTTACATACAAGTCGACTCGTTGAAGAAGTCGGTAGGCGACAAAGTGCTGTTTCACGACGTGTCTTTTACCCTTGGTCAGGGCGAGCGTGTGGCGTTGGTAGCCCGCAACGGAGTGGGTAAGTCGACGCTGCTGGACATCATAGCCGGCAGTGGCGAGAGCGATAGCGGCAGCATAGTGACTCGCAGCGGTCTGACGATAGGTTATCTGCCCCAGCAACCTGCGATGCCTTTGCAGCTGAGTATTGGCGATTATATTGAGTCTCGCCGTCCGGAGCTGCATGTCGACCGTTATGAGCTTCAAGCGAGACGTATACTTACGCGTTTGGGTCTGCCTGACTTCGACCGTCGTCTCGGTGAGCTGAGCGGTGGTGGTCTGAAGCGTGTGGCTCTTGCTCAGGTGTTGGCGCTTGAGACGGATGTCCTTATCTTAGATGAGCCTACTAACCACCTCGACCTCAGTATGGTAGAGTGGCTCGAGGACTTCCTCACTCAGTCCGGTATCACTCTTCTGATGGTTACCCACGACCGCTATTTCCTTGACGATGTGTGCACTCGTATTCTCGAAATCGACAATCAGGTGATGTATGCCTATCAGGGAAACTACAGCTATTATTTAGACCGTCGGGAGCAGCGTATCGAGGTGATGAACGCCGAGACGGAGCGCTATCGTAACCTTTATCGGACGGAGTTGGAATGGATACGTCGCATGCCTCAGGCTCGTGGTCATAAGGCGCAGTATCGCGTCGACCGTTTCGAGCAGATAGAGCAGCGAGCCAAGCAGCAGATACAGAGCGAGCAGGTCAGACTCGACGTGAAGGCTAACTACATAGGTAGTAAGATATTCGAGGCGAAGCACGTGTCGAAGTCGTTTCAGGATGGGAAACTTCGTATTCTCGATGACTTCTCGTACGTCTTCTCGCGATACGAGAAGCTTGGCATCATAGGCGACAACGGCACCGGTAAGTCTACTTTTATCAAACTGCTGTTAGGTCTTGAACCCGTCGACAGCGGCCATTTCTCTATCGGTCAGACGGTGCGTTTCGGCTATTTCAGCCAGACACAGCTTGTGGCAGACGAGGGCAAGCGCGTTATCGACCTCGTCAGAGACAAGGCGGAATATATAGAGTTGGGTGGTGGCAAGAAGCTGTCGGCTTCTCAGTTCTTGCAGCATTTCTTGTTTTCTCCTCAACAGCAGTACGACTACGTTGAGAAGCTGTCCGGCGGCGAGCGTCAGCGTCTGCACCTATGTATGGTGTTGCTTGAGAACCCGAATTTTTTGATACTTGACGAGCCTACCAACGACCTCGATATTCCCACTTTGAATATCCTCGAGCAGTATCTGCGCGACTTCAAGGGCTGCCTTATTGTAGTTAGTCACGACCGCTATTTCATGGATAAGGTCGTCGACCATCTGTTTGTCTTTCGTGGTGATGCCGTGATTGACGATTTCCCGGGTAACTACACCCAATATCGTGAGTCCCGGAAGTCGAGACTCGTGGCGTCTTCTGCTTCTCAGTCAGAGGCTAAGTCTGCTTCTCAGTCTGCTTCTTCGAAGCCTCGTCTGAGTGATGGTGAGCGTCCTCGCAAGCTGAGTTATAAGGAGAAGCAGGAGATGGCATCGCTGGAGGAGGAGATGCCTTTGTTGGAGTCGGAGAAGTCGCAGTTGGAACAGCAGCTGTCGGGACAGATGCTTTCCTCCGAGCAGGTGGTAGCGCTCTCTGAGCGTTATGAGCAGGTGTGCCGACAGCTCGATGAGAAGGAGATGCGGTGGTTAGAGCTGTCGGAGGTGTAAGGTACTTCGGGATTCCGTGAAAGCGATTTATGATTTTCGGGGAACCGGGATGTCGAGTGATTGGGATATTGAGATTTTTGAAAAACAAAGCAGAGGCTTCGAGTGAAGTCTCTGCTTTTTGTTTTACGTTGAAAAATCCGTGTCAGTTGTTAGCTGCCTTGGCTGTTATCCGAGGAAGCTGAGAAGCAGACCTGCTGCTACTGCGCTACCGATGACACCTGCCACGTTGGGTCCCATGGCGTGCATCAGAAGGAAGTTGCCGGGGTTCTCTTCTTGTCCGACTTGCTGGCTGACGCGTGCTGCCATAGGCACTGCACTAACGCCTGCAGATCCGATAAGCGGGTTGATCTTCTCTTTGGAGAATACGTTCATCAGCTTGGCGAGCAGTACTCCACCTGCCGAACCCAGACCGAAGGCTATGATACCCATGATGAGGATGAGTATGGTCTGTATGTTGAGGAACGAAGAGCCAGTGGCTGTAGCGCCCACCGACAATCCGAGGAAGATGACGACGATGTTCATCAGCTCGTTCTGCGCAGTCTTCGACAGACGGTCGACGACACCACATTCTTTCATCAGGTTACCGAGCATGAGGCATCCGATTAGCGGTGCTGCGTCGGGCA
Source organism: uncultured Bacteroidales bacterium (assembly GCA_946185835.1). Taxonomy (GTDB): domain Bacteria; phylum Bacteroidota; class Bacteroidia; order Bacteroidales; family Paludibacteraceae; genus Colicola. The sequence continues at coordinate 11,185 of CAMHKW010000054.1, forward strand.
GTATGAGAGCGACCACGGTGGTGACCATAATAGGGAAGACTATCTTCTCGGTTTTGGAGACGGAGCGCAGCTGTTTCATCTTGATGGCACGTTCTTGTTTGGTGGTTAGCAGTCGCATGATAGGCGGCTGAATGACGGGTACGAGTGCCATATAGGAGTAAGCAGCGATGGCGATAGGTCCGAGCAGTTCGGGAGCGAGTCTGGATGTGAGGAAGATAGAGGTAGGTCCGTCGGCGCCACCGATGATGGCTATCGAGCCTGCCTGAGCTTCGGTGAAGCCTAAAGCGTTGGCGCAAAGGAAGGTGATGAAGATACCTACCTGTGCGGCTGCTCCGAGCAAGAGCGACTTAGGATTGGCGATGAGCGGTCCGAAGTCGGTCATGGCACCTACGCCGATGAAGATGAGGCAAGGATATACTCCTGCCTTGACACCTATATATAATACGTCGAGCAGTCCTCCCTCTTTGAGTATGGCTCCGTAGCTATGGTAAGCCGGGCTTTCGGGGTCGAGGAAGGCTGACCACAGCTCAGAGTGGAACATGCCGGCTCCCGGCAGGTTGGTCAGAAGCATACCAAAGGCGATAGGCAAGAGCAGTAGTGGTTCGTATTGCTTTTTGATGGCAAGATAGAGCAAGAAGAAGGAGATGAGCAGCATGATAAGCTGTCTCCAGTCTCCGGAGTCGGCGTTGCCGTCGAAGACTCTGACGATGCCCATTGTCTCGAAGAAATGAGCTATGTCTTCCCACACATTGCTATCAGCCGTTTGTGTTGCGACGGTAGCAACGGCATCAGCCTCTTCGGCTATGTCTTGCTGCACTTCGGCTGCGACCTGCGAGGTTTCGAGTTCGTCGGTTACAGCTACTTCTTGTGCTTGTCCGGCAAACGCAAATAGCAGTGTGATGGCAAGAAAAAGATATCTGAAATGTTTCATAATAGTTTTGTTGTCTGATAGATGACTATTCGAGAACGATGAGCAGGTCGTCTTGCATTACGTTTTGTCCGGGAGCGACGAGGATCTGCTTTACAGTACCGTCTTGCTCAGCCATGATAGCGTTTTCCATCTTCATGGACTCGAGTGAGAGCAGCGTGTCTCCTTTCTTGACGGCTTGTCCTTCTTGCACTAACACTTTGATGACGGAGCCGGGCAGTGGTGATTTGACTTTCACGCCACCTGCGGGTGCTGCGGGCTTGGGTGCAGCGGCAGGTTGTGCCTTAGGTTGCGCGGGTTGCGCAGCGGGTTGTGTAGCGGGAGCGGCAGCTTGTGCTTCGGTTTCGATTTCGAGGAGTCGGTCTTCTTGCATGACGTTCTTTCCCGGCTCCGCGAATACTGATTTGACTGTTCCTGCCACTTCGGCTTTGATGCTGTTTTCCATCTTCATGGACTCCATGGTGAGCAGTTCGTCGCCAACAGCTACTTTGCTGCCGACCTTGACGTTGACTTTGATGATGCTTCCGGGGAGTGGTGACTTAACGACTTGTACGCTGCCGGCTTGTGCTTGTTTTCCGCTCTGTGCCGAGTTGACGACTTTGCCGACGCCTTGAATGGTGTTGGCAGGACGGGGCATAGCCTTCTGCTCTTCTATTTCGATCTCAACCTTGAAGGAAGTTCCGTTGACGGTAACCTCGGCTAAGTTAGGACCTATTTCGTTGACGGTGGTCGAATACTTATGACCATCGATGATAAATTTAAATTGTTTCATTGTTGAAATGCTTTAGTTGTTTGGTCATCTGTGCAGGTTGTTCATACCGTAGAGTTTGGAGTTCCAAGGTGAATATCTGCGTTCTACTTTCTTTATAGTCACTTTGGTAGGTTCCTCGTCGTGTATACTGTTGTAGTATAGGTGTAGCGACATGGCAATAGCTGCTGTGGCATTACCTGTGAGTGTGATATGCTCAGAGGATTGTTTGCGTGCACTACCTACTTCTTCTCCTACTTCGGCGGTTTTTTCGACTTTGATGCGTGGTCGCATCAGGAAGCCGAAGAATTTAAGAATGTAGATGAGTGCAACGAGCAGAACGAGTACCAGCGCAAAACCAAGTAAGGTAACCATGATGATATGTGACCAGTTGGCTGCTAAAAGTATCATATTATTCTGTATTTAGCTGTTTGTTACAATGGTATGTTCGAGTGTTTCTTGAGCGGGTTGGTCAGACGTTTGGTCTGCAGCATTTCGAATGCTCTGATGATACGTGCACGCGTGTTGCGCGGCTCGATGACGTCGTCGATATATCCTCGGTTGGCAGCCTGATAAGGAGAAGCGAACTTGTCTTTGTACTCAGCCTCTTTCTCAGCTATGAAACGTTTTTTCTCTTCGGGGTCTTCGATGGCTTTGAGTGCTTTGGCTTGTAGTACACCGACGGCACCGCTTGCACCCATGACGGCTATCTCGGCGTTGGGCCAAGCGTAGCACATGTCGCCTCTGAGCTGTTTGCACGACATGACGATATGGCTACCGCCGTAGGACTTACGTACGGTGATGGTAACCTTAGGCACTGTAGCTTCTCCGTATGCGAACATGAGTTTGGCGCCATGGTCGATGATACCTGCGTACTCTTGTCCGGTACCGCAGAGGAATCCGGGGACGTCGACGAGAGTTAGAATCTGTATGTTGAATGCGTCGCAGAAACGAACGAAACGTGCAGCCTTACGTGAGGCGTCGCAGTCGAGCACTCCGGCGAGCCAGTTGGGTTGGTTGGCGATGATACCAGTAGAGCGTCCGTTGAAGCGTGCGAAGCCGCAGATGATATTCTTGGCGTAGTCTTTCTGAACCTCCATGAAGTCGCCATCGTCGACGATAGTCATGATGATGTCTTTCATGTTGTATGGTTTGTTGGGGTCGTCGGGCACTATCTCGTTGAGGCTGTCTTCGATACGTGCGGGGTCGTCGTGGCATTCGTAGAGAGGTGCTTCCTCCATATTGTTTTGTGGGATGAAGGAAACGAGTCGACGCACTTGCTCAATGGCATCTTCTTCGGTAGCAGCCACGAAGTGAGTGACGCCTGACTTGGTGGCATGCACTTTGGCTCCACCGAGTTGTTCGACGGTGACGTCTTCTCCGGTAACCGATTTCACTACTTTAGGTCCGGTGATGAACATATACGAGTTCTGCTCGGTCATCATGATGAAGTCGGTGAGTGCGGGTGAATAGACGGCTCCACCTGCGCAGGGCCCGAAGATGACGCTTATCTGAGGAACGACGCCCGACGCCAAGATGTTACGTTCGAAGATCTCGGCATATCCGGCGAGTGCGCATGCACCTTCTTGAATACGTGCTCCACCGGAGTCGTTGAGTCCGATGATAGGTGCTCCGAGTTTCATAGCCATATCCATGACGTGGCATATTTTCTGTGCCATTGTTTCCGACAGTGAGCCGCCGATGACAGTAGCGTCTTGTGCGAAGACGAAGACGAGTCGTCCGTCGATGGTGCCCGATCCGCAAGCGACGCCGTCGCCCAAGAACACTTTCTTCTCCATTCCGAAGTCGGTGCAACGGTGAGTGAGGAACATGTCGACTTCTTCGAACGAGCCTTCGTCGAGTAGCATGTTGATTCGCTCGCGTGCGGTATAGCTACCTTTGGCGTGGTGTTTTTCTACGGCAGCTTCTCCGCCGCCAGCCATCGCCTTCTCTCGTGAGTCGATGAGTTTTTGCAGTTTTTGTGTATCCATAATAGTTGTTGTTTTCGGATATTATTATTTGGGTTGTTCGCAGATTTCGGTAAGCACGCCGCAAGTAGATTTGGGATGTAGGAATGCAATCATGAGGTCTTCAGCACCTTTGCGTGGAGCTTTGTCGATGAGTTGCAGTCCGGCAGCTTCACATTCTTTGAGAGCCTCGGCTACGTTGTCGACGTTGAAAGCGACGTGGTGCACGCCTCCTCGTCCTCCGTTCTTCTCGATGAACTTGGCGATGGTGGATTCCGGACAAGTGGGCTCTAAGAGCTCGATTTTGGTCTGACCTACTTTGAAGAAAGCTGTCTTTACCTTCTGGTCGGCTACCTCTTCGATGGAGTAGCATTTCGAACCTGTTAAAAACTCAAAAAACGGAATAGTCGACTCGAGCGAGGTAACGGCTATACCCAGATGCTCAATGTGAGATGGTTTCATAATGATGTTGTTTAATTTGTTTATATTAACCCGTTGGCGGAATTAAACCAGCGCATATTTGATTCTTCCAATCGGTT
>CAMHKW010000055.1 GCA_946185835.1 uncultured Bacteroidales bacterium
CGGAGGGAGATGTGGAATTCATCCGCTATCTCTTTGCCCAGTTTGCCTGCGCAACATGCCTCGATGATTTCCAGTTCGCGTTTGGTAAGAAGTGCTGAGGCGCGTTTGTTGAGTTTGGCATCAGCTATATCGCGCACCAGTACCGCAATGTCGCGACCGTAGAAAGGCACTTCCTCCGCGACGGAGTCGATGGCGAGCCGTATTTCCTCCAAGGGTCCGTTCTTGCTGATAAAACCGTCGATACCAATAGCCATGAGTTGGGTGATGACATACTCTTTGGTATCTACGGAAAGGACGATGATTTTAATATCCGGATACTCGGTTCGCATGCGTTTAGCGACCTCGAAACCGTTCGTGCCGGGCATAAGGATGTCCAATAAGAGCATGTCGCAGGGTGTGCTTTTCTCCAAAGCAGCAAAAAGTTCTTCCGCCGAGGATGCGGAGATAGTAATGGTATGCGGAGTGTCATGAAGGACTCCTGCCACGCCTACACGAATCAGTTCGTGGTCGTCTATAATAGCGATATTCATAAGGTTTTTCTGCGAAACGTTAAACTGCGAAAATTGTTAAACTGTTAAATTCTCACCCTCACTGTCGTTCCATTTTCTGGTGAGCTATCAATAGTCAAAGTGCCTTTATTGAGCCGGATGAGTTCGCGACAAAGCAGCAGTCCGATACCTGTACCGCTCTCTCCGTTGGTGCCGGTATGGCTGACGACGCGCGTAGTAGCATGCATGATCTCGTCTATCTGTTCCGGAGAAACCGGTTCGCCGGAATTATGAACAAACAAGGTGTTCGGAGCTATTGTGCCTACCTCTACGACACTTCCCTTTGGGGCAAACTTAACCGCGTTAGCCAGCAGATTCCGCAGCACGGTTCGGAGTGCTTCCCTGTCGGCTGTAACGAGTGTGCGTTCCGCCTTTACATCTATCGTTACGCCTTTGAGGTCTGCTGTGCTCCGCAATAGCGAAACGGTATCCGCTACCAGACTGCTTAGATCCAGACGCACCGGTTGCATGGTTCGTTTGCCTTGTTCCAACTGCGCTATCTCGCCCAAGTTACGTAGCAGTGCCAGTTGGCTGTCACTTCCTGAAAGGAGTTGTCCTACCAGCGCACGGGTTTGGTCGGGCGAGTAGAGTTCGAAATCGCGGTAGAACATACGGAGCACTTGTTGCTGCGCGACCATCGGGTTAGTCAGGTCGTGTGTGAGGATGGTGTACTGCCGCTCTTTATAACGTGCGGCTTCTTCTATAGCCCGCTTGCGGTATCCTATGAGGAGCACAACCACTATCAGAAGTGCTATTATTGCTATGGTGAGTATCGAAAAAAGGAGCAATTGTCGCGAGCGGGTCTGCTCCGTTTCGATGGTATGTTGCTGTGCTGCTATCTGCTGCTCTTTGCGGAAAGTGTCGTACCGCACTTGGGCTACGGTCAGTTGCCGTGCAGTCTCGTCGGATTGTATCTGCTCATGGAGAACACGTGCTTTTTCCAGCCATTGGAGTGCTTCAGCCGGATGAGCATCCGCCGCAGCCTGCCGATACAGACGGTCGCAGGCTTCGTATTCCTGCTTTTTCATCCCCAACTCACGTGCCAAGGTATAGGCTTTGTGCAGTTGGTTGTCCTGCAACAGGATAATGAGTTCAGAGGGTTTGTTGCCTGTTTCGCGTGCGATGTCGAGTGCCTGCCGGTTGTACTCTTTGGCACGCACTGTCTGACCTAATGCAGCATAGATATTTGCCAGTTGCGCGAGCCGCATCCCTTCTTGTGCTCTGCGTCCCAATTGCCGCTCTATTTGCAAAGCCTCGTCTGTGAGTTTCAGCGCTTCGGAGAGCATAGCCACTTGCTCCACTTCGGGCAGCGATTTGCTTTTCGCCAGGAGCACCTCGCCGAGCATTGCTTGGCGGGTGGCAAGTGACTTGGGGCTATGCTCCTGATCCTGCGCAAGGAGTTGCTGTTCTATCAGGATGGCACGTCGCAGGTAGTCTTCAGCTACACCGTGCTTGCCTGCTGACGAATAGACTCCGGCAAGGTTCCCTAATGACGCAGACAGGTCTTCCGGCATGCCGTGCTGCTCGTCATATTGGAGACACAGCTCGCCGTAACGCAGCGCCTCGGTATAGTCACCCAGCCGGTGATAGCAGTACAGCAGGCACGAGTAGAACTCGCACCGGAGCGCCGCCGAGTCGGCGGGTGTCTGTGCCAGACCGTCCATGTTGACGGCTACCGCCTGCTGCAACCGTCCGCACACGGCTTCGTGGTAGGCGCTGTCCACCATCGACAGCAGCTCCTCGCGCGTGGCAGCAAAGGAAGAAAAGAGCGATAACGTGCAAAGTATAAGAAAAATGATATGTCGTCGTATTTTTTTCATGTCGCAAAGGTACGTTTTTTTGCTAATATGTGCAAGAAAATGCATAATGCACAATGCATAATACATTGTGCATTATGCATTTCGTATTACTTCACTGCGGAGCCGGTGGCGTCGTACTCGCGGCCATCAGGCATAATGATATATACATGTCCTTCGCGAAGCACCTTGCGCGGGCGAACTGCTGAGTTGTTGTTGAGGTTCTCAACACCCGAGCCGGTGCTAACGGTAACCTCAAACTGCTCGCCTGTTGCCCAGTTGCTCAGGGCGTTGCCTTCAGCATCGAGCGAGCGTACCTGCCACGATAAGGTGTAGGTACCTGCTTCGAAGCCGGAGGCGTTCTCAAGAACCACAGAGAGCAGAATCGACAGCTCGCTAACGCCTTGAGTGTTAACCGTGTAGAGCAGGTCTTGTTGATACATGAGCTGTAACTCATACGATGCGGCACCCTCGACAGCGTTCCACGAGAACGATATCTGTTGGTCACCTTCGAGGTCGATAACATCTACCTTGAGATTCTTCGGGGTGTAGTCGATAATGACTATCTTCTCATATATGGCACGCACGGTGAGGTCGGACTGCACATTTGTAAAGTCGGTATCCCAGCCCTTGAACTCGTAGCCTTCTACTGCAGGTGCCTCGGGTGCTTGAGCTGCCTCGCCTTCCTTCACTTTCACTGATGCGATGAACGCGTCGTTAAAGCCGAGGAATGTTACGGTATATTCTTTGACAACAGGTATTTGTGTGAATATTGCCTTCAGGCTTATGTCGCTTGTAAGGGTTACGGCGCGCTGTTGTTTTGTCTCGCCGTCTGCCCATTGGCTGAACTGCCAGCCTTCGTCGGCGTGTGCAATAACGAGGAACTGACTGCCCTCTTCGAGCGTGTAAGACTTCTCGGTAGCCTCCACCTCCTGCAGTTCGCCGAAGGCATTGTAAACGCCAAAGTATATCTTTCCGTTGCCTTCGACAGCCAGCGAGAGCGTATGATAAACCACATTGCTTTCATACAGAGCCGTCACGATGAGGTCTGACTGCACATTAGTGAAGTCGGTATCCCAGCCCTTGAAATCGTAGCCTTCAACGAACGGAACAGAAGGTGCAGTAGCGCTGCCTCCGTAAGGTACCACTTCTTCTTTGAGCGTTACTCCGCCGAAACCTACGAAGATGACATTGAACTTGTCAATCTCATAAACGGCATGGATGGTAAGGTCTTTGCTGACATAGGTGTAGTCGTTGGTGTCCCAACCTGTGAAGGTGTAATGCTCTACGGCAGGAGCCTCGGGGGCTGTTGCCGATTCGCCATACTCTACGGTCTCGGATTTGAGCACCGTCACGCCATCGAAGCCAAGGAAGGTAACGGTATATGTATTTTTCTTATACAGAGCGGTAACGGTGAGGTCGAATTGAACATTGTCAAACGCCTTATCCCAGCCGGTAAAGGTATAGCCTTCTACCTCTTGTGGCACGGGTGCCGTAGCAGTCTGACCCTCATATACATAGTCGTAGCCTAATGTAACATCGTTGAAGCCGATGAAGGTGACGGTATATAGGTTCTTGTCGGCGAAGATAGCAGTGAGTGTGTAGTCGTCGTCCACGGAGAGTTTACGCGAAGCCTCTGTGTTACCATCCGACCAGTGGTCGAACTTATAGCCTTCGTTGGCGGTAGCAGTGAGTGTTACCTCTGTGCCTTCTTCGTACCAGCCGCCACCTGCAACGGTGCCGTGTGCGTCGTCGTCAGCGACAACGGTAACCTTGAAGAGCAGCGGGTCTTGTATCTCGAACTCCATTATCTGATCTTCGTTCACCTTGCCGTAGGTCTTGTTGGCATGTTGCAGCAGCAGACCTGCGTTTTCGGTAGCGTTATTCGACGACCATGCCACTGCTCTGTTGTTGCCGAGATAGTTGGCATCGAGTACTAACGAAGCAGCATTGACGATAAGACTGTCGGCTTGAAGAGCGAAATTATTTTTCAGTCCCATGGTGATGACGAACACCTTTCCTCGCTTAACCTCCATGCGGTATGTACTTTCGCACTTCACCCCTTCGCCGCCAAGGATGCTGAGTTCTGAGGTCTTGTCTCCAAGGATGACTAAATCGCCTTGCACCTCTACGCACGGACGCACTTCCACGTCTTTGCGGCCGCTGTACGATGAGAGTACATTCTCGCCTTTGACGCGCAGATTGATACCTGCAGTAGCTTTAAGCACTTGTCCGTAGTCGTCATTTACCTCTGCGTCGCTAAGCGAGAGGGTGTTGGTCTGAGGGTCGTACGATGCGTTGCCATCGCCGAGTATATCAGCCTTGTTGCCGTCGGTAACGGTGATGCCGCCTAATGCCACGGGGTAAGCCTTGCCGCTCTGGGTGCTCGCAGGTGCTAATCGCAGGCGGAAGGTCTCGTTGCCGAAAGCGTCGAAGATACCTTCGTCTTTCACCTCACCGCCGTAGGGGAAGACCATGGTGGTGCTGTGCAGCGTGAGTGATGAGGTGTTGAATACACCTATCGGGCATACATCGTTGTTGGAGATGAGATCTACTGCACCTGCTGCGTGAATGTCGCAGAAGGCACTTGGCGGCAGACCTATACACTGTGTGGCAGCGACGATGGTGGTGCTGTTGGTTGACGAAGCACCCAGCGAGTTGATGTTGAGCCTTGCCTCCACACCGTTCTCAAAGACTATCGCTCCGTCCTCGCTCTCTGACAAAACGGTCAGCGACAGTCCTTGGGTCGTCTCATTGCCTTGGTGATGTGTGTTGATATTGAGCGTGAGCGGTGTGTTCACACGGATAGCAGGGTTCTTGCCGCCGACGAGTTTTGCCTCGTCGCCACTGATGAAGAAGGTGTTGATGATACCGTCAGCACTGAGCTCGATAGCGGGTACGCTCATGTCGGAAGTGTTGATAGAAGCCCCTGTGCCAAGCGAGACGCTGTTGGCGGTAACGACTACCTCGCCTGTTATACCGTCTAAAGTAAGCGGTTTGCCGTATTGCTCTTCGCGGACAGGTTGTCCGGCAATCATAATAGGTGTCTCGATAGTGATGATGTTGAAGTTTTTCCAGATGTCCGCTTGTTGGTATGCACTTACGGCTTCGCGGTGAACGAAGAGTGCGCATTCTGAGATGTTCACATCGCTAAAGACGGTAGCGTCGATAGGTGCAGGAATCCAGCGCTCGCAAACCACTGTCTTGAGGGCTGTGCAGCCGCTGAACGCCTGATTGTCGATATAAGCAAGACGCGATGGCAGACTGATTTTCTCAAGCACCGTATTATTCCAGAATGCCGTGCACACAATGCTTGTTACGGCGTAGGTGTTCTCATCGACGGTGATGCTCTCGGGAATAACTACCTGTTCGCCAAGTTGGTTGTAGAAATGCATGGAATGGTCGGTGGACACTTGTGCGGTGCCTGCCTCGTCATCCACACTGTAATAGATACCATCCACGCAGACGGGCATTTCCTGTATGATGAAGTCTTTCCATACCTCTGCTGCCTGATACAAGGCTTTGGTGCCAAACGGCACTTGCAGTATTTGCTTGGTGAAACCGCTGAAGTCCGACACCGCAAGAGGCTCTGTGGCGAAGTTGCGGAGCAAGATCAGTTTCTCGCAGCCGTTGAAGGCGTCTTGTGCTATTACCTTAAGCGTCGAAGGCAGCACTATAGCCATAAATCCTGAATTCCGGAATGCTTTATCAAATATCTGAGTCAGTCCTTCGGGCAGAGCAATAACCTGCACACCCTTGCAATAAGCAAAGGCTCCGGGCTGAAGACTCGTTACTTTGTACTGCTTGCCGTTAAAAGTAATGGCGGCAGGAATCTCGAGAACATCGCATGTAAGAGAGGCATAGTTGGAAGCATTGTCGTATTGTGCTACCACCGCTGCCGTTTTCATTCCCTGATTGATTTGATAATATACGCCGTCGATGCAAATGGGTTGCTCTTGGATATTAAATTCCTTCCATTCGCCGGCTTCGGCATAGTTGTCAGAGGAGCCGTACGGCACTTTCAATATTATGTTTGCCACATCCAACTTGCTGTAGGTACCATCGGCAAAGACACCCTTGTCTTGTACGTCTTGCGGATTTTCGGCATTGTTATATATAGTATTCAGTGCGCGGCACTCATAGAACGCGAACTTGCCGATGCCGGTCAGTGTGGACGGCAGGATGACTTCCTGCAGCTGTCCGCTGCCATCGAAAGCTGAGAGACCTATGCTCTTAATACCTTCGGGCAGGATGATACGCTTTACTGCAGTGTGTGCAAAGGCATAGTCGCCGATGGCGGTGACGGCATACACCTCGTTCTCGAACGCCACTTGGGCAGGGATGACCCACTCTTGGGTGTTGAGTTTGGAGTAGTTGGTGTAGTCGAACAGCCCGTCTTCCGCATACATCTCATAAGTCAGGGTGGCGGTGTGGGTCTCTGAGTCAAGGATATAATAGAAGCCGTCGATGCATGGGTTCTCTTCTATTACGGTGAACGCCGACCATTGCGGTGCCGCCTCATAGAGTTGTTTGCTGCCGTAGGGCACGAATAGTTTGACGCCTTCGGGTGCTTGGTCGAACACATTGATACCTAAAGTGATGGCTGCGGGGTCAGGTGCGGCGCAGTGTATCTCCTGCAGGTAGGCGAGCGAAGAGAATGCAACGTCTTTGATTTCCTCTATGCCTGCCGGTAGCCATAGTTGCTTGATGGCTGATGACCAGAATGCGAACATACCTATCCGGCGTACATTGTCAGGTATGCGCATCAGATACAGGCTTGTGCAACCCTTACCGCCCCAACCGAAAGCACCGATTTCTATCTCCGTCACGCTCTGAGGTATAGCGAACGGCTTGACACCTCCAAGCGAAGAGCAGTCTTGGAACATATATTGGCTGATGGTGCGTAGGGTAGAAGGCAGGTTCACATCAGTGAGTTTGCTACAACTCGTGAATACCGAAGGACCGATAGAGAGGACTGACTCAGGGATGGATACCTCGGTTATCTCCTTACAGCTTCGCATTGCCTCGCCTGCTATCAGGCGTGTGCCATCCTTGATGGTAACCTTGCCGCTCATGGTGGACTTGGCTTTGATAAGGCATTGGTCGATATACAGCAGCCCGTCGGTGTAGTTGTAGTCGTTGTCCACAATGCCGTTGGAGACGCCGAAACGATCGAAAGAGGTTACCGTAGAGGGTATGTTAACGGCTGTCAGGTTGGTCATTCCCTCGAAGCAGTCGGAACCTATCTTCACTATTCCTTCAGGCAGCACTATCTCTGTTATCTTGGTGTTTCTTATGAATGCGCGATTGCCGACTTCCGTCACGTTATAGGTTACGGCGTTGTAGGTGATAGTGGCAGGAACGGTAACCTTGCCGCTCAGATGTTCGTATGCCATCGGTATCGTCTCGCCAAAGGTCAGTTGAGCCGTCTTGGAGGCAGGGTTGATCCGGTAATACAGACCATCCACCACCGCATTCAACTCTTTGACATTGAAATCTTTCCACACGGCAGCGGCTTCGTAGGCGGCCTTGCGTGTAGGAGGTGTGTAGAGGGTAATACTGCCAAGCGTGAGCGAGCCGAACACATTGGCGTTGATGCTCTGCGGAGTGTTGTTGAGGTTGTATATCTCATACAGTCCGCTGCAGTTCATGAACGCCTTGTCACCTATCGTCGTTACGTTTTCGGGTATGGTGAGCGACGAGAGCGAGGTGCAGTTCCAGAACGCACTCTCGCCGATGGTTGTCAGGGAAGAGCCGAGCTGCAGGTCGGCGAGTTTGGTGCAGTTGCTGAACGCATCTTTGCCTATCTGCTGTGTGCCGTACGGGATGATGACTTTCTCCAACACAAAGCAGTCGGCGAAAGCCCCTTCGCTCAGACGGGTGCAATAACCGCTCAAATCCACTTCTTTGAGATTAGCGCAGTGAGAGAAGGCGTACTTGCCGATTTTGAGCTCATGACCGCTTGTCTTGAACACCACATCTTCGATAGATGAGAAGGCAAAGGCATTATCGCCTATCTCGCTAAGGCTTGCAGGAAGAACAACGCTCTTTATCGGTGCATACCTCAATGCTTCGGCATCAATGCCCGTTACCGTATATTCTATGTTTCTCTTGCTTATCTTCTCCGGCAATACGAGTTCTATATTGCCCAAATGATTGTAGTTCTTTAGCTCCGACTCGGCATATCTGTCCGGCGCAAGAATTGCCGTTCTTTGCACATCGTCTAACCAGAAGAAAAAATAATTGCCTTCATAATCTTCCCATTCATCCGAGGATGTGAAGATGCGGTAGTCTTTCCAGCCGTCGGTTGTCTTGTAGGCATTGATAGCACCGTAGTCAACCCATATCTTAAGTTTATCTTTGTCCACTCCGTACAGCATATCCGTCGGGAATGGTTGCGGAGTGAGTGCATAGTTGTAAATATCAGTAAGCTTAGTACAGTTCTGGAAAGCATACTTACCTATATTGGCGACGGACGAGGAGATACTGATATCCAAAAGTTTATGGCAGTTCATAAACGCTCCCTCTCCGATAGTGGTGACATTGGATTTCATACGGACAAAATAAAAACCTGTACCCGCAAAAGCGTCATCGCCTATATAGGTGAGGTTTTCGTTACATAAAAGTGCAGATCCGCTAACAGAATTATTGGCATTTATCAACTTCTCGCAACTATTGAAAGCATCTTTCTCTATTCGTACCACTGTCTCTTGCCAATCGACCTTTTCCAAATTGCTCATAGCAAAGCAGCACCCTTCGGGGATGACTGTTACTTGTGCGCGGATGTCCAAGCTTGTGAACGGTGCATACTGGAACGCTCCCGCCTCAATGCTTGTCACGGTGTAGTATTTGCCACCTAATACCACATCTTTTGGGATGGTTACTGCGCCTGTCAACTCGGCATAGTTGCCTTCGCCGTTCTTTTCCTTTACCACCTGTACTCCGTCCATCCGCATTTCGTACCAGATGCCGTCCACCTTATAGCGGTTGGAGGCGATGTTGAACTCTTTCCATACGGCATCCGCTTGGTAAGAATAGACATAGCCGGCAGGCACCTGCACGGTGATGTTGGCTTTGTTGAGTCCGTCGAAGGCGGTGCCGTGGGCATTGATTACACCCGAGTAGTCCGATTTGAGCGTTGCCAGTGTCGTGCAGCCTTTGAAGGCACCGGCGGCTATGTTGCTGACATTATGCAGGTGCAGCTCTCTGATGGCTGTGCAACCTGAGAAAGCGTCTTTACCTACGGTAGTCAGTTCCTCAGGCAGATTCACCTCGCTGAGTTTGCTGCAACCGGCAAACGCACCCTCGCTGATGGTCTTCACCGTGGCAGGGATGGTGACGGAGGTGAGAGATGAGTTCTTGAACGCGTTGGGGTCGATAGTGGTAACGGTGAAGGTATGCTTATTATAGGTCACCTTCTCGGGGATGACGACCTTGCCCAACGACGAGTACGAATCGTCGTGCACCACCACGGCTTCGTCCTTGTTGAGCAACTCGTAATACAAGTTGTCAACCTTGAAATGGAAAGGTACGACCTTGTCTCTCAATACCGCGTTTTTTCCGGAGGTGTGGTAGCGAGCGATGTCGCGCGTTATATACATCACATTAAGCGACTTGTAGGTTGCCTCACTATAGTCTATCTTGCCACTATAGTTGTTAATGGTTAAAACGCCTTCATTTTCGTAAAAAGAACCGTCTATTTCTGTTCCCCATAGTTCGATAAACCGCAATGGGTAATAAATAGTCCAGTTTATGTTTCCGCAAAGTGTGATCTTGCCTTCAGGAAAATAGACGCTACTGACATAAGTGTCACCAGATAAGTTACTAATACACCGTTCGGATATTATCCGTGTACCGGGACGAATTCGTAATGCATGATCTGTACTGCCTTCAACTTGAACCAAGCAGTTGTCGAAATAATATGAACCATATCCGTATTTTTCACATATCGAAAGATTTCTGTATAGAATATCTTGTCCAAGATAAACAACAGTAGAAGGTATAGACAGATGCGTAACTTGATCACCATTGGAAGGGCAATGAAACGCATACCTTGCTATCTCAACTACCGTAAACTCCTCCTCTTGGTAGTAATTGGCGGGATTTAGGAATTTGACGGTTGAAGGCACATCAATGGAGGTGCCGTAATTGTTGGGCAAATTCGAACCAACACTATTCTTGCACACCACCGCTGCCTTGTGGGTTTTGGTGTTGAGCTCGTAGTAGAGTTCGCCAATCTTCGCATCATCAATGTCGGCATTGATAAACTTGCTTTCGATCTCGGCATACGCCTGTGGTATGCCGACGAATAGCAGCAGCAACACGGCTGCATAAATCTTCAAAAACTTTTTCATGATTCTATTGCGTTTAGTTAATATAGATGACACACCAATGGTTAACAGCAGCGCGCACGCTGCAAAGAAATGGAAAAATCGTTTCATAATTGTATAAGTTATAAATCATAAATTTGCAATCATAAATCTCGAAACTCCACCTTCGGAGTTTTCTCTGCTCCTTCGTCGGCTTCGAAATACGCTTTCGGTCCAAAGCCGAAGAGACCTGCTACGAGGTTGTTCGGGAACTTACGGATAAGGATGTTATACGCCTTGGCAGCTTCGTTGAAGGCATTACGTGCCACGGCGATACGGTTCTCCGTGCCTTCGAGTTGCGCCTGCAAGTCGCGGAAGATCTCGTTTGCCTTCAGGTTCGGATAGTTCTCGGCGATAGCCAACAAGCGTCCTAAGGCCTGCGACAGTTCGCCTTGTGCTGCCTGGAAAGCGGCTAACTGCTCCGGCGTGGCGTCGTCCGAGAGAGTCATCTGCGTCGCCCGTGCACGTGCCTCAGTCACTTTCTCAAGGACCTGACTCTCATGCTCTGCGTAGCCCTTGACCGTAGCAACGAGGTTGGGGATGAGGTCACTACGACGCTGGTACTGATTCTCTACTTGTGACCAAGCGATGGTCACGTTCTCTTCTGCTGTCACCATGGCGTTGTACTTGCCGGCAAGCCAGAAAGCCAACCCTGCCACGAGGGCGACAACAACGATGATAACTACTCGTTTTTTCATAATCACATTTTTATAGGTAGTTATAGGTAGTCATTGGTTGACCTATTCCGACTTAATCTCTCCCCCTACGGGGGAGGCGGAGGGGACTCCTTACCATTTACCACCGGCACCGCCGCCGGAAGTGGAGCCGCCTCCGAAGCTGCCGCCGGAGGAGCCACCGCTGCTGCTGTATCCTCTGCCACGACCGGAAGAGGAGGAGCTACGGGTGCGTTTGGCGATTGTATAAGGCTCATCCCATTGATGTCCGCAGGACCGGCAGGTATGATGATAGATACCCCGTCCCGAAGCGGTATAGGTGGCATAGACGATCACTTCGTCCTTCGTCCGCGCACCTTTCTTCTTGCATTGGGGGCATCGCGGCGCCGCCCAGTACGCCAAGCCGGCTATCATAGCGACGAAGAGCGCAAAGAGACTCAGCCCTTTCCATGGTTGCTCTTTGGGTTCTTTGGGGCGATAGCCGAGGAGCAACTCCTGCTGCGCCTGCCGGGTAGTGAGCCGTTGGATGATAGCTTGGTTGCCGGCTAAGAGACCGGCGCCGTACTGCCCATGACGAAGCAGCGGGATGATATCATCGGCGATGATATAATAACAGGCTCCATCGGGCAGGAAGCCTTCCAAGCCCTTGCCGGTGGTGATGCGGATGTCGTGTTGCTGCATGGTGAAGAAGAGAAGCACGCCGGTGTTCGTCTCGCTGTCGCCTATGCCCCATTCGTTGAAAAGGTCGTAGGCGAAATCAAAAGCGTCCGCCTCGCCTATGTCATCCAGAAGGACAGTGACCATCTCCACGCCCGTGAGCGTGTGCAGCTGCTCTGCGGCGTCCTGAATGGCGTTTCGCTCATCGGCAGAGAGCAGATGATCGGGATCTGCTACAAACGCCTTGCCGTCCGTCGTTCGCGGGTTAGGAACCGTGTACGGCGTATAGACCTCTGCCATCAAACTGAGAGTCAAGAGCAAAGAGCCAAGAGTCAAGAGCCAAGTGCCCAAAGTTCGGTTGATAAACATAGTATCGTAGTTATTGTGCCGGTTGCTGAGCAGGAACCGCGTAGATGCGGGTGATGCGGAGCTCTTTGAGCGGCGTGTGTTGGTCTATATTCGCATAGCTGATCTGCAAGGGATCGGTACATACCCGCGCCAATGTGCCTTCGTCATAGGAGAGGTGCCACCACATGCCGCCGGCTCCGGGAAGTGCCCGGTACTGCGGCTCGCGATAATCCGCCAGAAAAAGGACCAAGTCCTCCACCGTAGCCGTATCGGGCATGATGAACTCGACCGGATGGTTATACGCATGCTCCGCCTCGCACACGTCCTGACGCATGAACAAAAGGGATAATATAGCTGTCATAAATATCATAAGCACATGATTCCTAATCCAACAAAAAGACACAATACGAGCAGGACACCGATCATGCCCCAGGTACCAAGATGGGTCTGTAACATATCCGTGAACCACTCCCAGTTGGCAAGTAGCCAGATGCATCCGGCGGTGAAGAGAATAACCGCTATGGCATAGCCCAATGCCCGTCCACGGAATCCCATCAGCAAGGCATAATAGAGTGCCAGCAGGACGCCTGCACCGGTTAGGTACAGGGCGCCTTGCCAGCCTCGTGACATCCGGAGAACCCAGGCGTTGATTGCCGGGATGAAGAGGTACAGCAGTACCGCCACCACGATGATTCCTACAGGAAGAAGATATTTTAATATCGTGTTCATTGGAGGACTTTATGTACTATTTGTTCATTTACCATGTACCATTTATTGGATCATTTGACTATTTGACCAATAGCGTTATAGGTCTTGCCGTTGCAGTCGATGTAGAGAACGCCGTCGCGAAGGTACTTATGCGTTACGGGTGAGGGGTTATCGGTGGTGGAGTCGATGCCGGCAGTCTCGCTTGAGTCTTTGAAGACAGCGGTGATATTGATATTCTTGCCGTCCTCGACGGTGATGGAGCGCGGGTTTTCGGTTACGCCGTCCGACCACTGCACGAACTCATAACCCTCGGCTGCCACAGCAGTGATGGTCAGTTCGGTGCCTTCGGCATACCATCCGGAGGTAAAGCCGATGATGGAACCTTGTCCTTCGGTAGCGGAAGCATTGATGATTGCGCCTTTCGGTGTCTGGCTATCGTCCTCTTCTACGATCGGGTCGAGATAAATATTCTGAGCCGGCATAACCATATAACGCGGGTTATCGGTATTGCCGTCGGACCAGCTGACGAACTTATATCCCGCAGCCGGATAAGCGCGAAGGGTGACATGTGTTCCTTCAAAATAGCTATTGAAACCACCTACGGCACACAGACTCTCGAGCGATGGAGTGAGATAGTTGATCTCATATTTCGGCGAGTTATCGGATATATAGAGCGACTTGGCGCTAATCGATCCGCCGTCCACTACGGCATTTATCAGACTGAGGTTGGCAGCCTGGTCGGTCTTGTTGGATACTTTGTAGCCCGTTGACTCTCCGACGCCGGAAAGTACCTCAAGGTTCGCGCCGTTCACTACCAGCGAAGGCGTTTTGCCTGCAAGCAGAATAGCTTTATTAAAATTATTTCTACCGAAATCCGAAGTGTTCTGCAGATAGAGCCATGTCGTGATATGTCCGGTGACCGTAAAGACATCGCTGAAATTAGCCACGTACATGTTTTTCGCAGTTACTGAAGGTCCGTTGTACGCGGAGCCGGTAAAGGTCATTCCTTTCGTGCTGACGATAGCCGTGCGGATTACGTTATCCGTTGTGGTACAGGTAGCATCAATCAAATGGTTGAAGACGACGGTCAGCGGGTCCGCATCGGTAACCCAATCCTCAATGAAACCGTGGTTCTCGATATTGTAGGTTGCCATCTTCATCGTAGAAAGCGTACGTGTCTCGTGGTCGTAACACCAGACGCCGTCACCGAGGATATCGGCGGAGTTGGAGCCGGTTACTTGCGTACCGCACACCCAGAGGGAGATTGCGTCAGCGGGCGGAGCTACACGGAAATGAGCTATGAGCGTTTCGTCTTGGGTAACCATCCATTGCGAGATAGCACCTTGTACCTGTCCGTCCGCGGTGGTCCAATAGAGGAACTGATACCCTTCGTTCGGAGTAGCGGTGATGGTGACGGTTTGGCCTTGCTCCAAATGCGTGCCGCCGCCGGAAACGGTTCCCATCGTCTCGTCGGAAGAAACGACGTTGATATCGTAGTAATTGATTACCTCGTCTGCCTCAAAGAGGGCATACAGAACGGTGTCTTGGGTGACGGTGAAGGTATAAGGATTATCCGTCACACCGTTCGACCAGCGGAGGAAATGATAGCCACTCTTTGGCGTAGCGATAGCGGTATGCGACGCTCCTTCCGCCACATAAGCGTCACCGTTGG
>CAMHKW010000056.1 GCA_946185835.1 uncultured Bacteroidales bacterium
CCCTTTCCAAACAGCGGTACAAAAGGCTGATTCGTGCTATATGGCACAGGATTACGAGCAGGCTAACAACTATTACAAACAAGCGTTTATGGCCAAAGATGCAGCACTACAAGACTATCACTATTCCAATGCAGCAGGGGTAGCCGCTAAAGCAGGTGACTATAACACGGCATTCATGCGCCTCAACCAATTGATTTCGAGCGACAAAGAATGGTACATGTCCAACTTTGCGGAGAATCCGGACTTTCTGCCATTACATCAATACCCCGAATGGCAAGTGCTGAAAGACACGGTAGAGGCACGACGGGAACGGTCCGAGCGGAATTACGACAAAGCACTAATAGCCCGTTTGCAAGCGATACACGAACGTGATCAGAAACCACGGCACGATTTTCTGTTTGCATACCAAACGAAGGCGGTTGATTTGATGGATTCACTCGTTCGTGAAATGCAGATAGCTGATTCTGTCAATCTTATAGAAATCCAAGATATCCTACAGACATACGGATTCCCGTCTAAAACTATAGTCGGAACCAATAATAGTGTTATATGGTTAGTTATCCAACATAGCGATGTTGAGTTTCAAAAGGCTTATTATCCAATGTTACGGCAAGCCGCCGAGGAGGGAGAATTGAGCTGGGACAACATAGCACTTCTGGAAGACCGTATAGCCATGCACGAAGGCAGACCGCAGCGCTATGGCTCACAAGTTGTGGAGAATTCCAAAGGAGAGCTTGTCGTATATACGCTACTGGATAAAGACAGTGTGGATATATGGCGGGCTGCTGTAGGACTAAATCCGTTGGAAGAATATGCAAAACTGATGAACGCTAAATGGAATAAGTGATGAAACGAACGATTTATTACATATTAGCCTTTGCTCTCTGTTCCTGTGCAGTGCAACGGACAACCACGAGCGAGGAATTTGCAAAAGACGTGCAGAACGACATACCTTTCAAAGTAAGTGAACTGAAGGCGGTAAGCAATCACGACAATACCTACTGCTTCCGCAGCGACGGATATATCGGTCTGCTGCCGGACTACGAAGTGGACAGCGAAGGAGCAAGCATGATTTTTGAAACCACTTTCGCACCGACCCACAGCACCCAGCCGTCCAACGTCATCTGGCGGAACATCGTCATTAACCGCAAAGCGAAGCGTGTACTCTGTATCGACCGCCTCATCCAAAACTGCAGGACTTTCGGCTATGTCTATGTGCTGCAATCTCAGACGGCGCAGTACAGCGACTCCGGCACGTTTCATTGGGATGTGAGCAACCCCAAACTGCTACTCAACGTGAGCGGCGCCATCGAAGGCATGAGCGGACTGTCTGTCGAGACGCTGAATACAATAATGAAATAAGAATTTTACAATTCACCAATATGATACATCGTTTATTCCTTTTGATTTTGCCGTTAATGGTGATTGTCGGTTGTAAGCGTGAACAACGTGAACCGCAGGTGAGCAAGGGACATCTGGACACATATATCGACTTCCCGTCGCAATACGTGCCGGCTCGTACCATACGCGTGTGGACCCCTGAGGACTATAATGCCGATATGCAGTATGACGTGCTGTACATGCACGACGGGCAGATGCTCTATGATGCCACCACAGCATGGAACCATCAGGAGTGGGGCGTTGACGAAGCAATGGACAGCCTGATTAGGCAAGGTGCCATCCGTCCGACCATCGTCGTGGGAATCGACAACAACAAGAACCGTATCGGCGAATATTGTCCTGACGACCTGAGCGATTTATATCTGCATGGGAAGCCTGTCTATAAGCATTTTAAGGCGCAAGGTAATGCCTATCTGAGTTTTATAGTAACCGAACTCAAGCCGTTCATTGACTCGGTCTATAGCACCTATCCCGACCGCGAACATACATGGGTGATGGGAAGCAGTTGCGGCGGATTGATTTCGTCATACGCGCTCAGCAAGTATCCCGAGGTGTTTGCAGGTGCGGCATGTATGTCAACGCACTGTACATTGGCTTTTCCCAATCCGGCATCACCCAAAGAGGAAGTGGTGAATGCCTACAGGGACTATCTACGTACTCATCTGAAGCCCAATAGCTGCATGCTGTATATGGACAGAGGAGACGAAACGTTAGATGCTTATTACGCTGAAGCACAGACGGCTATCAACGAGATGCTACGTGATGAAGGATGGGACGACGTGCATTTTGCGTATCGCTTCTACCCCGGTCACGCACATTGCGAAGACGACTGGAAAGCCCGCTTAGACATACCGCTGCGCTTTCTTTTAGGCAGAGAGGAATAAGTAATAGGCAACTGACGATTAAATGATTAAGGAGATATGCAGTCCTAACTCCTCTGCTCATAACCACGGACTCGTATGGGGCACATGGCGTAACCATTTGGGCTGGAAGATGTACCTCGGCAAACTCTATGGCACCACTTCCGTTCCGCCGTATGCATCACCTTCATGCGCAACCGACTATGCCGGTATGCCGCCTGCCTATTCGTATGTCAACTTCGGCGAACCGTTCCGCGATGAGGTCTTGACCTACATCAGCAAACTCAACGAAGCAGGTGTCAAGGCGCAATGTGATGTGTTCGACGGCTCTATCCATGCCTTCGATTTCTTCCCCACCAAGAACGCCCGCTATGCCAAAAACCGACTCTGCCAAATCTGGGAACGAGACATTATGTGTTCCTAAACTCGGCGAAGAACATGAAGTATTCATAAACAACAAACTATATAAATCGCTGCCTGAAAATGCAGTGGTAAAATCTTGGCAAGGCGAACTTCGTGTCGAAGGCGGTGAGAGTAAAATATATGAAAAACAAGAAGAGTTTATAGTAGCAATAGCTAAAGCCAAGGCTGTTGGAGCTGAGGAGGAGGGATATGCACTTACATCTGAAACCTCTATGGCTGGACTGATGTATGTTTGCATGTGGGAAAGACCTACCGACGAACGAGTAGCAGAAATGACGCAGAGAGAAGGATATGCTTATGTCTTGGGCAATTTTATGGTTGCCGACATGTCTGCCGCACAGGGATTTTAATCAGTATTAAATATCTGATAACAAGCAGGTGCCCTCCGGGGCATCTGCTTGTTTTGATATGAGAGGCACGACACTACCTGCGCCACCAAGTTTCGTAAGTATAAAGCATGCATTATATATAGAAAAACACGTGCCACCATGTACATAAGCATAGTCTTGATGGCGGCAATGCCATTGCCGCAATATATAGAAAAACACGTGCCACCATGTACATAAAACATTGTCTTGATATTCATACTGAAGCAATGCTTTCGTCGTTTTATTTGGTAAGCTCAAGAAAATTATGTACTTTTGTAGAAATTTTGAAAAGCAAGCATGATACGCAACATGTGTCTGCCTCCGGACAGATAGACTTGCTATAACGAAACCACAAACTTGATATATATAATTTATGGATTTTGCGATTAAAGAGATTGATGTTAAGGAGATTATGAGTAAGACAAACTTGCCGATTGGTGACTTTGCCGTCAATCCTTACGTGGGCTGTTATCATGCCTGCAAGTATTGTTATGCTTCGTTTATGAAGCGTTTTACCAACCACCCAGAGCCATGGGGTGAGTTTATTGATGTGAAGAATTGGACTCCCATTCGCGACCGAGGTCAGTATGCCGGCAAGGAAGCTTTTTTCTGCTCGGTAACCGACCCGTATCAGCCGCATGAGGCACGGTATAAGCGCACACGTGCCGTGTTAGAGCAGTTGCAGGGTACGGGAATAAAAATAAGCATATCAACTAAGTCGGACTTGATACTGCGCGACCTCGATTTAATCAAGTCGTTTCCGAACGCTCGCGTCAGTTGGTCGATAAACACGTTAGACGATGAGTTCCGCTCTGAGATGGACCGTGCCGTGAGTATTGAACGCCGCTTGGAGGCTATGCGACAGTTTTATGAGGCGGGTGTTGACACTACATGTTTTATCTCGCCTATATTCCCCGGAATAACTGATGTCGAGGCTATCATAGAGCGTGTGAAGCACCAATGCAATCTTGTGTGGCTTGAGAATCTCAACCTTCGCGGCGATTATAAGGGGCGTATCCTGACGTGGATTCATGAGCATCACCCTGAATTGGACGACCTCTACCATCAGATTTACACGAAGAAAGACCGCACGTATTGGAGTGAGTTGGACGGACAACTGCGCTCATACTGTGAGTTAAACGGTTTCCGCTATGTCCGTAATGATGATACTGTTCGTGCCAAGCATGGCGAGTTGCCGGTGGTTACTAATTATTTCTACCACGAACAGATTATTCCGTCAGCAAGAAAAGAGCAACTGAAAAAGACACAAACCGGCTGCTGAAGTCCACTTTTACGATATACTACAATCATCGAATAAAACATTCTTAAATCAACTAATTTCTCTTAGATATTTGAGTATATCTTGCTTGCTTAATGGAGAAGGAAAAAATTAATTTTGAATAATTTTTGGCAATTTTTGACCACTTAATGAAAGACCTAATTTATGTCTCTTACGTTATGGAACTGCTGGCATGGGTGCCACCGCAAAAGCGAGGGCTGCCGCTACTGCTACGTCTATCACCGCGATAGTCAGCATGATATCGACAGCAATATAGTCCGCAAGACGGCTTCTTTTCGCCTGCCTATACAACGCAACAGGCAGCATGAATACAAGATACCATCGGGCACCACGGTGTTCACCTGCTTCTCGTCGGATTTCTTCATCGAAGAGGCTGACCCATGGCGCGAGGACGCATGGCAGATGATGCGGATGCGACCGGATCTCGTCTTTTATATCGTCACCAAACGACCGGAACGCATCGCAGCCTGCCTACCCGAAGACTGGGGCGACGGCTGGGAGAATGTCATTATCTGCTGCACGATGGAGAACCAAGTGCGAACAGACGAGCGTATGCCTATTTTCAAGGCTTTGCCGCTCAAGCATAAGCACCTTATCTGCGAGCCGTTGCTGACGGATATTGACTTCGGTGAATGGTTGCAAGACGGCTGGCTTGAGCAGATGACAGTAGGCGGAGAATCGGGCATGGAAGCGCGCGAATGTCGCTACGAATGGGTGCTGCATATCCGCGAACAGTGCATCGCCAATAACATCGCTTTTATGTTCAAGCAGACCGGCAGACACTTTGTCAAAGACGGGCGCACATACCTGCTCGACCACCATACCGCCATGCGGCAAGCGCATAAAGCAGGAATAGACTACGGTACGCATGGATATCTGAATGTGAAAGACCTGCCAAAATGAGAACCATAGAAAACAATAAATTAAGGTTTATTTGGTGATATGAACTTTCAACTCTTTGGCAACAAAACAGCCCCGACGTTACTTCTCATTCCCGGATTGGGAGTGTCATACGAGATTTTCCTTCCGCTTATTAGGCTGACGGAAGACCGGTTCCGTATCATCGCTGCCGAAGTGGACGGGTTCACGCTCGGCAGGCAGACGCGTTTCACGTCGGTAGATGACCAAGCCGCGCAAGTGATTGCATACGTTAAAGAGCATTACGGCGGTCATTTGGATTGCGCATACGGTCTGTCGCTTGGCGGTAAGATACTGTCGCGTATCTTAGAGCGCAACGAGCTGACCATCGACCATGCCATCATGGATGCCGCTCCGTTGCTGCCGTTGCCGCGGTGGCTCGTCAACCCGCTGCGCTACTATCAGGCAGCTAATGTATGGACATGCTACCACTGGACCGGTTTCTGGAAAGCAGTGTTCCGCTCGCATTATTTCGATGTGCTGTTAGACGAGTGCAAGAAAGCATGGCCATGGGGTGGGAGTAGGGCAGTGGTGGATGGTTATAAGTCGGTATATACAAATCGCCTGAACGCCATTCACGGTGCAGACATCCATTTCTGGTATGGCACGAAAGAAGCCTTTGTCGCCAAGCCCCAAGTCAGACACCTGCTATCGCTCTGCCCTGAGGCGCACATCGAAGTCTTTCCTGGCATGAACCATGGTCAGCTCCTCATCGACCATCCCGAAGAGGTGGCGAAGCGGATAATGGAGGCAAGCGGAATGAAAAGCCGCAGATAGAATCTGCGGTGGAATAAAAACGAGAATAAGAATAGAAATAAAAACGAGAATAAGAATAGAAATAAAAACGAGAATAAGAATAGAAATAGAAACGAGAATAAGAATAGGAATAAAAACGAGAATAAGAATAGAAATAAAAACGAGAATATTAGAATACTATGTTCACTTGGAAGCGACATAAAGATATTTTCAAGGGTGAAGGCATATATCACCTCACTTTTGTTGTCCACGACCGTGCACCTATATTAGGAGAGTTGGCGGGAGATGCTTCTGCTGCACGGGTGGAACTCTCGCCTATTGGATTTGATATTTCGCAGAACATACAGCAACTGCCATCGTTTTTTCCCGCCATCAAGGTGTGTGCCAAACTGCTGATGCCCGACCATATACACGTGGTGCTGTGGGTACAAAAAGAGCATCCATATTCAATCAAACAAGTGGGACGCAGCATGCGCCAAGCGTGGCATAAAATTATATTGGCACATACCCAAGAGCAGGCGAGTGCCGCTTCTATGGTTCAGGATGTTCTCGTCTCTATAAGCCCGCAGATTAAATCTGCGGGGGACAATAAAAACGAGAACACCGGATACAATAAAAACGAGAGCACAGGGGAGCATGAAAACGAGACCACCCTGCACTTGCCTTATCGTTTTGAGCCGCCGTATATCCGTACTTTGGTTGCAAAGGGGCAACTGAGCCGCATGATTGCCTATGTTCACGACAACCCCCACCGTGCCATGCTCCGCAGACTGAACCCCGATTTGTTTCGCTTGCACCGTGAACAGCAAGTAGAAGGGCTGACTTTCACCGCCTTAGGCAATCTTTTCTTGCTCGACTACCCACAGCGGCAGACTATTGAATGTTCGCGCGATGCCTCTGAAGAGCAGATTGCTGACTTGAAGGCATCAGCGATGCAGGCAGCTGAGGACGGGGCGGTGAGTTACAGCGGCGCAATCAGTGCGGGTGAAAAGCAGGTTGTACGCGCCATGCGCGAGGCAGGATTGCCCGTTGTGGTGGTTCTGAACGACGGCTTCCCTGCTGCCGGCTCTGAGCACGAGCGGTTCTACAAGCCGGGAGGAGTGTATTTCGAGGCTTGCGCTGCCGGACGTCTTCTGCTGTTAGAGCCTACATCAACCGCATTGGAGAACGAGCGCGTCATAGCTCTGACCGAACAAGCTCTACACAATAAGGCAGAAACCAAACACCAAGTCTATGTACCACTGCCGCACACATCCTCAAGGTGGCGAATGGTGGCAAACAACTGTATAGCGGAGATTTTGGCGAGTAGAGACTTGTGACTCTCTCGTCAAACGAAACGGCTCCCATCGACCTCGGCATTGTTCGCAGTCATTTTGAAATAGGAGCCGGAATAGAGATTTTTCAGTGGATATGAGAAAGTTATTTATAACAGTAAGCACCATGCTGTTTGCGGCATGTGCGCCTAAGTTCCCAACCTTGACGCCGGATGAGTTTGCCCGGGTCATCAAACAAGAGAACGTCGTCTTAGTGGATGTCCGTACGCCGGAGGAGTTTGCCGACGGACATATCGCCGGTGCCGTAAACATCGATTGGCGTGATAGCAGTTTCGCCCGCCGAGCATCGGAACAATTAGACAAGTCCAAGACTCTGGCACTCTATTGCAAGGCGGGTCGCCGCAGCCATGCCGCCGCAGGCAAGTTATATTCGATGGGATATGTGAATATAGTGGAGCTCAGTGGCGGCATAGAAGCATGGCAGGTCGCAGAAAAAGACATTTCGACAACCGCACATTAAAGCAACGTGTTTCATTCAATAAAAAGAAATGTGTAAATCCCCAGTTGACTTATTTGTATTTATGATAAATATTTCTTAATTTTGCAGCCAATTTCGGATGAGTGTGCTTCTATGACTGAAATTACCTATTGCCAAGCAGGAACAAATCAATGATACTAATAATGATACTACTGATGATACTATTAAATTAACTTATAGACAACAGATTATTGTTTCGTTGATAAAAGAAAATGATATCATTAAGATTGCTCAAATGATACCACTTTTGAAAGTGTCGCAAATAACTATTAAACGTGATTTAGCTTGTTTACAAGATGTTGGTATTATTCGGAGAGTTGGCAATAAAGTATCAGGTCACTGGGAAATAATAAAGCAGAAATAATTTATGTGTAGGTAACTCCAATAAGCACACATAGTGGCGGAAAAGATGTCGCAATAAACACCAAATATTTATCTGATAATGACCCAATGCTAAATAAATATACCCCTCCCCATACGAATGGGTGTAACATAAAGAGTATCGACAAGTTCGCAGTCATAAAGGCGGCGCATTGTTTCGTGCTATGTATTGCTTTTTTTTAATATGCCCTTAAGAAAGTCAGGACCTGCAAAGACGTAAGAACAGGAACAAATACAACATGTTTTATGAAAAAACTATATCTCTTTTTGCTTGCATTTGCTGCATGCACTTTTCAGATGACTGTCGCACAAACGGTTAAGATTGGCGACTTGTATTATACCCTCAGCGGTTCGACTGCCCAAGTGGCGAAAGACCAGACTTCGGACAAATCAGTCTATAAGGCTTATACGTCCGTTGCTATTCCGTCGTCCTTTAACTACAGCGGCAAAAACTACTCCGTTACCTCTATCGGCACGAGTGCGTTTGAGTCATTAACTAACCTGCAATCGGTCACCATGCCGTCCACCATCACCACTATTGGAACCGATGCTTTCTACGGTTGCTCGAAACTGAGCAATGTCAATCTGCCTGAAGGCTTGACGACTATCAACCTGCGTGCATTCTATAACTGCGCACTGACAGAGATTACTATTCCGAGTACGGTTACCTCTATCGGCAATGCGGCTTTCAAGGGCAACCCTACAACAACTATCATTTGGAAACCAAAAGATTGTTCTATCGGAACAGACAGCGACGCGCCGTTCTATAGCACAAATTCGCAAGTGACCTCGTTTACTTTTGCGAACGGTGTAGAGGTAGTGCCGGCATATATTTGCAAGAACATGAGCAAGTTGGATACAATTGTACTTCCGGCTTCGGTTTCACGACTTGGTCAAGTAGCATTCATGAATTGCTCTTCGCTCAAATCCATCAACCTGCCTAAAACGCAAAAGACACTGCCTGCTCACTTCTTTGAAGGCTGCTCTTCGTTGGAGTCAATCGAACTACCAGCCACTTTGACTACCATCGAAACCGACGCATTCTATGGCTGCTCGAAACTGAGCAATGTCAATCTGCATGAAGGTCTGACTACCATCAACCTGCGTGCATTCTATAACTGCGCACTGACAGAGATTACTATTCCGAGTACGGTTACCTCTATCGGCAATGCGGCTTTCAAGGGCAACCCTACAACAACTATCATTTGGAAACCAAAAGATTGTTCTATCGGAACAGACAGCGACGCACCATTCTATGGCCTAAATTCGCAAGTGACCTCGTTCACCTTTGCCGACGGCGTAGAGGTAGTGCCTGCGTATATATGCAAAAACATGAGCAAGTTGGATACAATTGTGCTTCCGGCTTCGGTCAGCAGACTCGGACAAGCGGCTTTCATGTATTGCTCTTCGCTCAAATCCATCAACCTGCCTAAAACGCAAAAGACACTGCCTGTCAGTTTCTTGGAGGGCTGTACGTCGTTAGAGAAAATCGAATTGCCTGCCACTTTGACTACCATCGAAACCGATGCATTCTATGGCTGCACGAAACTGAGCAATGTCAATCTGCATGAAGGCTTGACGACTATCAACCTGCGTGCATTCTATAACTGCGCACTGACAGAAATTACTATTCCGAGTACGGTTACCTCTATCGGCAACGCGGCTTTTAAAGAAAATCCGACGACCACGATTGTGTGGAAACCGGCAGACTGCTCTATCGGTTCGGATGATAGCGCGCCATTCTATAGCACAAATTCGCAAGTGACCTCGTTTACTTTTGCGAACGGCGTAGAGGTAGTGCCTGCGTATATCTGCAAAAACATGAGCAAATTAGACACCATCGTACTTCCGGCTTCGGTAAGCAGACTCGGACAAGCGGCTTTCATGTATTGCACATCACTCAAATCAATCAACCTGCCTAAGACGCAAAAGACACTGCCTGTCAGTTTCTTAGAAGGTTGCACTTCGTTGGAGAAAATCGAATTGCCTGCAACTTTGACTACCATCGAAACCGATGCATTCTATGGCTGCACGAAACTGAGCAATGTCAATCTGCATGAAGGCTTGACGACTATCAACCTGCGTGCATTCTATAACTGCGCACTGACAGAAATTACTATTCCGAGTACGGTTACCTCTATCGGCAACGCGGCTTTTAAAGAAAATCCGACGACCACGATTGTGTGGAAACCGGCAGACTGCTCTATCGGTTCGGATGATAGCGCGCCATTCTATAGCACAAATTCGCAAGTGACCTCGTTTACTTTTGCGAACGGCGTAGAGGTAGTGCCTGCGTATATCTGCAAAAACATGAGCAAATTAGACACCATCGTACTTCCGGCTTCGGTAAGCAGACTCGGACAAGCGGCTTTCATGTATTGCACATCACTCAAATCAATCAACCTGCCTAAGACGCAAAAGACACTGCCTGCTCACTTCTTTGAAGGTTGCACTTCGTTAGAGAAAATCGAACTGCCTGCCACTTTGACTACCATCAATCAAGACGCGTTCTATGGTTGCTCTGGTATGAAAGAGATTTATTCGTATGCCAAGACACCGCCGACAATAGAAGAGCGTTCGGTATATAATGTGAACAAACAGACCTGCAAACTCTATGTTCCCACGGTATCGCTTGAGTTATATGCTAAAGCAACGGTATGGAAAGATTTTCTCAACCGCATAGGTATGGAGCCGATACACCATGAGTTTGCAGAGACGGCTTGCGATGAATATACATGGGACGGCACCACCTACTACGAGAGCGGCGACAAAGTGAAGGAATATGTAGCAGTCAACGGACTCGACAGCATTGTTGTTCTGCATCTGACCATCAATCACAGTTTCAAAACAGAAACTATTGTCAGCGAACTCGAGAGTTACACTTGGAACGGCAAGACCTACACCGAAAGCGGCGATTATGAGTTTGTGGGCACCACTGCCGCCGGTTGCGACAGCACTGCCATTCTACACCTCACGATAATTCCCGTATGGCAAGTGACGCTCACACAGCCTGACCACGGAACGATAAGCGTGGTTGAGAACATCGCTCTTGACAAAGTGCCCGACGGCACTGAACTGCATTTTGCAGCAATACCCGATGAGGGTTATGAGTTCGAGGCATGGCAGGGTTGCAATGCTGACGGTTCGCTTGTGGTAAAAGAGAATATTAGCATTAGTTGCACCTTCAGAGAGATTCCAAAAGAAATACACCAAGAGTTTGCTGAAACGGCTTGCGACGAATATACATGGGACGGCACCACCTACTACGAGAGCGGCGACAAAGTGAAGGAGTATGTAGCAGTCAACGGACTCGACAGCATCGTTGTTTTACATCTGACCATCAACCACAGTTTCAAAACAGAAACTATTGTCAGCGAACTCGAGAGTTACACTTGGAACGGCAAGACCTACACCGAAAGCGGCGATTATGAGTTTGTGGGCACCACTGCCGCCGGTTGCGACAGCACTGCCATTCTACACCTCACGATAATTCCCGTATGGCAAGTGACGCTCACACAGCCTGACCACGGAACGATAAGCGTGGTTGAGAACATCGCTCTTGACAAAGTGCCCGACGGCACTGAACTGCATTTTGCAGCAATACCCGATGAGGGTTATGAGTTCGAGGCATGGCAGGGTTGCAATGCTGACGGCTCGCTTGTGGTAAAAGAGAATGTTAGCGTCAGTTGCACATTCAAGAAGATTGAATCAGCCGTTCTTAATATCGAGGCAGAAGCCGATGCCCCGCAAAAGATTATCCGCAACGGCGTGCTGTACATTCGCCATAATGGCAGAACCTATACTATAACAGGAGTAGAAATCAGGTAAATGCTCAGGTTAATAATCTTGAAGCAATAAAACAAATAAGCACCTCAAAATGAGGTGCTTATTTGCTGAGCTACAACCCGGACTATAACAGGCTGATTTTGTCCTATGTGAGTTACTACCCTGTCCTAAACTCATATCTCGCAGAAGACACTGCTGTAATTAATAAGGTCTTGTCCCATGTGGCAACAATTAATAACGCTCTCTTTTGTCCTTTTTAGGTTGATTTATTTGCATGTATGCTAAAAATATCGTAATTTTGCAACGATTCCGGATTAATATGTCTCCAACTACACAAAATACTATCTCCTGGCTTGTGTGTTGCATAGGTGCATTCGCACAACGGTTCGGTCTGCTCAATGGTGCTTCTTACGAGTACCTTTACCATTATAAAGGGCTCGATTTTTTATTGAGAAATTACGATATTGAGCATACTTTTTCAATTGACGATGCTGTAGAGGATATCACTCGAATATGCCAAAGAAACGGAGGAACACTTGCTTAAATGATACGTTATGATTAAGTTATATCACGGTTCAAACATATCAATCGGGCAGATGCTGATTGAGGACTACGGATACGATATTCCGACAGCTATGCATACACTCTATACCTCCAATACATATCGCAAATTGGAAGATGAACGCACTGGTTTGTATTATCAAAGTGCCGTCTATCTTTACGATATACTTAAACAAGAGTTAAGTACAAAATAATTGTAAAATCACTAATTAACCGCCTATGGTATAAGAACAGCGACAATCTACCAAGGTATCGCGTATGTGATGAGCGGCGACCAGCAAGCCTTCTATATCTGTGACCTGAGCAAGAGCGAAACATAGCAAGTAGTGATAGACTACACCGAACTGAACTCGGATGCTTCTATCGTCAAGAGCATTATTTCCGCAAACTGGCAATACGTGCCACGCGCGCAAGCCTTCCGCAAATCGGCACTCACGATAGATGGCTATGAGACCACTATCATCTTGCCTGTATCCGGCGAATATAAAGGCAAGGCGCTCGTTTTCCGTGAGGGCGAAAACACCGCCGGACAGGTCCTCTCGGTTATGGTAAGATTGAACTGAATATAAAGCCTAACCCCAACCCTTCCCTAAAAGGAAGGGAGAAAAGATTAAATATTATGAAACGTATTTTATTTTTCGCCCTTGCAGTCATAGTGGCTGCAATAGGCATGACCTCCTGCGAAGGCGGAGGAAGCAAAGTCAGTTCCATGCAATTCAAACGGATGAATATTGCAGGTGCAAAAGCGCTTGCATTGGCTTCCGATGGCAGTAATCAACAGAACGCGCCGGCGCGTATGCCTGCGGCGCAGATGGATGGTGAGCCCGATCCCGAGTACAACATCTCCAACCCTGCTTTTATCGTTTCCGAAGATGGCACAATGGTCGAAGTACACTACACCATCGAGGTGGTCGGTGATGGCGAAGTGGTGGATATGATCAAAGCCAACATGCGCCTGAAGATGCAGTATATCTATCCCATCGGCGACAATTGGCTCTGGCTTGTCAACTGCGAGTACGACTACCCGGGTATTGATGAGGTCAAAGAGCCCTTGCGCGGTCAGATTCGTAATTTGATGCACGATGGTTTTGAATCGAATTTCCTTGTCCGCAAGTCGGATGGCGCACTCTTTGGATGGTCTCGCGAGCAAGGTTGTCCGCAGAAAGGTAGAGGTTACAAGCAACCGAGCGATATCT
>CAMHKW010000057.1 GCA_946185835.1 uncultured Bacteroidales bacterium
CGATGATGCGGTTATAGCGGTCGCGGATGGGGATCATGATACGAGCACGAAAGAAATCATAATCAGAGTCCTTCTTTTCCGAGTGCGCAATGAGCCCAAGCTGCTTCAGTATTTCTTCCGAGAGCACCGTTCCTTTAACGTAGTTGACAAGGCCATCCCACGCGCCATACGCGTAGCCTATGCCGCTCTCTTCGACGAAATCCTTGCCCCACCGGTTGCACGCATACGTGTAGGCAGCACGTGCCTCGTTATCATCATTATGGATGTTGGCAACGTAGTACTTCTGGACATACTCATAAGCCGTGAACATAGCTTCGCGTTGCTTGTCTTGCTCATGCTCTTCTGCTGTGCGTTCGCGCGTATCTTCCTCAATAGTTATGTGGAACTTATTCGCAAGGATGCGGACTGCTTCCGGGAAATCGACGTTCTCTTTTTTCTGGATGAAGGCGATGGCATCACCGCCTTCGCCACAACCGAAACAGTGCCAGGTGTTGAGCACGGGATTGATATGGAAAGACGGCGTCTTTTCATGGTGCAACGGGCAACAACACTTGAACTTACTACCGGACGCTTGCAGGTGGGCATAATCCGCAACAACGTCGTGGATGTTCACCTGAGCGTGGACTAACTCTATAGTGCGATTAGAAATCATTTCAAATTAAGATTATAAGGTTTGAAGAAAGAGTTGGAACTCGTCCAACTCACATTAACTACCGTCATTGAGAAATATGATAAGTTCTGTAATACTTCTCAGCGAATCGTTGTTGCGAACGATCTGCATAACGGAAACGAGCGATGATAGTGTCGATTACTTCATCCTCTAACTTGGTTAGGTTCTCATGGTCGCACTTGTAGTAGAAAGTGGAGTTACTCCAGCCTGTGCGCTGCATGACTTGGTTCTTGAATTGACGGCGACGACTGCCGTACAATTGCTCATAAAAAGATTTAAAGCTCTTCATAATTATAGGTTTTTGGTTTAAAAAATTAGTTCTAAGTTAAAAAAGTACGCCAAAATTTTGTCAATCCAAATATTTGTTGTACCTTTGCGAGTGCAAAATTATGCAAATTCTACCATATGAGCAAATTTAAGATAATAAAAGTGTGCAAAGTTAGTAGTTTGTTATAATATAATTTCGCAAACGATATAAGTTGAACCCATAATAAGTGAAAATCATGTACAATCCGGAGATGATAACCATCTTGCTCGGGCAGCAAGGCAAACGTGTCAAGGATTTGGCAAAGTATCTGAGCGGCAATGAACGTCAGCCGCTAACGAGTATTACCAAGGAAGGCGCTAACCCGACAGCCGAAACGCTGGAGAAGATAGCGGACTTTTTCTTGGTGTCCATAGATACGTTATTTATACGAAATGAAAAGTTGCCCGAAGTGGAACAGGTGTGGACATTCGACAAACGTGCCGAATACTATGAGCGTGCTGTGGTAGCCAAAGATCGTCTGATTCAAGCGCTGGAATTTGATAGAAAGCTTCAGACAGACATGGTGGAGATGCAGCGAGAGCGAATTATGAATCTGGAGGATGAGATACGCGAGATGCGTGACCTCTTACATGCTAACAATATAAAAGTGCCCCGGCATAAACCTACTGAGCACCCAATACCTAAAGATGCGTTCGGATGGGAAGGCGAACGTCCGACTGGATTCAAGGAAGATAAATAGAATCTAATAGGGGCTGAAAAGCCTCTATTTTTTTGCTTTCCGAGAAAATCGTATAAACAATAAATAAAGGTACGCGCACCGCGTGCGTACACATGCGCAAAGCGTTTCCTTAACTTTGTGCAGTAAATATTACAAAAGTGTACAAATTTTGCATTTTTTTGCTTAAAAATTTGCATATGTCAAAAAAAAGCAGTACCTTTGCACTCGCTTTTGAAAAAGAAGTGAAACAGCCCAAAAACTGCACAAACAGTCCTAACGCTGAACGGTATTTGAAATTGCTAACTAACTGATTGTAAATCAGGAAGAAAGTCAATAGTGAGACTCCACTTTTTCGCGAGTTCGAGTCTCGTCCGCACCGCAATAAGTTGGTTATCACAGCGATAATCAACTTATTTGTTTTATAACCCCGACATATTCCCGACAAATTTGCGCCTTATTCAGTTTCGCTACACTAACTGAAAAAAACTTTCACCCTTGACCTTACCGCTGAGGTGCGGTGAAAACAACAAGCCGACAAGACAAAGCGGGAGTACGACTTCCGGGAACTCAGCTATCTGTTTCATGACATAGTATTTTGACCATCTCGTTAGCCGCCATCATCCGATAGCGGTCTGTGGTGATAGGGATGGGGTGATACTCGTAATGCCGCTCCATGGCTTTCTCGCGGAGGGCTTGTTCGGTGCGCGTCTGTATCTGAGGAAATGCCATCGTGGCGGCATCGGGTTCCAAGAGCAATAGCTGCCCTGCGGCACATGCTTCGAAATACACGCCGCCCGGTTTGTAGTAGCGTTCGTGCTTGTCGCCCGGCTTAGGGAAACCGTCCTTGAGAAGGATAATAAGCGGAAAGCCTGCCTGACGTATAGCGCGTGCTATCTGTCTCTCCCCCGCGCTGATGGCGGCAGTGACGGTGATGCAGCCGTTCTCGGCATTCATAAGAGCGGCAGCCTGCTGCTCGGCTATCTGCTGCTCGCTCAGCGAGCGGGAGCAGACGACCGACTGCTTGTCGGGATAATCTAACAGGAAGAGGTTGCCTACCGAGGTGAAGGTCATGCCTTTAGCCTGCGTATCACGATGCAGGGTAAAGAGGTCGGGGTGCTCGCGGCGCAGCATCGCGCGGCGCGGGTTATCGTGGATATAAGCTATCATCGCCTGCAGCTGCCCGCTCCGTGCAAGCGTGCGGATAAAAGGCGCCTCGAAAAGAGGCGGCTGCCCGCCTTGCTGGGGCTGGGTTTGTTCGCTATGGGGCGG
The DNA here is from genome assembly GCA_946185835.1 of uncultured Bacteroidales bacterium. Classification (GTDB taxonomy): domain Bacteria; phylum Bacteroidota; class Bacteroidia; order Bacteroidales; family Paludibacteraceae; genus Colicola. Next base: position 2,926 of record CAMHKW010000057.1, read on the forward strand.
CTGGGGCAGCTCGCCTTGCGGTGACAGGGGCAGCTCGCTATGCGGCGGCTGTTTATATGCCCCCGCAGATGGCATCTGCGGGTTTGTATTGACGGCTGCCGTGGTGGCGGGGGCAGCGGGGGTGGTGGCAGGGGCAGCGGGGGTGGTGGCAGGGGTAGCGGAGGGCAGGGCGCCGGTGGCAAGTGCTAACTGCTTCCAGCCCTGGCGCATGCCGCGCGCTATCTCTTTGATAGAGACGCCGCGGTCCTCGGTGACATACAGCAAGACGTGCACATGGTCGGGCATCAACTGCTTGGCGAGAAGGCGCACGTATGGTCTGCGCTCCTGTATTTGGCTCAGGTCATGCGAGATGGCACTCCCGAAGGCAGTGGGGAGCAACCGAGGCTCGTCGTGGTTGTATGCCAACACGCCTAATAACGGCTCTCGGCCGCTGACCACAAAAGTGAGATGGTAGATGCCCACCCCTTTGAAGATATCCTTATGTCGCTTCCATTCAAACTGCGCCATGCTTTCTTACTGCTTACCTTTTATCTAATTGCACCATGCTTTCTTACTGCTTACCTGTTATCTAATTGCGCCATGCTTTCTTATAGCTTACCTGTTGTCTAATTGCGGCATGCTTTCTTTTGATTACTCGTCGTCGTATTTACGGTGCCAGCGGAGGTATTCGGTGATAAATTCGTCCCATGCGCTCCGAGCATATTCGCCGGGTTGGGTGGCAGACAGGATGAGATATCTAAAGAGCAGGAACTTAGTTTGCGGTGTGCCTTTCATCTCGTTTACCACGAGGCTGTCTATCAGATACGCGTTGCTATCCTTACGATAATGAGCTTCAAAGACGGCGGTGCCGGTCCAGCTGCGGAAGATGCGTATATAGCTGTCGGTGCAGTACATAAACCAGTGGTCTTCCTGTGCCGAAGGCAGGTGTCCCATCTGCAGCTTCTGCATCTGCTCGGCTGTGAGCTTATAGCTGACGTCGATGTGCATGGTCCCCGTTGCGGGCATCGGCTCGCAATGCCAATCGTCGGCAGTGGCAGGACGTGTAGGGTCGTTGGGGTGCGGTGCTAATCCCATAGCTACGTTTGGGTTGCCCCAGCATAGTTTCCAGAACATGACAGCCTTCAGCTGCTCTTCTTTCTTTTTCTTTTCGGCGATGTCTTTTAGACCAAGTTCGAGGCACTGCCCTTGTGTGCTCACCCTATAGAAGCGCTCCACGATGTCTCGCATCTCGTCGGTCAGGTATGTCAACGCCTGCTCTCTGATATTGTCGGGTATGCCCCAGATGGCTTCTGCTATGCCGCCTACTATAGCGCCGAGGGTGTCGGCATCGGCACCTAACGACACCGCCCTGCGTATGGCATCTTCGAAGCCGCTGCTCTCGCTGACGATCCAGAAGGCGACAGGCACCGTCCCCTGACATGTCTCGTCGAAGCGGTTGCGCACTCGGTCGGCAGATATGTTGATGTCGTACCCCGACAACTCGAGTGCGCGGCGCAGTCCTTTGTTTATTATCGTCTGTCGGTCAGGCACTTCGCCTTCTCTTAGTAGGTCGAGGCGCATGAACAGGCACTCGTAGATAGCGACAGCCACCGCCTGTGCTCCTTTGATACCTTCGGGGTGGTTGTGTGTGCACTCCGCCGATTGTTTGGCGAGCCTCTCCACTCCGACGACGTTATGCGGCCACCACGCCACCGGACTGACACGCATGGCAGAGCCGTTGCCGAAGCTATTGTATGGCTCGGGGGTGTCGCTCATCACCCAACGGCGGAACGAGCCGCCGTATCCGCCCATGGGGTTAGGGTATCGGCGGCACCATAGGTGCAGAGTCTCGCCGAAGTCTTTGTTACAAAGCAGGGCATCAGCCACTGCGAAAGTACAGATACTGTCGTCGGTGAAGCTACAACCGCGACCGAAAAGTTCAAAGTGGTAGTCGTTGGTCGGGTTGAACTCGAACCGACTGCCTACTATATCTCCAATAATTGCTCCAAGCATGGTGTTGGGATTTCTGATTGCTTATTTCTGATTGTTGACTGCTGACTGCTGACTGCTGATTGCTTAAATGGATTCAGCGCCGATGCCCCATATTTCTCAACGTCCATTGCCGCCGGTTATAAACCGGCGTACCCGTGCACACTAAACACGCACATTCTCTGTCAACGTCCATTGCCGCCGGTTACTAACCGGCGTACCCACACACACTAAACACGCACATTCTCTGTCAACGTCCATTGCCGCCGGTTACAAACCGGCGTACCCGCGCAACACTAAACACGCACTCTACACTTCCACCACGTGGACCTTGGCAGCAGAGCGGTTGTTGTCTCTGAGCACTTGTATCTGCACGGGTATTCGTTCGCGTACTTCTTCGATATGGCTTATTATGCCGACCTGTCTGCCTGCATGTTTGCGCAGTGAGCGGAGTGTAGCTATAGCTTTGAGCAGTGGTTCGCCGCTCAGGGTGCCGAAGCCTTCGTCGATGAACAGCGTCTCTACTCTCAGGCTCTGTCCGATGTCGCTGAGTGCGAGGGCGAGGGCGAGCGAGACGAGGAAGCTCTCGCCGCCCGAGATGGTGCTTGCCGGTCGTGCCACGTAGCCTTGGTACACATCTTCAACCATGATGATGAAAGTGCCGGGCACCGACCTGAGCAGATAGCGGTTAGTGAGCCGCTGCATATATACGTTAGCCGACTGCACGAGGTTGGCGAGGATATAGCCTTGCGCTATACGTCTGAATTTCGTTCCGTCTTTGTCGCCGATAAGGCCACATAGTCGGTTCCAGCGTTCGTAGTCTTGCTTTTTGTGTTCAGCCATGTCGATGAGTTCTCCGAGCTGTTGGCGTGCTGCCATATCGTCGGTGAGTTGTCGGTCGAGGGCTCCTTTTCTCTCGCTCAGCAGGCTGATGGCGTGTTGTTCGCGTGTTAATGCCTCAGCTATCACCGATGAGAGACGGGAGGCGTCTGTTCCTTGAGTGTCAGCTTTTTGAGTGAGTTCGTCTATACCCTCGGGCTTACGCTGCTGATGCTCGTTGAACTGTTGTAAGGTCTGCTCGTAGAGTGACTTCTGCTGCTGCAGGTCGGTCAGGAGTGCTGTCTGTCGTTCTCGCAACGCACTTATGTAGGCGGGTGTGAGCCGACATAGCTGTTCTACTTGCTCTGCCGACATACCATCGTGACGGCTGACAAACGCCACTATCTGTTGTTGTGCTGCGTCGATCTGTGAGAGTGTCTGCCGGCGTATCTGCACCGCCGTGGTCACCATCGACAGCAGGTCGGTGGTTTTCTGAGCGGTATGCTCTACCCTCTGCGGGGTGATGGTTGAGACATGACCTCTCCAGTCGGGCTGCAGCTCTTCTATGGCTGAGATGGCGTTTTGCACCTGCCGGAGCTGCGTGTCAAGGATGACACACTCCGACTCTTTCTGAACTATAGCGGCTTGGTTGTTTTTATAGCGGTTGGAGCTTTCGACTAACTGTTGGTATATCATGTCGGTGTTCTCTAACCAATTGTCGGGAAGCTCTAACTTCGGCATATAAGGCTCTAATCCGTCCTTGGCAGCGTTGATGTCGGATAGCAGTACCTGCATTGCACTCTGTGTCGATTTTATCGCTGCCTCGTTGTCGTTGAGTTGTCGGAGTTGAGCGGCTAAGGTGTCGGTCTGTGTTGCAACTTTCTTGTTGTAGTCATCGTATTGGTGTCGCAGCTGTTCCAATGCCTTCTCTTTTGTTGCTCCCTGAGCTAACTGTTGGTTGAGTTGTTCGAGTCGGCTGTTGTCAGCAAGCAGGTGGTCATCTGCCACGGTGGCGAGTTTGTCGGTGTCGAGAGGCAGTTGCAGGGTATACTCCACCATGCCGCATTTGCTGCACTGCTCCACCAACCGTTTCATGGTGTCGTGCACTGAGGTGTCGGCATCTGCTTCTTGTCTGAGTGCGTTATACGATGTCGTCGCCACTTTGTATTGCGCCATGTTGTTACTTTGCTCCTGCGCTAACTGCTCGTAGTCGTTTTTAGCGGTGTCGAATGCTTGCTGTGCTTCTTGCACGAGCCGTCGCCACTGCTCGTCGTGTGGTATGTCGTGTTCCACCGTCTGCCCGCATATAGGGCAGCGGTCGCCCTGAGAGAGTCGGCTGCGCATGGTCACGGCGAACGTGTCGAGGGTCTCTTTCTGTCGGTCGAGCACTTGCTGCAAAGCTTTTTTGCGAATCTCTGCATCATGCAGCTTCTGTTCGCCTACTTCGATCTGTTTCTTGAGTCCTTCGAGTTGATGTTGTAGCGTCGCGAGCCGTTCTTGAGCCGCCGTCTTACGCCTTAATGCCTCCACATAAGCTGTTATATGGCTGCTGATGAGTCGTAGGTCGATACTCCTACGATACAAGGCGTCGCGCTGCGAATGTACCTCCATGAGGTGCAGGTCTGCCAACTCTTTTTCGGCGCTTGCCACTTCTTGTCTCTTTTCTACAAGACCTTTCTTTAGCAGCTCAAGTTCGTCATTTAACCTCCGATAGGCAGGTTCTAAGATGTCGTTTCTTCGGTTTTGTTGCTGTATCAACTCGGTCTGTCGACGTTGCAGCTCTTTGCTGTTTTTGGTCAATGTCTTGAGGTATGCACCTATGGTCTGCACGTTGTCGTACAGCTCTGCCTTCGGCTGCTCGTCAGCCACCTGTTGCCGTAATTGTGCTAAGGCTTGCTGCAGCTGAGTGAGTCGCTGTTGTTCGAATGCCGATGCACATAACAGCTCGTGATACTGCAGGTTAGCGCGTGTGAGCGACAGCTCTTGTTCGGTTATGGTTTGTTGTGCGGTATGGATCTGCGAGTAGTGAGTCCTGACCTCAGCGGTGTCGTCGTACTGACGTATTGTCGTTTGTGCTGCTCTGAACTCGTCGTTGTCAACACGTGCCTGTGCCTCAGCAAGTGCCTTCTCTCCGGCGTTGAGTTGTGCCGTCAACGCCGTCAGCTGTTCGAGCCATGTCTTGCCGGCTTGCAGTCGGCTTAGCGAGGCTTGGTGCTGCGCTTGCTCCGCTGTTATGGTCTCTATCTGTTCGCGTATCTGTGCCGTCTCGCTCTCGGTGAGGGTCTTCACACCTTCTATCTTCTCTTTTGCTATTTTCCAATCGCGTTCGCGAAGCGAGGTGAGCTCGTAGACCTTAGCTCCTATCGCAGAATATATCTCGCTGCCTGTCACCTTCTCGAGTATCTCGGCTTTCTGTTTGTCGTCGCTGTTAAGGAAGCGTGTGAACTCACCTTGGGCGAGCATGGTAGTACGGCAAAACTGGTCGAAGTCGAGTCCGATGGCACGGACGATGGCTTCTTCTATTGGTCTGTCTTTAGCTCCGCCTACTCCGTTGCCTTCGTCGGGTGAGAGCTCGGGGTGAGAGAGGTTGCGAAGACACCAACGCCGTGAGATGTTCTTGGTCTTACGCAGCAACGCCCATTCGCTTTCGTACTCGTTGCCGTCGCTGCCGGTGAAGGTGAGTCGGACGAAGGCTTCGCGTGTGTTCTTACGCATGAGCTGCGTGGTGTCTTTGATGCTCACACTCTTTGAGCCGTCTTGCAAGTCGCCGCTCATGCCGGTGCTCTTGAGTCGCGGTGTGTTGGCATAGAGTGCCAGACAGATGGCATCGAGGATGGTGGACTTGCCGGCGCCTGTCTCGCCGGTGATAAGGAAGACCTCGCTGCCTGCCAACGGCTCGGCGTCGAAGTCGATAACGGCGTCCTCGAGCGAGGCTATGTTATGTATTATCAGCCTTTTGAGTTTCATGGTTAGTCGGTGGTGTCGTTTAGTGCTTGTAGTGTCTGATTGAACATCAGCTCCATCTGTTCGTCGAAGACCGCTCCGGTGTCGTGTGCGAACATGCGTGCCACCTCTATGGGTGGCAGCTGTTGGAACTCCTGTACCGTCAGCTGTTGCGTCTGCCGTTGCGTCACGGTATTAGCGCGGGTGGCGTTGATATAGCAGAACCGGCATTGCTTGCCTTCGACGGCCTGCTGCGCCAGCTGCCTTGCGTCGGCGGGCAGATGGTCGGCTACTTCGACGTTGAGACGGATATAGCATTGCAGGTCAGCGGGGAAGTCGACGAGCTGTCGGAGCACTTCGTCCCACGCGGCAAAGCCCTGTATAGGCAGGGTGGTGAGAGGGTGAGGGTTGCTGATGGCGATGGTGCGCACCTCGGGGCGTGCGCCATGGCGGCTTATCTCCACCACGCTGACCGAGTGCTCGTAACACTCGTCGAAGCTCACACTCAGCGGCGAGCCTGCATAGCGTACGTTATGGCGACCGGTATGAACAAACTGGGCATGGTGGATATGTCCTAAGGCGAGGTAGTCGTAGTCAGTGGCTATGTCGTTGACGTCGATGGTGTCGATACCTCCGATGGTTTTCTCGTCGCTGTCGTCATGACCTGCGAAGTCGGAGCCGGAGAGTGCGGTATGCAGACTCAGAACCACAGGCAAGGCATCGGCATTGCGTTCGCTGACCTTGTGTAAGACGTCGTCGACGATGCCGCTGCGCATCACACGCTCGTGCATATACGGAAACGCCACCACATAGCCTTTGCCCGGTATCTCGATAATATGGGTGTCGGGTTTATCTGCCGACAACGTGCCTATCATATATACGCCGAGCTGCTGCCACGGGGTGCGGAAGATCTCGTGCTTGGTGGCACTGTCGTGGTTGCCTGCCGTCACTATGATGGTAGTATGCGGACTGGCATGGTGCATCTGCACTAAGGCATGGTTGAACATCGTCTGCACCGATGCCGATGGCTGCGAGGTATGATAGACATCGCCACACAGCAGGAAGACGTCAGGCTGCTCAACACCTACGATGTCGACCATCTGACGAAGCATCTGCTGCTGCTCCTCAGTACGGTCGTAGCCATACAGCACATGACCCAAATGCCAGTCGCCGGTATGAAGGATTTTCATTATTTCTTATTTCTTATTTCTAATTGCTGATTTATCAACGTCCATTGCCGCCGGTTATAAACCGGCGTACCCGCGCACACTCAACTCTAAACACTCAACACTAAACTCTCAACACGCACTCTCCCACAACGTCCATTGCCGCCGGTTAATAACCGGCGTACCCGTGCACGCTCAACACTAAACACTCAACACTCAACACACTCAACACTAAACTCTAAACACTCTCTCAACGTTCATTACCGCCGGTTATTAACCGGCGTACCCGTGCGCACTCAACACGCACACTCAACCATCAAAATACAGCAAGGGTACTCTTAGGAGTTGTTCCGTCAGAGTACCCTTGTTGTGTTGTTAGGCTGCTATCTGTTTCTCGGCGAGCAGGTCGTGCAGTTTTTGTTCGTACTGGCAGAACTGCTCTGAGCGGAACTCGGAATAGTTCATCTGCTTGCAGAGGTTAATAACGCGTTTGAAGTATTCGTTGACTTCGACGAAGTTGTCGAAGTTGTAGTCGTGTCGGCAGATGTCCATCACGAGGTCGAGCATGTATTCTTGTCGTTCGAGCGGGCAAACGGCGTCGATCTTATCGAAGGCATCTTGCTGTAGTATGACGAAGTCGATGACTTCCGACTTCCAGAACTGCTCGTGGTAGTCGACAGGCACTCCGTCGTCGCCGAGGATGTTGATTTGCTCTTGTATCTCTTTGCCTCGTTGCAGGAGCGTCTTCATCTCGTTGACCTTGGGTATCCACTCGCTGTTGATACGTTTGGAGATATACTCTTCGAACTCAGGATATTCGATATATTTCGAGTACGAGTCGATGGGGTTGACAGCCGGGTATCGTTTGCGGTCGGCACGTGCCTGTTCGAGAGCATAGAAGCATCGTGCGGCTTTCTTAGTACCTTCTGTCACAGGCTCTTTGAGGTTACCTCCGGCAGGCGAGACGGTACCGAGGAAGGTGACCGAGCCTGTTGCTCCGTTGTTGAGGTACACATATCCTGCCCGAGCATAGAAAGCTCCGATGATAGCACTCAAGTCCATTGGGAAGGCGTCTTGTCCGGGCAGCTCTTCCATACGGTTCGACATCTCTCGGAGAGCCTGTGCCCAACGCGAAGTAGAGTCAGCCATGAGCAGTACTCTCAGCCCCATCGAGCGATAGTATTCGGCTATCGTCATCGAGGTGTATACCGATGCCTCACGCGAGGCGACGGGCATGTTAGAGGTGTTGGCGATGATGATAGTACGCTCCATGAGTTTGCGACCGGTATGCGGGTCGTCGAGTTCGGGGAACTCGGTGAACGTCTCCACCACCTCGTTGGCACGTTCGCCGCAGGCTGCTATGATGACGATGTCGGCTTCCGCCTGCTTCGAGATAGCATGCTGCAGTACGGTCTTACCTGTACCGAACGGTCCGGGGATGAAGCCTGTGCCGCCTTCTACTATGGGGTTGGCGGTGTCGATGGTGCGCACACCCGTCTCTAATAGTTTGAATGGGCGGGGCTTCGACTTATAGGCGGTGATAGCCTTCTTGACGGGCCAGCGCTGCACCATAGTCACGTCATGGTCGTTGCCATCGGCATCGGTGAGCACTGCCATGGTGTCGTTAATCCTATAGTCACCTTCTTTGGCTACCGACTTAACGGTATATACACCCTTGAACACGAAGGGCACCATTATCTTGTGTGGCTGATGGTTCTCGTCGACTTCGCCGAGCCATGCCGCAGCTTCTACCTTGTCGCCTACCTTGGCAAGCGGCTTGAAATGCCAGAGCTTCTGCTCGTCAAGCGGGAAGTTATATTCGCCACGTTTGAGGAAGACGCCCGTCAGCTTGTCGAGGTCGTTTTGCAAACCGTCGTAGTTACGCGAGAGCAAGCCGGGACCTAATGTTACCTCGAGCATGTGACCGGTGAACTCTACGGTGTCGCCTACCTTCAAGCCACGTGTCGACTCGAACACCTGTACGAACACATTGTCGCCGGTGACCTTGATAACCTCTGCCATAAGGCGAGTGCCCGCCAAGTTGATGTAGCAGATCTCATTTTGTGATACAGGACCATCAACACCTACTGTAACGAGGTTAGAGATGATACCTTTTACTTTTCCGTTTGTCATGATGTATGTAGTATAAATTATTTGCCATTTTTAGCGTGGCAAAATTAGCACTTTTTTTTCACGTGTGCAATAGCTATTAAAAAAAATAGGGTGTTACCTTATTCTCTTGACGACTCAATCCGGTCAGTTATCAGTTGTGCCACCTGCTCTAAGTAGTGTCTGTCTGTTTGGTCGAAACAGTCGTATTGTCGGCTGTCGATATCGAGTACGGCTATTACTCTGTCGCCTGTTTTGAGTGGCACCACTATCTCGCTGTTCGACTCCGAAGAGCATGCTATATGTCCGGCAAATTGGTGTACGTCTGCAACGATGATAGTAGTTGCCTGCTCCCATGCGGTGCCGCACACGCCGCGTCCTTTTCTGATGCGCAGGCATGCTACAGGTCCTTGAAAAGGTCCTAACACCAGCTCTTGCTCACATGTCGCTGTCTGTTGCGAGGGGCGCACTATATAAAAGTCGGTCCACCAAAAGCCGAACGTGTCATGCAGCGCTGCCGCTGTGTTAGCCATGCAGGCTATCGGGTCGGTCTCGCCATCTAAGAGCGAGCGCAACTGCGAAAGCGCTGTCTCGTATTTTTGTTGTTTGGTCATAGTTGATTGTGTTTTTTTTCGAGATTTCGATATCTCGAGATCACGATATCTCGAAATCAAGATATCTCGAAATCAAGATATCATCCGATTTTTTCCATCATGGCTTTACAGCCGCGGTATATATCTTGGTATGCAGCCTCGAAGTCGCCCGTATACCAGGGGTCAGCCACATCGCGGTTCTCACCGGTCCAATCCATCAGCAGCGATACTTTCGACATGTCAACCTCGCCCAACACCCGCCGCAGCCAACGCAGGTTGCTGCGGTCCATGCAAACGATATAGTCGTAGTAGCGATAGTCTGCAAGAGTTATCCGGCGCGCTGCTCTTCGCTTGAAGGGTATACCTTTCTCGGTGAGTTTGCGCTTAGCCGGCGGGTAGATATCGTTACCTATCTCTTCGGTCGACACCGCAGCCGATGCTATTTCGAAATCGCGGGCTATACCAGCGGCTTCTGCAAGATGCAGCATCACGAACTCAGCCATCGGCGAACGGCATATATTGCCATGACAAACAAATAATATCTTCTTCATAATTCAAATTTTATACACCGATTTAGACGTTTTTTCTTTTTACCACAGATTTAAACATATTTTGCAGATTTCAACAGATTCAGTATTTTACTCAACTAATAAGAAAATCTGTATAATCCGATAAATCAGTAAAATCTGAAGTAAAACAACTATCAGCAGTTAAAATAAGCTGTTGAATATGGGGAAGTGCGGTCTAACATAGCTGCGGTCTAACCTCTAACAGGCGAAGCCGATCTAACATCTAACAGCGAAGCGGTCTAACATCTAACAGCGAAGCGGTCTAACATC
>CAMHKW010000058.1 GCA_946185835.1 uncultured Bacteroidales bacterium
TTCACTCAAGGACAATGGTGGTTCTTCGGACGTGCTACCGACGACGGCGTGGCATATCCCGCTAAGCGCGACCGCAAATACGAGTGGTTCCCAATACCGACAAGCGCTCTGAGCGTCAACCCCGGACTCAAACAGAATCCTAATTATTAGTTTAGTGTTTTGAGTTTTGAGATGTTTTTTTAAGTTTAGAGAAACAAAAATCAGTATAATATGAAAAGAAGTTTTATAATTCTGACATCCGTACTGTCGCTTCTGTTGGCGAGTTGCGTGCAGAAAGATATAGTGTTCGACCACGAGAAACAGCAGTTCGATGCTATCGACAATGCCATCCTCATCGAGCTGATAGCCCCCGTGGGTACCGCTGTCGACGATGAGATTTATATCTTCGGTGCATTCAACGGACTCGACGAGAATACAGCAGTAGGGAACCTCGAATGGCAGATGGAGAAGGCAGCTGCCTCCGACAATAAATGGGGCATATACCTCTTCCCCGCCGACTTCGTCGAGGGCAAGACCCTTGCCGACGGTTTCTCTTTCGTCAGCCGCAAAGCCGGTGGCGAGCGCGACATCAAAGGCAATACCGTAGTCCATACTCTCGATGCAGCCGTTGGCTCTGCCAATAATATATGGGCTGAACGGTGGGCTGCCTTCTTCAGTAGCGGTGACGTTAAAATCGAACATAATGGTCCTGTCGTGTATGTGCTCGACGAGTCGGGCTTCAACCAACTCACCCTATATATGTATGGCGATGTCAACGACCTCGGCGGTGCATGGCCCGGACTGAGTGTCACCGGTCATGAGACCGTGAACAGCATCGATTTTGCATACTTCGACTTAGGCGAAGGCAACGATGGACTTACCGAGACGCTTATCTTCTCCGACAACGGATCGAGTCAGCTTGCCGACTACGGACCGATAACACTCGGTAGCGAACCTACTTATCTGCATATCACCGCCGAAGGCACCGTGGAGGCACTCAAGATAGATGGCGTAGTAGGCCACGATGGTGCTGTCGTCTACGTGCTCGACGGCATGGACTGGGGCATGAACACCACACTCTATATGTGGGGCGACATCAACGACCTGAACGGAGGATGGCCAGGCATGGCTGTGACAGGGACGCAGACAATAGGCGAATACACATATATGTACTTCGACCTCGGGGCACAAAACGAAGGTCTCGCCGAGCACCTCATCTTCTCTAATAACGGCGCAAGCCAACTGCCCGACTACAACGACTATGTCATAGGCGACGACATCTATCTGTATCTCACCGCCGCAGGACCGCAACTCATCACCGACCCCGAGAACCCGGGAGATGTAGAGTGGTTCGACCCGCAAGCTAAACCCAAAGAGCCGGCAACGATAGACCTGTGGCTGTATAACGGCACCGACACCTTAGCGCTGGTAGTCAATGAAGAAAACGACACCACCATACTGCCCCTCTATGTCTACGCGTGGGGTAGTAGCGAAGCCTTCGGAGCATGGCCGGGCGCAGAGATAGCAGAGATGGAAGTGGTAAACATATTAGGACTGACCCTTAGTCATGTCACCGTCGAAGGCTTTATCGGCGACGAATACCACCTCATCGTGAACAATAACAACGGCACACAGCTGTCGGATTATACCGTGGCAGCAGCAGAAGCTACCAACGAGTACTACCTGAAGATTGCCGACGAAGGTGTGACACCTCTCAGCGTGATGGCACAGATGCCGTTCGCTAATTAGTTTAGTGTTGAAAGAAGTTTAGTATTTAGAGTTTAGTGGGTACGCCGGTTTACAACCGGCGGAAATAAAAGAAAGAATCAGGAATCAGGAATTAGTCTAATCTGTGATAAAATCCGTCAAATCCGTGGGAAATAAAAACCATTGGAAGTTGCAATCCGTGGGAGATACCGAGTCTATCTAACCTCTAACAGCGTAGCGGTCTAACTTCTAACAGTCGAAGACGGTCTAACTTCTAACAGTCGAAGACGGTCTAACATCAAATATCTACCTCAGTATGAAAACAAACAATATCATTATCAGTTTACTTAGTATAGTTTTGCTTTTTGTCGGTTGCAAGCAAGGGCACCATGTCCTTCCGCCTGAGCCGGAGCAGAAAGGCATCGCCGATGCCAACACCACCGTCATCTATGAGTGTAACGAGCGTCTGTTCGCTACCGATAAAGCCTTTAATGCCATCGAGGCATATATCCCCACGCTTGCCGACATGGGCGTGAATGTGCTATGGCTGATGCCTATCCATCCGCGTGGAGCCGACGAGAAGGCTATCGGTTCGCCTTACTGTGTGCAAGACTACCGCACCATCGACCCCGCCTTCGGCACTATGGCTGACCTGCAGGCTTTGGTAGCCACTGCCCATCAACATGGTATGCGTGTCATCCTCGACTGGATAGCCAACCATACCTCTTGGGATAACGCCTGGGTTACCGCTCACCCCGACTGGTATCAGGGTCCGCAGTCGGCTGACGAACAGAACTGGGCGGACGTCACCTTCCTCAACTATAATGTTCAGGCGGTATGCGACACCATGAGAGAGTGCATGCTCTATTGGGTCGACAATGCCGATATCGACGGTTTCCGTTGCGACTATGCCGAAGGTGCACCTTTAGACTTTTGGCAGAGTATGATCACCGAGCTACGACAGCGCAAAGAGAACGCACTCATGCTCGCCGAGGCGTCAGATGCACGACACTATGCTGCGGGCTTCGACCTTCTCTACAGCTGGAGTTTTATGTATGCCGTAGAAGGTCTGTATAGCGGGAGTGGCACTTTCGGAGCATTGCTCTCGGCTAATACCTCAGAGTATAACTCGACCCCTGCCGGCAAAGAGCGGATGCGTTATATCACTACCCACGACGAGACGGCAACCCTCGCCCCCGGCTCTGTCTATCGTTCGGCACAAGGGGAGCTCTCAGCATTCTGCCTCACCGCCTTTATGGCAGGCGTGCCGATGATATACTCGTCGCAGGAATTAGGAAACCTCAATACCATCAACTTCTTCAACTACAACGTACTCGACTTCGAAGCTGACAACGCCACCCGCAACAGCCTGAAAGCTATCCTCTCAGCCTACCATGCTACTGCCAACCTGCGCGGCGGCGTTCCTCTGACCGGCTCTCTCAACGCCAAAGTGCCGTATATCGAGTACTCGACCGACGACGAGACGATGATAGTGATTTGCAACACTGCCAACAGCGAGCAGCAAGTCAAATATCCGATGAAGCATCAAGGTCATAACGTTACTGACCTTCTCACCGGACAGCAACTCACACTCGGCACCATCACCACTCTCCAACCATACGAATACCGTATCTATAAGCACTGAGTGGTTGAGAGCTGAGAGTAGAGAGTTTAGAGTTTAGTGTTGAGAGTTTAGTGTAGAGAGTAGAGAGTTGTGGGGTGAAAGTTGACAGTTGAGAGTTTAGTGGGTACGCCGGTTTGCAACCGGCGGGAAAAAACAATGTATGGGTGATACCGAGTCTATCTAACTTCTAACAGCGTAGCGGTCTAACTTCTAACAGACGAAGTCGGTCTAATATCTAACAGCCGCAGCCGGTCTAACGCAGTTCCTATTTTGTCAAGTCAAAAATATTACTTAACTTTGCAGCGTCAGGAGTGTGAGTGTCTTCACTCGCGAAAATAAGCTAAAGTCTGCGCTATGCATATTGTCATTTTAGGTACTGCGTGGCCATATAGAGGTGGTCTGTCGGCGTTCAACGAACGTCTGGCTCGTCAGTTTATGGCTGAGGGGCATGAAGTGGATATCGTCACATTCACGATGCAGTATCCTGACTTCTTGTTTCCAGGCAAGTCGCAATATTCCGACGACCCTCAGCCCAAAGATTTGAGGATACATCGTCTGATGAACAGCATCTCGCCGTTCTCGTGGTATCGTACGGCAAAGAAGATATGCGCGATGAATGCCGACATGGTGGTCGTCAAGTTCTGGATTCCGCTGATGGCACCTTGTTTGGGTACTATTGCTCGTCTTGTGCGTTGGAAAGGAGTAAGGGTAGTGTCGATACTCGACAATGTCATTCCTCATGAGCCTAAGCCCTGGGATCGGTTGCTGATACGTTATTTCGTCGGTAGTGTCGACCGTTTTGTGGCGATGTCGGAGAGTGTGCTTCACGACTGTGAACAGTTCGACACTCATAAGCCTAAAACGCTATGTCCGCATCCGTTGTACGACAATTTCGGACCGAAGGTTGACAAGCGCGAGGCACGCAAGCAACTTGGGTTAGAACAACAGTATACTTATCTACTCTTCTTCGGTTTCATACGCGACTATAAGGGTCTCGACCTTCTGCTTAACGCTTTCGCACGCTTCAAGCAGCAGCCTGCTGCACGCAACGTCAAACTCATTGTGGCAGGCGAGTTCTACAATAATGCCGATCAGTACTACACCCTCGAGCGCGAACTCGGTTTGCAAACAGAGGTGTTGTGGCATACCAACTTCATCCCCGACGAGAATGTGAAACTATATTTCTGTGCTGCCGACTTGATAGTGCAACCTTACAAGACGGCAACACAAAGCGGCGTGACGCAGATAGCTTACCATTTCGAAAAGCCTATGTTGGTGACCGATGTGGGAGGCTTGGCTGAGATAGTGCCCGACGGAAAGGTGGGGTATGTCTGCCATGTCGACTCAGACTCGGTGGCTGATGCATTGACACGTTTCGCTCAGCTGACAGAGCAAGAGAGAGACAGTCAGTTTGAAGAAAACATACGTGCAGAGAAAGCTAAATACGCGTGGTCGAACATGACAAAGGCGGTAGTAGGGTAGACCGGCTTCGCCTGTTAGAAGTTCGACCGGCTTCGCCTATTAGAAGTTCGACCGGCTTCGCCTATTAGAAGTTCGACCGGCTTCGCCTGTTAGAAGTTAGAAAGAATGCAATTTCGCACACATTGTTTTTTCTCGCCGGTTGGTAACCGGCGCCCCCACTAAACACTAAACACAACCCACTAAACTCTAAACTCTAAACGATGATCATACGCAGTAAAGCTCCATTACGATTAGGTCTGGCAGGTGGTGGCACCGACGTGTCGCCTTACTCTGATATGTATGGCGGTGCTATTCTCAACGCCACTATCTCGTTGTATGCCTATACCACCATCGAGCCCCTTGATACGGGCGAGATTGTCTTTTCGAGTCCTGATGCAGGCTTAGAGGAACACTACGACGCAGTCGACAATATAGAGCCGGACGGTTTTTTCGTGTTGGCAAAAGGTGTATACAATCGTATCGTCAGCGACTTCACTCATCGCCCGCTGTCGTTTAAGCTGACGAGTCATGTCGACTCGCCTGCGGGTAGCGGACTGGGAACAAGCAGCACCCTTGTGGTAAGCATCGTCGGTGCGTTCGCCGAATGGCTACGCCTTCCGCTCGGAGAATACGACATCGCACGTTTGGCATACGAGATAGAGCGTCATGACCTCGGTATGGCAGGGGGCAAACAAGACCAATATGCCGCCACTTTCGGTGGCTTTAACTTCATGCAGTTTCTTGCCGACGACAAGGTCATCGTCAACCCGCTGCGTATCCGGCAACGCTATCAAGACGAACTCGCACACAACCTACTTCTGTATTATACCCAAACAAGCCATGTGAGCGCGGAAATAATACAAGGACAGATAGATAACGTCAAGGCTAAGAATGCTACTTCGATAGAGGCAATGCATCAGCTCAAACGGCAGGCAACGATGATGAAAGAGAGTCTGCTGCGTGGCGATATCGACGCCATCGGTGACATCCTCAATCAGGGATGGGCTGAGAAGAAAAAGACAGCCCAACGTATATCTAACACCCTGCTCGAGGATATCTATTCAGCTGCTTTGCAGGCAGGAGCTACAGGTGGTAAGGTGAGTGGCGCCGGTGGCGGTGGTTTCATGTTCTTCTATTGCCCCAAGACGACACGTTATGCCGTAGAGAAGGCTCTGTGCAGCCGTTTCGCCGGACAAGTAAAGAGATATGAATTTACACAAGAAGGACTCAAGACATGGACAATGTAATACAATCTATCGAAAGCAGTATAGCCGTCAAGCAAGCTCTGCTGGGCATGCCGGAGGTCATCGACGGCATCCGCAAGGCAGCCGACATCATGGTAGAAGCCTTGCAGACGGGACATCGGGTGCTATGGTGTGGCAATGGCGGTAGTGCCGCCGATGCACAACATCTGGCAGCCGAGTTGTCAGGCCGTTTTTATTTCGACCGTCCACCGCTCAACTCCGAAGCTCTGCACTGCAACACCTCGTATCTCACAGCCGTAGCCAACGACTACGGCTACGAGCATATCTATTCGCGCATGATTGACGGAGCCTGCCGTGCCGGCGACGTATTAGTCGGGATAAGCACCAGCGGTAACTCTGCGAATATATGCAATGCCTTCCGTAAGGCACACGAGTTAGGGGTTATCAATATCGCATTGACAGGACGTAGCGGCGGCGATCTCAAAGCGTTGGCAGACGTACTCATCAACGTGCCTTCCGACGACACCCCGCGTATTCAAGAATGCCATATCCTTGTCGGACATATCATCTGCGAGATGGTAGAAGCCACTATCTTCGCCCATGCTTAGAGAGGCGGTCATATTAGCAGGTGGCTTCGGGACACGGTTGAGTCATGTGCTGGGCAACGTGCCTAAGCCGATGGCGCCGGTGGCGGGCAAGCCCTTCCTCTGTTATCTGCTCGACAGACTGCGGGCGGCGGGGATAGAACATGTGGTGCTCGCTACCGGTT
Source organism: uncultured Bacteroidales bacterium (assembly GCA_946185835.1). Lineage (GTDB taxonomy): Bacteria > Bacteroidota > Bacteroidia > Bacteroidales > Paludibacteraceae > Colicola. The sequence continues at coordinate 6,746 of CAMHKW010000058.1, forward strand.
ATATGCACAGTAGCATCGAAGCGTATTACGGAAACGAATACGAAGGTCTGCATATCACCTATTCGCAAGAGACGGAGCCTCTGTTTACGGGAGGTGCCATACGCCGGGCGGCTGAGGCGTTGAGCACCGGCGACTTCATCGTCGTCAATGGTGACACGCTCTTCGATATCGACCTGTCTGCCTTCTCCAACTTCCATCGTGCAGAATGGGCGCCTATCTCTATCGCGCTCAGACAGGTGACTGACACCGGGCGTTATGGTGCCGTAGTGCTCAATGCTGAACGGGTGGCACTGTTTCGTGAAAAAGACGAGAGCTACGGGGCAGGACTTATCAACGGAGGTATCTATGCCATCAACAGAGAGTGGCTGCTTAAGAACACCTCCCCCGGACGTTTCTCGTTCGAGAAAGACCTGCTACAGCCGCGTGCCTCGGAGGGGGTGATGCGCGCTATCTGTTTCGACAGTTATTTTATCGATATAGGTGTGCCCGACGACTACCATCGTGCCCAACATGAGTTCGCGGCACTCTTCCCTAAAGACCGTTATCTCTTTCTCGACCGCGATGGTGTGCTCAATAGACGTGTGGTAGGCGACTATGTGCGTAACACTAAGATGTGGCAATGGCTGCCCGGAGCACTCGAGGCTATGCATGACTTGGCACTGAGGTATCAGCTTGTGTTTGTGGTAAGCAATCAGCAAGGTGTGGGCAAAGGCTTATTCTCTGTCGCTGACCTCGACGAGGTACATCGCAAGATGACGGACGACATCAACGCCGCCGGAGGGCGTGTCGACAGAATATATGTATGCTCCGACCTCGCCTCTGCCAATAGTCCTAATCGCAAACCCGCTATCGGCATGGCGTTGCAGGCGAAAGCCGACTACGGACAGGTGCACTTCACGCAGAGTCTGATGGTAGGAGATAGTCTGACCGACCTCGAATTTGGATATCGATGCAAGATGAGATGCGCTTTCCTCACAAACGACGAACCAGTACCTGATAAGGTGCGCGACTATACCGACCTCGTCTTTCGTGACTTAAAAGAACTCTCGGAGCAAATATAAGTATTCAAAAGACGCTGCAAAGGGCTTAGATATGTTCAAAATCTATCAATTTGTGCTCAGAACGTGACAAAAATGTTCATCTCTTGCAGGTCTGCTAAATATTTACTACCTTTGCAGCGCATGGTAAGCAGGTGCCTGAGCTTGTGGCAGGGTACGCCGGTTTGTAACCGGCGGCAGAAAAATCCACAGAGAGCAACATTATAACTCAATCCAATATAATATGTCGACTCGCAAATCTCTTTTATTAGTGGCACTCTTGTCGTTTGCAGCGAGTGCGTTTTGTAACGTGTACGAGGTATCTACGGTGCCCGACCCTAAGGTGACTTGTGCTGATTGTTGGGTCTCTAATCCCGATGGCATAGTAAGCACCGATTGCGTTGACCAAATAAACTTTGTTGCGCAGTATCTGAAGAATAACGTCAACGTCGAGATGGCGTATGTCGTTATCGATGCTTTCGACGAAGACAAGTATGCCGATGCTTTCGATTTTGCACAGACCTTGTTTAACACCTGGCATATAGGTAGTGCTGAGAACAACGCCGGAGTGTTGGTGCTCTTTGCACTTCAAAGCCGTGACATACGCATCCACACAGGCGGCGGTTTGGAGGGACTCTTGCCCGACATGGAATGTGACATGATATTAGAAGACAATATAGGCTATCTGTCTGAGGGTGACTACGACAAAGGACTATATGGCATTGCTACCGATATCGCTTCCCATCTGGTTACCGACGAGGCTCAGGCAGAGTTGCTTTTAGGATATAAGCCTGAGTCTACAGAACCTATTAAAAGTCGAACCAGGTACATGATTATAGCCATCCTCGCGTTTGTGCTGCTTTATGTGCTGGCATATCGGAAGTGGAATGCCAACAAAGATGAGAGTAGAGCTAAGTTGTTGGAAGACACAAGTACGACGCAGACGGCAATGGGATGCCTGTCGTTCCTCTTTCCCTTCCCCGTGCTGTTCCTCTATCTCTATTTTCGCATCAAGCGTAGTAACCTGCGTAATGTCCCTTATCCGTGTCCCAAATGCCGGACCGACATGAAGAAGCTTTCCGATACCGATGAAATTGTGTACTTGTCGCCTGCGGAGCAGACCGAGCAGAAGTTAGAGTCGCAGATATACGATGTTTGGTTATGTCCTAAATGCGGTGAGGTGCACCGCGAGATATATCCGGGCAAGAAGATGAAACATTACAGCACGTGCCACACGTGTGGAGCGCGAGCATTAGAGTTTATTAGTGTTAGGACAATAAAACAAGCTACCTACACGTCGGAAGGTGAAAAAGAGTTGACTTTCAAATGTCATCACTGTGGCAAGGAGGAAGTAACTCACAGAATAATACCGATGTTGGTTCACTCTTCGTCGAGTTCGTCGGGCGGAGGATATGGCCGCTCATCCGGAGGATCGTCGGGCGGTAGCTGGGGAGGCGGCTCAAGCTTCGGAGGCGGAGCAGGGCGCAAGTTCTAAAACCGTATAAGAAAGACAAATAATAACAACTCTAAATACACTACAACAATGAAAAAGAACACACTGACAACCGTTATCGTCATTGCCGCCCTCGCTCTTATAGCAGTTTGGATGGTAGGTCGTTACAACACCATGGTTACCGAGCAGGAGAATGTAGAAACAGCTTGGGGCCAAGTAGAAAATCAGTATCAACGCCGTATGGACCTCGTCAACCAACTCGTTGGGTCGGTCGAAGGTATGGCAATCCATGAAACGCAGTATATGACCGACGTCATCTCTGCTCGCGCCAAGGCAACACAAGTCACTGTCGACCCGTCGAACATGACGGCTGAGCAACTCAAAGCCTTCCAAGAGGCACAAGGCGAACTCTCACAGGCATTGGGCAGACTCCTTGTCTCGGTAGAGCAATATCCTGAGTTGAAAGCCGACGAGCACTTCATGAAACTCATGACGGCTATCGAAGGCTCCGAGAACCGTCTGTCAGTGGCTCGTAACACCTTCAACGAGCAGGCCAAGGTCTACAACACCTACATCCGTAAGTTCCCTAACAACATCATCGCAAGTATCTTCGGCTTCGAGAAACGTCCTTACTTCGAGGCTGACGAGGCTGCTAAGACTGCTCCTAAGGTAGACTTCAAGAGTCTTAAAAACTGAGCAACACAAGGTTAATGTTTCGAGATTTCTCGATTAAACATATCTGTTTAGGTCAACCGACCGAATATCTATGACCCGTGACATTGAAATCATGGCACCCGTGGGGTGCTACGAGAGTTTGGCGGCTGCTATCAACGCAGGCGCCAACTCTGTGTATTTCGGCATCGAGAATCTTAACATGCGTTCTCGCTCGTCGGTTAACTTCACTACCGACGACATGCACCGTATCGTTGAGATATGCCGAGAGGCAGGCGTAAAGACCTATCTGACCCTCAACACCGTGATGTATCCCGAAGACCTGCCGCTGATGCGCACCATCGTCGACCACGCCGGGCAGGCAGGCGTCAGCGCCATCATAGCTTCCGACATAGCTGCCATGCAGTATGCCAACCGGCAGGGGGTGGAGGTGCACCTGTCTACGCAACTCAACATAGCCAACACCGAAGCCCTGCGCTTCTATTCGCAGTTTGCCGATGTGGTGGTGCTTGCCCGAGAACTCAACATGGAACAGGTGGCGACCATACACCGCGACATCGTAGAACAAGACATACGAGGCAGAAATGGAGAGCTGGTGCGTATCGAGATGTTCTGCCATGGAGCTCTCTGTATGGCAGTGTCAGGAAAGTGCTACCTGAGTCTGCAAAACTACAACCTCTCAGCCAACCGCGGAGCATGCGTGCAGATATGCCGACGCGGATATACCGTCACCGACAACGAGACAGGTATGCAACTCGATATCGACAATAAGTATATCATGTCGCCCAAGGACCTCAAAACCATCCATTTCTTGAACAAAGTGCTCGACGCCGGAGTCACGGTACTCAAGATCGAAGGCAGGGCGCGCGGACCTGAATATGTCAAGACGGTGGTAGAATGCTATCGCGAGGCTGTCGACGCCTATCAGCGTGGCGAGTACCGGACTGACGACATACGCAGGAAGATAGCCGACTGGGACAGCCGACTTGCCACTGTCTTCAACCGTGGCTTCTGGGATGGATATTACCTCGGACAACGACTCGGAGAGTGGACACATGAATATGGTTCGCAGGCAACGCAAAAGAAAGTGTATGCCGGCAAATGTACTAACTTCTTCAAAAACATCATGGTGGCGGAGTTCAGTGTGGAAGCCACAGAAGTGCACCGCGGCGACAAACTGCTTGTCACCGGCGAGACGACAGGCGCCTTCTACTGCGAGGCTACCGAGATACGCGTCGACCTTGAAGCAGCCGAAGTGGCACACAAAGGCGAACTCTTCTCACTAAAGACCGACGAGATCATACGTCGCGGCGACAAACTATTTGTGCTACAAGAAGCGTGACATCGCTATATAAAACAAGCGAGAGACAACGGAATAAGGTCATCTCTCGCTTGTTTTTTGTAGATATATGCCGTGCTAAGCGGCACAGAAGATGATAATCAGTATCTGCGCGGCAAGCACTCGAAGGAACATGGTGAGCGGGTAGACGGTGGCGTATGCCACGCTGGCGTTGTTGGTGCCCTCAGAGGTCTCCGAGGCAAAGGCAAGGGCGGGCGGGTCGGTAGTAGAACCGGCAATAAGTCCCATCAGCGTGAAATAGTCGACGTCGAGCCATTTGCGAGCCACGAAGCCCACAATAAGCAAGGGTAGGAGGGTGATGATGACACCGTAGCCTATCCATACCCAGCCGCCTGCCATCAGCGTGGGGACGAAGGTAGAGCCGGCACCCAGACCTACAGCGGCAAGGAACAGACTGATGCCTATCTCGCGAACCATCATGTTGGCACTCGTGGTGGCGAAGGTCACCATGTGGTAATACGGACCAAACCGACCGATCAGTATCGCTACTATCAGCGTGCCACCGGCGAGTCCGAGTTTGAAGGGTGACGAGAGGCCTGGGATGGCAATAGGCAGAGTACCTAATATCACACCCAGTGCGATGCCGAAGAACACAGGTAACAGGTTGGGTACGTCAAGCTTCTTCATCTCGTTGCCGAAGATGTCGGCTACCTTCTGCACGTCGTCTTTGTCGCCCACGACCATCAGCCGGTCGCCGAGTTGCAGGTGCAGGTCGGCGGTTGCTATCAGGTCGACACCGGCACGGTTGACGCGTGTGATGGTGACGTGGTAGTGGTCGTTGATGTTGAGGTTGCGTATCTGCTTGCCATTCCATTCGGGGCGGGTGACGACGATACGCCGCGAGATGAGTGCCGACGATGAGGTCGTCGACTCTTTCTTCTGGCGTTCTATCGCCGGACCGAGTAGCGAGAGCATGTCGAGGTGCTCGCGATCGGCAAGAACGCGAAGCGTGTCGCCACGGTGGAACTCGGTCGTCGCCTGCGGTACGGTCTCGGTCTTGTCGGCATGGATGATGCGGCTTACCACCATCGGGAAGTTCATCATGTGGTGAAGCTGACGTATCGTCATGGTCTCAATCTGCGGGTTGTTGACCACGATGTCTTCCAACACCGGCTCACGTTTGCTGTTGTCGCTTTTGTCTTTTATCACCTTAGCTTCGTCTTTGACGTTGATGCGGAATATCCATTTCAACACGAGCATGGAGAAGATGATGCCCACTACGCCGAGCGGATAGGCAACAGCATAACCGGTGGATAGGAAGTCGGGACGAAGCCCCGTGATGTCGGTAAACGTCTGCTGGGCAGCACCCAGCGACGGGGTGTTGGTGATGGCGCCCGACATTACACCTACCATTGTCGACATGTCTTCACTGCTAAGCACGCCTATCACCACTGTGGTGATGCAACCCAACAGCACGATGCAGGCAGCAAGACCGTTGAGCTTCAGTCCGCCCTTGCCGAACGACGAGAAGAACGACGGACCTACCTGCAAGCCTATTGAGTAGACGAACAGTATCAGACCGAAGTCCTTGGCAAAAGTCTCAACCTCGGGCACGAGGTGCAAACCGCAATGTGAAAGAAAGATACCGGTGAAAAGAATCCATGTCACACCGAGCGAGAATGTTTTTATCTTCAGCTTGCCTGCTAAAAACAATCCGGCAGCAATGGTCACTACCAAAATCATAATAGACTGAGTGATGCCGGGTTCAATAAAAATACTGCGTAAATAATCCATTGTTGTAATTAATCTTTTATCCTAATTCTAATCTTTTATCCTAATTCTAAGTCTTAATTTCGAAAACGGCTGCAAAGGTACAACATATTCCTCGTTTGCGCAAATTTCGTTACATCGCGCAAATCTCGTTATGTGAGATGCGAATATCATTGTGAGTTATTCGAATCTTGTTGCCTTACGTAGCGACGAGGCTTCGACTCGTCTCATGTCAGAGCGTGTCACCTCCGCAACATAAATCATTGTGAGTTAT
>CAMHKW010000059.1 GCA_946185835.1 uncultured Bacteroidales bacterium
TCATTAATAGGTGGCTCTGTAGGGTATTATAATATCTCAGCCGGGTCTGTTTATTACACTATTACGGGTGCGAAATACTTGGATGAGAATGTCAAGTCACAATTGGACAAAACGATATATCATAATGTGTTTTTATTAAACAAGCTTACAGAAAATTCTTTTACTGCAACGGGTATAAGGTATGATGAAGATAGTACGAAGATAACGACAACCTATTATTTCGAAGGATTTGAAAAACAACAATAGTCATGAAAAAAAGCAATTCAATATTTTTCGTCATGCTATTAGCAGTAGCACTGATGTCGTCATGTGGAGAACGCGGCGTAGAGAATCTGACCTCCTCTCAAGTATGGAACACGTTGGAGGGTTCGTGGCTTGAGATTGGAGTTACAAAGTCGTATGATGAGGCTCAGACTTTCCTTACACGTAAGAACGTTATTGTTGACAGTTTGAGAGCTCTTTGCTTTGCAGACCCCAATAATACTACTCAGCGAACGCTGACATTCGTCAAATCTGATACAACAAAGTATTGTATAAGTCTTATTTTCTGGAATATTCGGCGAGTACCCGATTTGCAAAATACACCTCTTTATGAGTGCACCATATCAGATAAAGTAGAGAATGGTTGGATTTTTGAGATGAATTATAAAATGGGAGGTCGCACCTATAACGATACAATAAAATACATAACCGATGAAGCGTTTATTGTGCGGGAGAAAATGGGGAAAATGTATAGGTCGTATGTAAAAATCGAGAATTTGTTAGAATACGCAGAAAAGCTTCACCAAGAAGTAGAGATGGTAGTAGCGAAGAATTGGATTGTCCGTCGGAAAATAGTGGTGAAGGGCGATAGCCGTGAGGAAGTGGTATTCGATCCGCAGTATGCGCTGGTGCTTGTCAGACGTATGTTTTATGGAGAACCATTTATGGGGTATACGATATACACCAATGAATGTGAAGCACATATAGGACGGTACGCAGCCGAGCATGGGCTGGATATGTCGAATTTGTTTGATAAGATATTTCTGAGTTTTGGATACTATGACTTCTGGTCTCGACAGTTATATGTCTATGTCAGTTCGATGATAGACTGGGAAAAATCGGAGTATTTCAATCCCGACCCCGTTCTCAGTCTTGAAGACCGGACCGACACTACGATGACGGCGGTCTGGAAGAGACAGACCGCCGACGGAGTTGAGCAAGTGAGTTACTATTTAGAAGCCTTATAAGTCTACTTATATGCGTGCATGCCTCCCAGTAGCATGTTGACGCCGAAGTAGGTGAACAGCACCGCAAAGAAGGCAATCACGCAATAGATGTGGAACACCATAGGCTTTTGCAGCCATCTGAGCGAGCGTGTATGGAACAATGCGGCATAGATGAGCATAGTGATGAGTGCCCACACCTCTTTGGGGTCCCACCCCCAGTAGCGTCCCCAACTGATATTAGCCCACACGGCACCTATGAAGATGCCTATCGTAAGGCAGAAGACGGCGGGGTAGAGTAAGATCTGACTTATCACCTGCAGGCGCTCTATCTGCAGCTGAGAGCTTACGCTGCCCGCGCGGCGCATCGCTTGCATGGCGATGGCAGCCAAGCCGTTCATCATCATGAAGAACAGCAGGCAGTATGCCACCATGATGATGGCGACATGGAGTGTGAGCAGCGGCGACTGCAATACCGGCATCAGGTTCGTGACTTGCGGATTTGATGCCGACATCATACTCACCATCAGCGTCATGCCGGTCAGCAACAGCCCGATAGGCATGAGGATATAGAGTGTGGGTCGGCTTTGACGTAGCAAGACGATGCCGCCAACCACAGTGGTCATCAGTGCTCCTATCCATGCGAGGAACACCATTGTCTCGTGTCCGCCGGCTAAAGGCACGTGTCCGCTGACTATCCAGCGTAGCGCTATGAGTGAGGTGATGTAAAGGCATATAGCAGCGCCTAACACAGTGAAGGTGGTGGCTACCGCGCGGCGTGGCATATTGCCATTGCTGAGCATCAGGCAGATGATGATAAACAATATAATGCCGAATGTGGCTGTTGCCATGGCAAGCGGACGAACCAAGCGGCTGAGGCTGTTGTAGCGTTTCTCTGCCGCAAAACGTGTGTCGGAAGGCAGGTTGTCGGTGCCGGCTCGTTCTATCTGTCGCGCGCGTATCTTACCTATGGAGCTGACGGCTTCGGTGATGTCGTTTTTCGCTATGCAAAGCGACACATACTCCATGCTACCTTTCGCGAATTGGAAGTCGGCAAAGTCGATGTCAGTCGGCAGGTGGTCGACCCACGAGAACCACTGTAGCGTGCTTTTGCCAGTGATGCTGTCGGCGGCAGTGGGTATGGGGTATATCTTAAGCATCTGAGCGGTGCAAACCATACTGATGAGTTGGAACTTCTCGTCGGCAGCGATGGCGTTTTTGTCTCTTGCTGCGAGACTTTTTCTTAGCAGGTAGTCGCCATGTCGGACGAAGTCGTTAAGTGCGACGTATTTGCCTCCGAGCATTTCGCGTGTCTGAGAGCCTTTGATTTTTATCATCGGCTCTTTTGCCCATTGGTCGTAGTAGAAGAGCCATCCGAGGAGTACCTGTTCGCAGCTGAGTCCTTTGTACGAGCTTTTGCCGCATAGCTTGGTGGTGAAGTCTTTGGCGAGCGTCTGCATAGGGCATACGCGGTCGCCATAGTAGACATAGAGGTCGCAGAACGCCTCGGCTACCTGTTTGTCGACGGTAGGCGGAGTCGGGGCTTTGGCAGAAGCGGAGGCGGCGGAGAGGGCAAACACGGCAGCCAGAACCGTCTTGAGCACGGGTGAGCGCAGCAGCGCACGCCATTGTGTGCCTTTCTGCCAGAAGAAGGCTAACATGGAAAGCAGAAGCAGGGCATAGCCGGCATAGGTGATGCCGATGCCCCATGGGTCGTGACTGACACGCAGCGTCACACCTTGTCCGTCGCTGTCGTAGCCCGACTGATAGAAGCGGTAGTGGCGGTGCCGGAAGATATGATTCATCGAGATCTCGGCTTGTGTGCCATCGGCGCTTACCAAACTGACGAAGTCCATCGGTGCCCTGGTGCCCGGGTAGTAGTCGACGCGGAAGTCGACGAGTTGCAGGTCGAATGGCAACTCGAGGTCGGAGTTTGCCGGCGACTGAGCGTCGGCGGTCTCTGTCGAGGCATCATCCAAGCGAAGGTGTACTACCCCCGACTCGCCGAACAGATGAGTGGTGATAGCGCCTGCCATGATGATGACGAAAGAGAAATGCAGCAAGGCTGTCACCCATTGCCGGTAGAGGCGAATGGTGAACATGTATGCAAGTGCGGTGACGATAGCTATTGCCCATAGCGCTATCGTCCATGGGGCGGTATATACGTATCTGACGGCGATGTCGGTGCCCGAGGTCTTCTCGATGATGCTGCCGGCAGCAAGCAGGCAGATGATGATGCCCATAGTGGAGAAGGCAGTGGCTTTCAGTATCTTCGTGCGACGGTCCATTGCTTTGTGTGGGTGTTTAGAGGTTAGTGTTGAGTGTGCGTGTTGAGAGTTTAGTGTTTGGCGGGTGGGAAATCGGTATTGCGGTAATCCGGTATTGCGGTGTTGCGAGCACCATTCAGAAATTAGAAATAAGAAATCAGCAATCAGCAATCAGCAATCAGTTCTTTCTCTAAGTTTTTTATGTCGATGCCGTCGTAGGTACCTGACGACATCATCAGCAGTACGGTGTTGTGGTAGTCGAGTGCACGGAGTGCTTGCTGCAGCGCTTGGCTGTCGGTGAACACCCGTACGTTGTCGGTGGCGAAAGCTCGGCGTACGTCGTCGGGGCTGAGCGGTTGCAGACGTTTGTGTTCTATCACTTTGGGGTTGAAGTACACGAAGGCGACGTCTGCCTTAGCCATGGTGTCTTTGTATTGCGGCAGGAAAGCGGCATTAAGCGACGAGAAGGTGTGCAGTTCCATGGTGGCGACCAGACGCATGGTGGGATACTGCTCTCTGACAGCGTCGATGGTGGCGCGCAGCTTGCTGGGTGCGTGGGCGAAGTCGCGATAGGCGAGGGCATGTTCGTTGCGTGCTACGAGTTCTAAGCGGTTGCTGGCTCCGCCGAATGTCTTGATAGCATCGAAGAAGTCGTCGGGTGTGACACCTATTGCCTCGAGGGCGAGTTGTGCGGCGTGCATATTCTGCAGGTTGTGGTTACCGAACACGTGTAGTGGTATGTGGCTCGAAACGTATGTGATGCCGTCTTCTACGGTGTGGTCGAGCGTACCGTAAGGTCTGAGGGCGATATCGGTGCGTGCCGACGAGGCTATCAGCTTGAGGTGTTCGTCGTCTTGGAAGTAGATGAAGGTGCCGTCGGGCTCTATCAGGTCGACGAATTGTCGGAAGGTGTCGACATACTTGTCGAAGGTGGGGAAGACGTTGAAATGGTCCCATTCGATGCCTGTGAGTATGGCTACGTGCGGTCTGTAGAGGTGGAACTTAGATCGCGGGTCGAGGGCAGAGGTGAGGTATTCGTCGCCTTCGAAGACGGCATAGCGGGCGGTGTCGCTCAGTCGTACCATATTCTGAAAGCCTTCTATCTGTGCCCCTACCATATAGTCAGCTTCGATGCCGAGCTGCTGCATGACGTATAGTATCATGGCGGTGGTGGTAGTCTTGCCGTGCGAACCGCCTACTACGATACGTATCTTATCTTTGGTCTGCTCGTAGAGGTATTCGGGAAACGAGTATATCTTTAGTCCTAACTCTCGGGCGCGCAGGAGCTCGGGGTTGTCGGCGGTAGCGTGCATGCCTAAGATGATGGCGTCGATGTCGGGCGTGATGCATTCGGGGTGCCAGCCCATCTGTTCGGGTAGCAATCCTGCGGCTTGGAGGCGCGAGCGGGCGGGGTCGAAAATCTCGTCGTCGCTACCGGTTACGACATAGTCTTTTTTTGAGGCTACCGCCAAGGCAAGGTTATGCATGGCAGCACCGCCGATGGCAATGAAATGTATTCGCATAGTTGTATGATTGGGTTGATGTTGTGCGGTTGTCGCAGCGTGTCGAAGGGTGCTGCTTTTCGCTCGACAAAAGTACAAAAAAACGTCGAGACTACCAAATTATCGGGAGTATCGGTCACTGTGCCTGCGAGGGGATATTGCCGCCGGTTACAAGCCGGCGTACCCCTCCCGACCTGATGCTGTGCATGCGTACCCTGTAATAATATGCGATAGAGGTAGCGAGCTACCTCTATCGCCGGTGTTATTGAGTTTATTGGGTCACATTCTTTGCCACCGGGGTTCAATGGAGTAGATGAACTCGAGGGGTCTTTTAAATCGAGTAGATGAACTCCTCGGGTATCTTAAATCGAGTTGATGAACTCGACGATGGCATCGCGGTCGGCTTTGGGCAGTTCGTAGAACTTCTCTGTGACGTAGTATGCGTCGCTTTGTTCGGAGTATCCGTGCCACATGATAGCTTCGATGACGTTGCGTGCGCGTGTGTCGTGCAGTCGTGCGTCGTAGCTGTCGCCTGAAGCCTTGCGGTGGAGTCCGCGTCCCCAGAGCGGGGTGGTGCGGCACCAGCCGGTGCGTATGTCGTTGACCATGCAGAGCTTATGCTGTACCATGTCGGTATATGGCCATATCTTCTGGTACGGGTAGCGTGGCATGTCGGACTGCGACTTGAAGAAGCCATTGGGGTCGCGTACCTCGTCGGGTCCGGTGGTCCATGTGGGTCGGTGGCAGTAGTCGCAACCTATCTGCGAGAACAGCTCTTTGCCGCGTTTGACGGTCTCGCTGTTGACGTTGCGTGCGGCGGGCACTGCCAAGCCGCGGTGCCATACCATGACTTGTGTGTACTCGGCGTCGGTCATCTCGACGGGTAGGTTTTTGGAAGTGAGGTAGTCGTATACGTTTTGCTGCTTGTCGTCGGTAAACCACTCGGGGTGTTCGTCTTCGGTGGTAATCTGCGAGATATACTTCTCGAAGCCTGCTTGTACCTCAGGGTCTTTCGATGCATATTCGGCGTAGATGGTGCCGTTGAGGTCGAGGTAATGTGACTTACGGTCGGAGCGTGTCACGTTGGTGATGTTCCAGATGGCGTTAGCGCCGGCTGCGTCGAGAATAGGACCGCGCGTGAGGGCGTAGGTGAAGCGTTTGGGTCCCCATTGCGGGTCGTTCTTGTAGTAGCCTGTGGTTTGGAAGCCACCGTTCCAGAAGGCGGGGTTCAGTCCGTTGCGCAGCATGGGCTGGCCGTCGGGGGTCTTGTCGTTAGCCTCTTTCCGGTACTGTGCTATGATGTCTTCGTCGGTGATGGCATCGAGCAGTCCGGTGCCGTAGACGCCGATGGTGTTCTCGAGTCCGACGACATAGGTCTCTGACTCAAGCAGTCCGTCGGGGTCGCGGTAGCCTTGGTTGTAGACATAGACCGCCTCTTTGGGTATCTTCACTTCGGGGTAGCGTAGCTCGTAGCGTTCGCCGTCGGCGAAGGTGTTGCCATGTCGGTCGGTTGCCACTTTCCATGTGACGGTGATCATGTCGGGGTCGAGTGGTGCTTTGAACGGCTCGGCGCCGAAGAGTTGCGGCATACCGGCGAGCCATGGTACATAGGCTTCGGTAGTGGGGTTATAGACCACGAGTAGTGTACCGTTGCCCATCTCGGCAGCGTCGTAGGTGCCTTCGGGTACCGACTCGCCATGTGAGTAGGCGGGGTGGCAGTGTTGGCACGAGCTACGTACGTAGATAGGTCCTAAGCCCGAGCGAGTGCCTGTAGGCATCGTGTTGAAGGGCTTTTCTACAATCTGGTCGCCTTGGTTGAAGGCTTGTCCCATGCCGGATTCGTCGACGGCTGGGGTGGGCTGACGGAAGCATGTCGAGGCAGTGAGGAAGCTGGTGCCCAGCTCGCCACCGGTGTAGTACCATTCGGGCAACTCGTTGGAGGGAGGATTGCTGCCTCCGCCCGGGTCGCCGCACGAGGTCATGCCGATAAATGCCGACATCGCCAAAACGATAAATAATGAACTATTCTTCATATCTTTTAATTGTTTAGTGTTTAGAGTTTAGTGGGAGCGCCGGTTGACAACCGGCGAATCTTAACAATGTAGAGATTAGGAATCAGGAATCTGAAATCAGGAATCTGAAATCAGAAATCGGAAATCAGACTCATTTTGACAGCAGCGGCAGCACCTGTTTGTTGAGCAGTTCTTCGAGTTCGCCGACTTGGTCGATGGCAGCTTTCACTTGGCTGTTGCCTTTGGCTTCTGTTTCGAAATTCTCGATTTTCTCGATTTCGGTGATGGCTTTTTCGATAGCCTCTTTCACTTTTTTGTCGAGTTCTGCGTCTTTGCTGTTAACGTAGTCGCTGATAGAGGCGTCGCCTGCTTTGGCTCCGCAGTATGCGTTTTGTATAGAGCGGATGTTATCGGCGAAGTCTTGTTTGGAGTTGAAGCTGTAAGGTGACTCGATATATTCCCTTTGCTGCTCATTCGAGGAGATGTATGGGTTTCCGAGTTTGAGTCCGCCAACTTCACCTGCTATCTCGATGCAGCCTTCTATGATTTGTTCGGCAGCTTCTTGGTAGGTGACGTAGATAGATCCGGGTTTGGAGGCGTTGATGAAGTATGAGCCCCACTCTTCGCCGTAGCTCATCGACTCACCGTCCTCGGTGATGATGTCTTCTTTGGCAGCTGAGACGCCTCCTGCCCACGAGTCTTCGAGCAGTATGGCTTGCTGAACGAGGTCTTCGACGATGCCTTTCAGGTAGATAGCCTCGGCGCGTGAGAGGTTAGCGGCGTGTGGTTTGCCGTCAGCAAAAAGCAGGTATTCGGCAGCATGGAACCCTTTGAGGGCATATCCGAGCTTGCTACCTACGTATGCTCCGCCTTCCTCTTCGATCTGCTTCATCTGTTCTTCGTTGGCAAGCAGCGAGTTCATGGCGTTGTATTCGAGTGGCCACGAGTCGATATGCGGGTCGATGTTATGCTTCTCGGCAGGTCCGAACAAGAAAGCTTCCGACTGTTCCCAGTACTTACGCATGCCTTTCCACGATTCGCATGCCTGCGCCATCAGGGCGGTGTAGTCTTTGCCGTCTTCTACGGCTTCGAGAATAGCCTCGCATTGTTCCAACAGCACGATGCCTTCGTCTGCCATCTTGCTGTAAGTAGCGATGACGGTGTTGTTGACGTATGGAGCCATCGCCTTCGAGAGGGCTTCCTCTTTGTCGGTTGTCTGAACTTCGTTGTTGCCGCAACCGACCATCGTCAGGCAAGCTAATGCCATGACGCTAAAAAATAAAGTCTTTTTCATTGTGGTGTTATTTTTTTTGAGTTTGGTTATTCTTTTTTCTGCCGTGGGGCGCCGGTTTTGCGCTTGTGGTAGGGGTGGCGCCGGTTTCAAACCGGCGGTAATAAACGGAGCCTGACTTACTGCAACGGAGCTTGACTTGCTGCGACGGAGCCTGACTTGCTGCAACGGAGCCAAAGTCAAGTGCCGTTGGTTTATAGTTTGAACCATCCGGCGTATACTATGCCTATGGCTATCTGTGGTTCGTCGTTGTAGAGTTTGACGAGGTTGAGGTTGGCATCGACCCCTTTCTTTAGTATGCCGTATGCAAATTCGGCTTTCACGCCTACTTCTTTGATGGGGTAGTAGTTGATGCCGACGGCGACGCGTTGTCTGCCGCTGTAGGCATAAGCTCGTGCGGCGTTCATGTCGCCGTTGTACATGAGCATGGCATCGTAGTAGTCGTATCGTGCGAAGACGTAGAATCGTTGGCGTTGGGCGAGTTTGTGGCTGAGTGAGAAGAAGTCGTATCCGGCTTCGATGCCTGCTGCTATGGCATCGCTGCCCACCCATTGCTTGCTCGAGACGCTGCCTTTGCGCATGGCTATGTTATACTGCGTGATGGCTGCGGCGTCGCTGAGGTGACCATAGGTGGCGTTGCCTCGCAGGATGACGCCGTAGTTGTCGTAGGCGAAGTCGAACGAGCCGACCGATACCGTGCCGCGTACGTCTTTATATGGGCTGTTTTCTATCTCGGTAGTGCTCTTGCTCAGTGTGTTGCGGAAGCTGTTGCCTACATATCCTGATAGGCTGAGTCGCAGACCCTCGACGCCGGTATAGTCGACGCGAGCTGCGCCGGCAAACACATTGGCGAGTTTGAACTCGTACGGACTGCCGGCACCGGGTTTGATCCAGTTCTTGCGGTTGAAGCGGTCGGAGTCGAGTCCGGGTAGGAACATGAGCTGATAGTGCCATCCCTTGGGTGTCGAGCCCATGAAGGTGAGTGCCACCTCGTGCCATGTGGAGGGCAGTATGTTGTATTCGCCTTCGCTGCGGTAGACAGAGAAGAATTGGTTGGGTTCGTGATGAGCGTTGAGTGCTCCGACGGGCACCACCTGCATGCCGGCGCGGATGATGGCGTAGTCGGCAAACTGCTTCTGGAGCCAGAACTGTTCGAGTGCCACTTCACCGCCGCGTTCGATCTCGCTTTCGTATTCGCCGCCCTCCTCGTCTTCTATCTCGATGGCAACCTCAGGTCCACCGTGTTCGAACTCTATCTCGGTGCCCATCGACCATCCGTGCCCGAAGTCGTAGCCGAGGTTGATGACGACATGGGGTATGTCGAACTCGCCGAAGTGGTCACCTTTGTATGCCTCGGGCGTCTTGCCATAGCGCAGGTAGTTGTTCGAGAAGAAACAGTGACGTGCCGTCACCTCGCCGTAGCCTCCTATCGTCAGTCGGTTGTGAATCCATTTGGGTCGCTGCTTGCCATCGGTGTCTTCTGTACTTTGCTGTGCTTGCTGAGCGGCGGCTTGTGGATTTATCGCGGGCGACACATTAACATTTTTTTGGGATGCGGCATTAGTGGAGTCACGATGCATGACGCTTGCACCCGAGTAGGTATCGACGCGTTGCTGAGCTTGCTCTAAGCGGTCTAAACGACGAAGGATAAGCTCGTATTCCTGACGGCTCAGACTGATAGAGTCTGGTGTGTTAGCATAAGCTATGTCGCTTGTTGTCAGAAGAAAAGCTGTAACTATAAAGAAGATGTTTGTGTGTTTCATATCGTACATGTATCGACAATTTGATTGGGTAGATTATGCAGAGTGCAATATCTTCCATTTTCTGATACAAAGGTATAAAGAAATGTGGGAATATATAATCCCTAAAAATTGTGAAAAGGCAGTACTCTCGTTTGTTTTGAACATAAATAACGAATTAGCCATAAATCAGTCATCAATCAGGTGCTCATGACACGTTTTATAAAAAAGAGACATCCGGCGATGAAAAAAACAAAGACGCATGACGCGTCTTTGTTTCTTTATTAAAAATGGTTGAGCACCAAGAGATTATCGTCTCTTCCAAATCTCGTCTCTGTACGAGCGCGAAATAATTATTTACCCTACGTGGATATTTATTGGTGAACGAAGAATCTTGTGGCTAAGATATAGCTTTTTTAGTTGATGGTATTTGGAATGAACTACGTCAATCTGTTTGTGTTATGTTCTGCTGTCCGATGATCAGATTGATGATGGCGGGTCGGAGTTCGGAAGATGAGCAGCCGAGCTTATGTGCTATTCGATGCTTGAAATTCCTGATTCCGCTTTTCGAATAGTACAGCAAGTCGGCGATATCGGTATTGCTACTCTTGTGGATGAGTACCAACATACACAGTCTTACTTCCCGCTCGCTGAGGTTATACAGAATGCGCAGTTTGTCAGCCAGAAGATAAAAATGCCTGTTGGCAAAGTCGCATAGGCTTTCGTAGTTCTTCCAGCCGATAGTGTCTTTCCATTCTTTTGTGTCTCGTATGATGCTGCAAGTGTTCTCGATGTCGTCGATTATTTGTTGTCGGTATGAGTCATAGTCGTTTTGCAGCATCTGTTTGCTTTGCCGCAGTGTGCTGTTTTGCCTTAGCAATGCCTCTTGCTGACGCAATAGTTCTTGTTGTCGGTCTTTCTGTTCTGCAAGTTGCTGTGCTATGAGTTTGCTTTTTCGAAGAAGCCTTTTTTTGATTAGTCGTTGGTTGTGACTTACGAGCCGCAGATAGATGACAGAAAGCAAGAATATGCCAATGAAAGCAGCAATGCCGGTAACGAGATAACGTGTGCGTCTTTTTTGTAGGTTCAGGTCTTGTCGGAGTAGGTTGACAGCTGCCGTAAGCCGTATCTTTTCGGGGTCGATGACGTCTTTGTCGAGCACCAGACGCCGGGTGGAGAGTGCGGCAACTTCTTGCGGTGAGCAGCTATCGGTGCTGTTGGCAAGTATATAGAGCATGTTGTACTTGTCTTGTGGCGAAGCGTCCGGGCGTTGCATCAGCTGTGTTGCATAAAAGTGTGCAGAGTCATACTGCCCAAGATGCCATAGCGAGCGGGCTCTCAAGACAAGCCCCGTGGCGTCGAGTCTGCCTGATTGCTCTTGTCTGCCGGTGTAGTATACGACACTGTCGTATTGGCAGAGGCGAGTATACAAGGCAGCTTTTGTAGCGTAGACAGTAGCTTGTATGTCGTTGCCGGCATTAGCGCGTTCGATGTCGCTCAGTAAGGTCAGTGTCGGGGCGGTCAGTGCTTGTTCGGCGAGTTCGAAAGCCATCGAACAGAGTGCGTAGTAATACATCAGACTGTCGCCGGCGCGGAGGAAATAAGCGGCGGAATGTTCGAACATGTCGTACGACAGGTCGAATTCGCCTGCCAAGTGAGCCATCGACCCCATGTTGCTCATTATGCGTGCCTTGGTCGAATGGTTACGACTTTTGGTATGCGAGCCACGGATAAACCATCGCATGGCTTCTTCTTCGTTGTGTGCCATTCTGAGCTGCCTGCCATAATGGTAGCAAGCTTCAGCGTATGCCGTAGGATGTAGTATCCGCCATCGGCGCAGTGTGCGCGCGGCAAGTGCTAACTGCACGCTGTCGGTGCAGGACTGTCCGGCTATTTGTGCACTATCGCACTGCCCGATAACCTTTAGGGCTTCAGACCTATTCATGCTCAAGCCCGAGCTCACCGACACGAGCAGAGCGAATAACAATATGTTAACTTTTGTTTTGATAAGCTATAGTTTATTTGTTTTCTTCGAATGGATAAGGACGCGGCTGGCGGTGCAGGTCAGTTGGTCGCGGCGGAGTGGTGCCTTCTTTGTCGGGGTTGTCTTTTTTGTCATCAGGAGGGTTGATGTCTTTGGTTCTTTGAGTGCATCCCGCTAAGGCTAATAGCATGAGTAGGTAGATTATGTAACGTTTAATATTCATGAAATACGTATGTTTTAGTGTTGCCGTATGTTTTAGTGTCGTAGTGCTTTTTAGTGTCGTAGTGCTCTGCGCCTGCCTGACAGCAACACTGCTCAAGCGGGTACACTACCGCCAATTGCCACGTTTACGATCGTTCGGAGCGAAGCGTAGATAAGAAACAGGCGTACCCCTATCGCAAGCGGGAATACGTGCGTGAGTTGTGCTTTGTCGCAGACACAGAGAACTTCGTAACATTTTGCGCTGCAAAGTTACGAAAAATGTGTAGAAAAAGCAAAAAATAGTGTGGATATCTCTCAATATGCAGTTGCTTGACATTTAGTAATTTGCATTTTTGAAGCGTGGACAAGTAGCTTTAATAGACCGCTACGCTGTTAGATATTAGACCGCTACGCTGTTAGAGGTTAGACCGCTACGCTGTTAGAGGTTAGACCGCTTCGCTGTTAGATGTTAGACCAACTTTGTCTGTTAGAGGTTAGACCGCTTCGCTGTTAGAGGTTAGACCGCTTCGCTGTTAGATGTTAGACCAACTTTGTCTGTTAGAGGTTAGACCGCTTCGCTGTTAGAGGTTAGACCGCTTCGCTGTTAGATGTTAGACCGCTTCGCTGTTAG
>CAMHKW010000060.1 GCA_946185835.1 uncultured Bacteroidales bacterium
TTTTGTAATTATTTTAAGTCAAAGAACACTTTTATTTAATTCCGCCAACAGGTTATTGGTACTTAAAATTGGCTTATTGTGGAATGGTTTGCAGTGTTTATCCTATTTGTGCTCCGTTTCTTACTTGTTGGCTGACGGAAGCGAGTACGAGTTTGCCGTCGCTGTTGACGGCAGAGAGAATCATACCTTGGCTTTCTTGTCCCATCATCTTCCGTGGTGGGAAGTTAGCGATGAAGAGGACTTGTGTACCTACGAGTTTGTCGGGTTCCGGGTAGCTTTGTGCTATACCCGAGAGTATGGTTCTGCCTCCCATTCCGTCGTCGATAGTGAAACGTAGCAGTTTGTCGGACTTTTTGATTTTCTCACATTCGAGAACGGTACCGACACGGATGTCCATCTTAGCGAACTCGTCGATGTTGGTATCGGCTTTGACGGGCTGAGGTTTCCAAGCTGCTTGTTGGTTTTCTTTCTTGATACGTTTTAAGCGGTCGAGTTGTGCTTGTATAGCTTCGTCGCTTATCTTCTCGAAGAGCAGAGTAGCGGGTTGCAGTTGATGTCCGGGTTCGAGCAGGTTGATGCTACCGATATTGTCCCACTCGGCACTGCCGAGGTTAAGCATCTGCCTTAGCGAGGCAGAAGAGAACGGCAGGAAAGGTTCGAAGACGATACTCAGGTTAGCTGCTATCTGCAGTGCGAGGTTGAGTATAGTAGCAGTACGGTTGATATCTGTTTTAGCGAGCTTCCAGGGTTCGGTATCGGCGAGGTATTTGTTACCGGTTCGTGCGAGGTTCATTGCCTCGCGTTGTGCATCTCGGAAGCGGAAGTTGTCGAGCAGTTCTTCTACTCTTCGTTTGATATCGACGAACTCTTCGAGAGTCTGCTTGTCGTAGTCTGTGAGTTCTCCACGTTCCGGCACTTGTCCGTTGAAATACTTATGTGTGAGCACCATAGCACGGTTGATGAAGTTGCCGTAGATAGCAACCAGTTCGTTGTTGTTACGTGCTTGGAAGTCGCTCCATGTGAAGTCGTTGTCTTTGGTTTCGGGTGCGTTGGCTGTGAGCACATATCGCAGCACGTCTTGTTTGCCGGGGAAGTCGTCTAAGTATTCGTTGAGCCAGACAGCCCAGTTGCGTGATGTTGATATCTTGTCCCCTTCGAGGTTGAGGAACTCGTTGGATGGCACGTTGTCGGGCAAGATATATGAGCCTTCGGCTTTGAGCATGGTGGGGAAGACGATGCAGTGGAAGACGATGTTATCTTTTCCGATGAAATGTATGAGTCTTGTTTCGGGGTCTTTCCACCATTTTTCCCAAGGTCCGTACTTATCGGGGTTAGCGTCGCATAGTTCTTTGGTGTTGGAAATATATCCGATAGGAGCATCGAACCATACATATAGTACTTTGCCTTCAGCTCCTTCGACTGGCACGGGTATACCCCAGTCGAGGTCACGAGTGACGGCACGGGGTTTGAGTCCTCCGTCTAACCACGACTTACACTGTCCGTAAACATTAGGTCTCCACTCTTTATGTTGGTCGAGAATCCAATGTTCGAGCCATTGCTGATATTGGTCTAATGGCAGGTACCAGTGTGTAGTTTCCCGTTTGGTGAGAGGGTTTCCGGTGACGGCGTTGTAGGGGTTGATGAGTTCGTCGGGTGAGAGCGTATGTCCGCATTTCTCGCACTGGTCTCCGTACGCTTCGGCATGGCAGTGCGGGCATTCGCCGCGTATATTACGGTCGGTGAGGAACTCATGTGTAGCCTCGTCGTAGAACTGTTCGGAGGTGAGTTGAATGAGTTTGCCGTCGTCGTAGAGTTTTCGGAAGAAGTCGGCGGCGAACTTATGGTGAATGCTTGAAGTTGTTCGGCTGTAGATGTCGAACGAGATACCGAAGCGTTGGAATGAGTCTTTGATGAGGTTATGATATCGGTCGACGACTTGTTGCACGGTGATACCTTCTTTTCGTGCTCTGATGGTGACGGGCACACCGTGTTCGTCGCTTCCTCCCACGTGTATGACTTCTTGTCCTTTCAGACGCAGGTATCTGACATAGATGTCGGCAGGTACATATACACCGGCGAGGTGTCCGATATGTACGGGTCCGTTAGCATAAGGTAATGCAGTAGTTACGAGAGTTCTTTTGTACATTGGGTATGTGTTTAGTGTTTAGAGTGCGTGTTTAGAGGATGTCTGATAGTATTCTATTGAGTTCTTCTACTTTGACGACGGTGATGTTGTCTTTGTCGGCGACACATATATGTCCTGTCTCTTCGGAAACGACAATAGCGAGAGCATCGGATCGTTCTGTTATCCCCAAAGCCGCTCGATGTCGTAGTCCGTATTGCTGAGGCAGGTCTTGTCGTTGTGAGATAGGCAGGATGCACGAGGTAGTAGCTATCTTGCCGTTGGTGATGAACATAGCCCCGTCGTGCAGAGGTGTGTTCTTATAGAATATCTGTTCGATAAGTCGTGTAGAAACGACAGCGTCGAGTCGTTCACCGGTGGCTTGGTAGTCGTTGAGGTCGTCGGAGCGTGTGATGACGATGAGAGCTCCGGTGCGAGTCTTCGACAGGTGCTTGCATGCCATGACCAGCTGCATGACTAATCGGTCGTTGGACTGTTCTCCGTGTCTGCCTTTTATATACTGTCCTACCTGACTGATGTTAAATCTTGCGCCGAGTCGGTTGAAGAAGCTGCGTATCGGGTCTTGGAAGATGATGATGACGGCGATGGCGCCCACGCTAATGACTCGGTTGAAGATAGCACTGGTGAGTTCGAGCTGAAAGACATACGAGACAGCGAACCATGCCATGACGAAGAGTAGTATTCCCCAAAAGAGGTTAGCTGCCCCTGAGCGCTTGAGTAGTTTGTAGGTCTCGTAGAGCAGGGTCGCCACAAGCAGGATGTCGATGATATCTTTTATGCCGATATGGAATGCCATTGTCTTAAACGTCTTTGAAGGCTTCGAATACTTTAATAGCTTGTCTGGTCTGCTCGACATCGTGCACTCTGAGTATATCAGCCCCTTGCATCATAGCGATGGTGTTGCATGCTATGGTTGCGGGCAGGGAACGTCGGGCTGTTGTGTGCGTCGGTTCATAAGTCATTCGTTTGCGCGAGATGCCGGCGAGTATGGGTTCGTCGAATATCTGTCGGAGAACAGCTACGAAGTCGAGCATGCTGTAGCATTCTTGTGTCTGCTTTCCGAAGCCGAACCCCGGGTCGAGCCATACGTCGGTGACACCGGCGCGGTGCAGTCTGTCGAGACGAGCCTGAAAATAGTCGATGACGGCGGCTTCGTTGCCAAGAGGTGAGTTATGAGTGAGCACGTATGTAAATCGATGTTTGGCGACTTGCTCATACATGTCGCTGTCTCCGCCCGTCACGTCGTTGACAATGTCGACGCCATAGTCAGCGAGTCGCGCTACTGTCGAGGGGTAGAAGGTGTCGACCGACAGCGGCACCTTAGGGTAGCGGCTTAGCATGATTTGCAACGCCGGCTGCAGACGTTGCCACTCGGTGAGCGGGTCGACAGGTGTACTACCGGGTCGCGTGGAACAGGCTCCGAGGTCGATGATGTCGGCACCCTGCTTCAAAGCCTTGCTTACGCGTTGGCAAAAATACTGCTCGGGGAAAGGGTCGCCATCGGACCACGTAGCTAACACGCGGCTTGGGGCATAGAAACTATCGTCGGTGAGGTTGATGATTGCCATCGTCAGCACCGTTGAACGTTCTATCAGTTGGTTCTTGAATTTATACAGCATATTATTCGCGCTGCAAAGTTAAGATTTTTTCTGCAACCTCGAAAGTTTTTACCGCAGATTTTATTTTGAACCACAGATTTTCTTTTTTTTGAACCACAGATTTTCTTTTTTGAACCGCAGATTTGAACAGATGGGACTGATTAGAACAGATTTCTCTTACATCGAATTTTGCTTTAAGGGGATTTCACACAGATGACACGGATTTTCTTTAAGGGAATTTCACACAGATGACGCAGATTTATCAGATTACACAGAATTAATAGATGACACAGACTTTCTTTTGGGGAAATAGTCTTTTGCTGCTCCTCAACATGATTAGCATCCTCTTTGCGAGAAGAAACGTATTACAATCTTTAGAAGAAACGTATCACAATCTTTTCGGATTGAGCAAAATTAGTGGGCTAAAATATAACGAAAATCACAAAAAACAGCTTTTTTTTCAAATTAAGGACCGAATTATTTTGAACTTTTAATAATTCTTCGTAAATTTGCGGACTTTTTATGAGCAACTATGCCAACGAGGGTTATGTTCCCCCCTTCGAAGGCAGCGATGACGGGGCTGAATTTTCATCGTTGATAAGGCTACGTTACGGCATGGAGGGGATTAGGTTTCGGCGTAATAGAAGACATTCATTAACGCAGTAAGGGACGACATTTCATAACGTAGTGAGGGGCGACATTCATCGCGTAGTAGTGGGCGAAATAATAAGGGAAGACGTTCATTAGAGTCAGTTTTTTGAGACAACGTAGAGTCAGTTTTTTGAGACAACAATAAGTTACGAATAACAAACAATAAGTTCATATATTTTTCTATGAAAACATTGAAAAGAATAGCGTTTGCAGTGCTTGTATTGGTTCTGTCGGGTTGTGCCCAGAAAGACCTTAACACAAAGGTATCGAACACCACCGGTTGGAATTATTTTGACGAGCGCACCACTAATTTCGAGGCTCTTGCCGGTGTAGGCAATGTCAACCCTGTAGGTATGGTACCTATTCAGGGTGGTACGTTTACTACTGGTGAAGTAGACGAGTTTATAACAGCCGATCGTAACAATCCTCATCGTTCGGTGACGGTTAGCTCGTTTTACATGGACAAGTACGAGGTTACGAACTTAAACTGGCGCGAGTATCTTCACTGGATGCAGATAGTGTATGGTCCGTGTGCCCCTGAGTTGGTGACGGCAGTATTGCCTGACACTACGGTATGGCGTGAGGAGATGGCATACAACGAGCCATATTTAGAGAACTACTTCCGTCATCCTGCTTTCTCGTTCTACCCTGTGGTAGGAGTGTCGTGGAAGCAGGCAATGGACTACTGCCAGTGGCGTACTGACCGTGTTAATGAGTTGGCGCTCATTCAAGCCGGCATCATCTCTTATCCTGCGTTTTCTGAGCTTGTTCCGACCGACGACCAAGCTTATAAAGACGAGTGGGAGACGATGACGGGTTACACTATGGACGAGTATGAGGTAGTGAATCCGGAAGATCCGACGACGACGATTTCGATGTATCGTCCGAGTTACGAATACATACGCGACAAGTTCGTTTTCAACACTGAGAAATACCTGTTGGTAGGCGACTATCAGCCTGAGTCGGGCAAGCATCCGAAACTCGACTCATACGGTTCGGAGCGCAAGGTGAACCGTGCGGATGGCATCTTGGTGGTAGGCTACCGCTTGCCTACGGAGGCTGAGTGGGAGTTTGCGGCCTATGCTCCTGTTGCAGGTGAAGACGGTTTGACGATAGAAGGCAAGGTATATCCATGGTCGGGCTATCATCCACGTAACCTGACGAAGAAGCAACAAGGTCAGCTGCAAGCTAACTTCGTTCGCGGCAGAGGTGATATGATGGGTGTGAGCGGCTCGCTCAACGACCGTTATGTCATCACCGCCCCTGTTGACGCCTTCATGCCTAACGACTTCGGACTGTATAACATGGCAGGCAACGTCAACGAGTGGGTGATGGACGTATACCGCGAGACGACCAACCAAGAGACATCGGAGTATAACTCGTTCAGAGGTAATATCTTCACTCGTGCCAAATTAGTTGATGGAGCATATCAGGTTGACTCACTTGGTCGCATAGAGGTGGAGTGGACGAGCAAAGACGACGTACGCGACTTCAAAGACGGTGACCTTGCTTCCCGTATCCCGACCGACTATCCTCTTGACACCACAGGGTTGGGCGAGTTGGCAACCGTCAAGTTCGACCCCACCGATATCTTAGCTCCTCGTATCAGTAAAGACACCCGTGTTTACAAAGGCGGTTCGTGGCACGACAGGATATACTGGCTCAACCCGTCTACACGCCGTTACTTAGATCAGGATAAGTCATCGAGCACTATCGGTTTCCGTTGCGCGATGTCGACTATCGGTGATCAGATACCGACCGAACCGGCTGAGTAAGCGACGATACGCTATCCTTAAGGTTCGACCGATACGATTGTTAGACGTCAGACCACGGCGTTGTTAGAATAATAATAGCCATCCACTGACACGGTGAATGGCTATTTTCTTTAGGAGCACTTCTAATTCTTGCGGGCAACGAAAGAATACCCGTCCATTGAAAGACTATGAGAAAGAGCAAACATACCATCTTTAGTTTGTCGGCAGCGTTGTTGTTGCTGCTGTCGGCATCGTCGGTTGCAGTAGCCCAGCAGACCGAGATATATCGTACTTCGGAGCGTCTGCTTGAAGAGGGCATCAACCTATACAAGCAGCAGCATTATGCAGCCTCTCAGAATCTGATACTGCAGTACTTGCAGTCACCCTCGCAAGCGAACACCGAGGTGGCTGAGTTCTATTACATCTCCGGCTCGTTCAGTCTGCGTCGTACGGATGCACTCAAGCAGTTACAGAGTTACCTGCAGCGTTATCCGTACACCACCTATTCGTCTGATGTGAATTATATGATTGGCACCTTGCTGCTTGAGAAGCGTAAGTTCAAGCAGGCAAACAAGTATTTCGAGCAGACAGAATACAACGAGGTGAGCAGTCAACACCAACCCGCCTTGCTCTTCTACCGAGGCTACTGTCTGATGGAGTTGCATGAGACCAAGAAAGCGGCAGTGTACTTCGGCAAGCTGAAAGACCAGAAGTCGTTATACCGCACACAAGCTCAGTACTACTTCTCATACTGTCAGTATTCGCTTGGTAACTACGGCAAGGCGCTGCCCGGTTTTCTGGATATCGAGAACAACGAGCTATACCGCGACATCGTACCTTATTATATAGTGCAGATCTACTATCAGATGGGTCAGTACGATGAGGTGTATGCTCGTGCCGAGCGGCTGCTTGCCATCGACAAAGACGGAGAGAACACGGGCGAGTTACACCGTATGTTAGGCGAGATATACTATCAGCAAGGCAAATACGACAAGGCACAAGAACACCTGTTGGCATACGAACAAGCGTCGGTAAAGCAGAACAAGGAGTTGCTGCGAGAGGATTTATATCTGTTGGGTATGGCATTCTTCAAGACCGGCGACTACGAGAAGGCGATACTCTTCTGGAACAAGGTAAAGAAAGAGAACGACCTGATGACACAGAACGTGTGCATGAACATGGGTCAGGCATACATCAAATTAGGTCATACCGAACTTGCGAAGCTGTCGTTTGCCGCCGCTATGCGTTACGACTTCGACGGCACTATCAAAGAAGAGGCGATGTACAACTACGCGTTGACGACCTATCAGTCGTCGACGGCATTAGGAGAGAGTGTGACAGCGTTTACCGACTTTCTGAAGGCATACCCCGACTCGAAACACAGTGAGCATGTGTGGGAGCTTCTGACCGACGTGTTCCTGACCTCGAAAAACTACCAAGCCGGCTACGATGCGTTATGCCGGATAGAAAAGCCGACAGCCAAGATGCAACAGACCAAGCAGTATCTGCGCTATCAACTCGGTGCTGAGGCATACATGCAGAACAAGAATGCAGACGCCATCGACCGTTTTACGGAAGTCATCAACAACGAAGCCGGCACCTCAGAGTATAAGACCGACAGTTACTATTGGCGTGCAGAGGCGTATTATCATCTGCGCGACTACCAAAACGCAGAAAACGACATAGCAGCCTTTGAAAAGCAGAAGAACGTGAGCAAAAACGCCAACCGTGTAGGTGCCAAATATCTGAAAGGATACGTTTATTTTTCTGAGCACCGCTACGAGCCCGCGCAGAAGGCTTTTTCGGAGTACCTATTGAATGCTGACCCTGCGAGTGCGACCTATTCTGATGCTCTCAACCGTATCGGCGACTGCCATTTCTCGATGCGCCAGTTCTCGAAAGCCGAGAACTGCTATGCTCAGGTCGTGGCTCACGGCTCTACGGGTGCCGACTATGCCATGTTCCAACGCGGCTATGCCCTTGGTCTACTGAAACGCTATAACGACAAGATCAACGTTCTTGAGAAACTCGTGAAGCAATATCCACGTTCTGACTACGCCGACGACGCTTTGTATGAGATAGCTCGTGCTGAGCTGATGCGCGAGCGCAACGAAGAGGCTATCAAGGTATACGAACAGCTGCTCACAGCCTACCCCAACAGCAACATGGCACGCAAGGCAGCATTCGAGAAGGGTATGATATACTACAACATAGGCGACTACGAAAACGCCATCAT
Organism: uncultured Bacteroidales bacterium; assembly: GCA_946185835.1. Lineage (GTDB taxonomy): Bacteria > Bacteroidota > Bacteroidia > Bacteroidales > Paludibacteraceae > Colicola. Next base: position 8,383 of record CAMHKW010000060.1, read on the forward strand.
CGCCTACAAGCAAGTTATCAAAGCATATCCTCAGAGCGAGGAGGCATATAGCGCCTTAGAGAGTCTGCAAGCCGCCTATGTCGAGACCAACAACATCTCCGAATATCTCGCTTATACCAAGACTCTGAACACCTCGAAGATGCACATCAGCACCAAGGAAGACTCGCTGACATACGTGACCGCCGAGCGGCAGTATATGCTGTCGAACTTCGAAGAGGCATCGGTGGGCTTTAAGACCTATCTCTCTAACTACTGCTCGGGTGGAAGATACTGCACGGTATCGACCTATTATCTTGCGAGCTGCTATTATCAACTCGGCAAGCGCCATGAGGCATTGGTGCAATACAAGAACCTTTGTGAGATAGAAGGCAACCCTTATATGGAAGAGGCATGCATGCGAGCCGCCGAGATAACATACGACAATCAGGACTACCAGACGTCATTAGAATACTTCAAACGTATGCAGAAAGTGGCATCGACCATCGACAAGACCAACATAGCACGCTTAGGCATTTTGCGATGCAGCTATCTGACGGGCGACAACCACTCTACCATCAGCATAGCTACCGAGATTATCGACGACATCACGTCAAAGAGCGACGTCATTGCCGAGGCGCGCTACAACCGCGGCAAAGCCTTTATGGCTCTGAAGCAGTACGATCTTGCCATCGCCGACCTCAAGATGATTGCTACCGACCTTAGAAAAGCACAGGGAGCAGAAGCCAAATACCTGTGTGCCCAGATATACTACGACATGGGCGAAACAGACGCTGCTCAGGAGCAGATCATGGACTTCGCGCAGCAGAACACACCGCACCAATACTGGCTTGCCAGAAGCTTCGTGCTGCTATCGGACATCTGCGTGAGCAAAGACGACATCTTCCAAGCCAAACAATACCTGCTCAGTTTGAAGACGAACTATAAGCCTGACGACGACATACAAGGTATGATCGACGAACGTCTGAAAGCCATCGAGAAACTGGAACAGAAGAAAGAAAAGGAAAACGCTAACGACACTGACGACAATGAATAGACTCACTTCCATACTATTAGTTTTGCTATGCTGCAGTGCTAACCTTGCAGCACAGACCGACAGCACGTCGATCGACAGTTACGTGACGGTAGAGCGCGACTACCAGCCTGTGATACAAAACGCCGGCAAGATAGAGCTGCAGCCTCAGCGCATCGAGGTAGCCACCACGCCCACCACGCCACAGTATTCCGACTTCTCGCAGCCGCTACTCGATACCGACTTCAACTTCAACGAGTTGGGATATGCCGAGACTAACTTCACGTACGCCAAACCGCTGAAAGGCTTTCTTCGCGGAGGCTTCGGACACGTGGGTACGCAGTTCGACTTCAACTACATGCTGACCGAACGTAAAGACATCATCTTCAACGTGAATGCCAACCACCTTGCCCAATGGGGCACTAAGACGCATAGCAGTACACGGTTAGGCATGGACTTCTCGAAGCTGTTTGAGAACACCAACCTGTATTTCGGAGCTGACGCACGAAATATCTTCTTCAACCGCTATGGTCGCTACTTCCGCTACAGCGACATGAGCAAAGGACGAGGGGCATTTAACCTGAACGGTTATAACGGGGTGAATGCCTATTCCACGATGGCAAAAGAGGACTTCAGCAGTCAGTGGGAGATCAACACCCGCATAGGAGTAAGGTCGTTGCCCGGCAAGAACGTTCAGTATAAAGTGCAGACGGGCTACGAAGCGTTCGTGATGAAACATGCGACAATAGAGCATATCATCAACTCCGTGGCTGCCATCGACTGGCAAAGTGAGCAACATGGTGCAGGAGCATCGGTGGCAGTAGAGAACCACCTATATCAGGCTCAACTCGAAGGCTACAAGTGGGCTCCGTTTAATATCATGACGGGCGACACGGTGCGTTGCAACTATCACGCCATCAAAGCCGAGCCATACTACGAATACCAAGGCGACCGCTTTAACATACACGCCGGTGTGAACCTCGACTTCTGCATAGGCAGACAGAAAAACAAGATCTTCCTGCCCTCTCCCAACGTCACCTTCGAGGTTAAGCTCACCAAAGACTGGTTAGCATTGTATGGCGGCGCTGTAGGCGACTGGCAGACCAGCTCAGTAAGAGAACACTTCCAGATACTCAGATACCTGCATCCTGAAAACGAGATCGCCACTCATCAGAACCGCACATACGTGCCGGTAGATGCGTTCCTTGGACTGAAGATGCGCCCACATGAGAGTCTGCTTATCGACCTATATGCACACTACCGCCTCAGTAAATACGATGTGTTCGTAGTTCCCGACAGCCTCGGATATTTCTCTCTTACCGGCTCAGACCACGACTGCTGGAAAGTGGGAGGTAAGCTATATTACCATTACCGCGACGTGGTGAGCATCATGCTCGACGGGCACTATAACATCCGCAACATGAAAGACAAGCAGTTCTATAGCATGGGGTTGCCCAATGGCAAGGCTCTCGACCGTGACCCATGGAAGATTACGCTGCGTATCGATGCTAAGATAACACGTAAGATCTCGCTCTACTCTGCCAATTACTTCATCGGTCGTCGATATGTGCTGGCACCGGTTGTAGCCGGTAACTTCTCGTCGAATATGGCAGATAACCATGTGGTGGCACTCAGACCTATCATCGACCTCAACATCGGAGCACAGTATAACTTCAACCGCTGGCTGTCAGCCTACTTCGAACTCAACAACTACCTGCACCGCAAACACGACTACGTGTACGGCTACCAGACGCAAGGCATCAACTACATGGCGGGCGTCAGCTGGACGTTCTGATTTTTAATCGCAGAGTTTATTTGAACCGCAGATTAAACTGTAGTTATACAGGAAATGGCCTCTGTGGTAAAAGGAATCAGGCTGATGCGTAGTCGAGTAGCCACTGACGAAGGGCTTCGTCGAAGTCGGAAACGGCTTGCACATTGAGTCTTTCTTTCAGCTTAGCTCGGCGGTTGTAGGTGGTTTGTGTGTTTCGTCCGAGCAGTATCGTCCGCTCGTTACCATCGATTTTGAGCAGGATAAGTGAAATCTCGAGCAAGTCGACTTCGGTAAGTGCGGGATAGTCGCGACTGAGTCTGTCGAGGATGTTATTATAGATATAGTTTATCTCTTTTCTAAGGGAGTGCCCCTGCCTTATGTCGTCCATGAGGTTGACGTTGATAAACCACCGTGCCCATTCGGGTAGTTCCATATCCTGATTTTTCAGCTTCAGCTGCTCGGCATAGTATCCTTCGGTTAGTTTCACTTTGTTACGTATTGTCTCTGCCAAGAAGGCGGAGAGCTGTTGTTTGTCGTGTTCGAGCAGATGTTGTTTCTCTTCCCTTTTCATCAGCTCAATACGATGTTGCTTTTGTGATGTTTTGAAGATGGCTACAAACAGCGAAATGGACGTTAGTAATAGTAACGCCACGAGTACAATGATGATTCGTTGTTTATCGTTTATCTGCTCTTGATGCTGTTTTTGTTCTGTCAGTCTTTGTTTGTCGTAGGCATTGATAATATCTTGAGTATTGTCGGATTTGCCTTTTTCCTTAAGGTCGAGATAGAGCTTTTGGTAGATGTCGGCAGCCTTGCGATAGTCGCCGGCAGCATAATAATATTCGGCGCTGCTTTTATAGTATGTCATCAGTCCGATATTACTATTGCCTACCAATGTATCTTGTGCGAGAATATTGAGGTAGTAATATGCTGAGTCTAATTTATTCTTTTCAAGGCTATTGCTAAATAAGAAAAGAGCGCTTCTTGCAATCTTAAGGGTGTCGCAGAGATACTTTAATTCTTCTATCATTGTGGCGGTATCGTTTAACAGCTCGGCTTTACTATATTTTACATAGCTCGAAGTATAACTTCTCTCTGATTTATCCAAATACAATGCCGCACTATCATAGTATGAGACTAATAATTGTGTGTCTATAGGATTTTGATACTCTACGATATATATAGGAAGTGCTGAGTAACACATTACCAATTGCAAACTATCATTATACTTTTTATACGTTGGTATTGCTTTTTTAAGAAACATTACAGAGTTTTGCGGTCTGCCATCAGCTGAAGAACACTTAGCTAATCT
>CAMHKW010000061.1 GCA_946185835.1 uncultured Bacteroidales bacterium
GAGGGATTCGAACCCCCGGTACGACGTAATGCGTACACCGCATTTCGAGTGCGGCTCTTTCGACCACTCAGACAACTTTCCAGAAATATATATTATGTGTGTTAGTGGCTTTATTAACAAGCTCACGACATCATGCTCCGTTACCTTAATATTGCTTACTCTTTTACCTACGGCGACAGATGACATGCCTTGTTTCAATTGCGGGTGCAAAGGTATTACTTTTTCTTCACATACGCAAGACTTTTTTGTAAAATTCTTATTTTTGGGTAATATTTTTATAAGTTGTTTGCGTATATTGTGAAAAACTTGTATCTTTGCAGTGTGAAATAAGTAACAGTGACTAATGTTTTTAGTTTACTTGTTTGCACACAAATGCGGTAATAGCTCAGTTGGTAGAGCATCAGCTTCCCAAGCTGAGGGTCACGAGTTCGAGCCTCGCTTACCGCTCTTGGGTTGGTTAACAGAATGTTGCTAATTTTGATAGAAAAATCCCGACGGAAATCCGACAATTTTATTGTCGGTTTTTTGTTTTTTATTAGCAAGCACTATTTACTTTATGATTACCATTGTAGCCCCGAAACCGTAGTTAGCAAACGAAGCGTCGTGGTATTCGCAGACATTTCGATATTTGGTGTCGAGTTGTTTGGCGATAGCAGCTCTGAGTATTCCTGCGCCTCTGCCGTGAATGAAAACAATCTTTTTGCCTCTGTTTTTGTATTCTTGTTCCATAGTCTTATGGAAAACGGCGAGCTGATATTCAATCATTTCAGCATTACTCATGTACTGATAGTTGTCGACTAATTGTGCGATATGCAGGTCGACTTCGAGTATAGGTTCAGTAGCTGTTTTCTTCTTACCATTGGCATGGTGTGTTGCCGGGACCTTGGAGTGTTGCTCTTTGTCTTGCTGTTCTGAAAGTATGGGTTGTTGCTCGGTGATTTGCTTGTCCGTCAGTTTAGTTTTTGCCGGTACGAGTTGTGAGAGCAGAGTGGGTATCTCGAATCCTTCGTCATCTTCAACGAGTGCTGTCCCTTTTTTCTCATCAATACTGAGAATGGTGCCTCCTCCGACAGTGTCGAGGAAGCTTACTTTATCTCCCGGTTTAAGCTGAAAACGGTTGCTATTGTTTGTCATCATCGGTTTGGAGTGTGAGTTGTTGCGTGTCGTTGTCAGAATGTTGGTTGATATTATCGATGTCGTTTTCTATGATTTCTGTTTTATTTGTCTCTTGGTTGCCGTTGTCGGCTGTTGAAGTCTCAGGCGTGAATTGACTATTGGCTGAGTTTTTGGGTAAGTTGATGAGTTTGAATCGTTTTTGTCGTTGTTGCCATCGTTCTCGTGCATATTGTTGCATATCAGATACTTGGTCGTTTTCGTCGATTATTTCGAGTCCGAAAATAGTCTCGATGATATCTTCGAATGTAAGTATTCCTTGGAAGCAGCCGTATTCGTCGATGATGATGGCTATTTGTACTTTTTGTTTAAGCAGTTGTTCCCAGATGTCTGACAGCGAGGTGTTTTCGTTGAAAAAAGGTACTTCTCTTTTTATTTCTCCGAGTCGTTCATCGAATTTATCTTCTGCGAGATCTTCGAGTGCTTCTTGTCGCAGTATGTATCCCGTTATGTATTCCGGTGATTCGGCATAGATGGGAATTCTGGAGAAGTGGTCGTATTCGTCGGACTCATAGAATTCTCTTAGTGTCATTGTCTCGTCAGCGACAGCCGCTACTACTCTTGGCGTCATCACGTCACAGGCTTTGACGTTATCGAGTTTTATAACGTTTTGTATTACTTTGTTTTCGTTTTCTTCTATTATACCTTCTTCTTCTCCCACGTTAGCCATTGCCAGTACTTCTTCCCGGCTGACTGATGTCTCAGGTTCTTCTTTCATGATGCCTTTGCTTATCAGTTCGATGAGTAGGACGATAGGGTAGAGTACTACGATAAGAATTCTTATAGTAGTAGCTGCAAAGTCCATGAGGTTTTTCCAATAGCTTGTTCCTATGTTTTTGGGTATTATCTCTGAGAAGATGAGTATGAGAAGAGTAGTGATAGCAGAGACGAGTCCGAACCATTCGCTGCCGAAGACGAGCGTAGCTTGTCTGCCCACACCGGCAGCTCCGATGGTGTTGGCAATAGTATTGAGTGAGAGTATAGCGGCTAAAGGTCGGTCGGTATCGAGTTTGAACGACTTCATGATAGTAGCTTTCTTGCTACCTTGTTCTTCTCTCATGGTGATATACGACAGGGTAGTCGACATCAGCACTGATTCGAGAATAGAGCAGAGAAATGATATTGACATAGCCCCCAATAAGAAGGCAAAGAGTAGTCCCATCTTGTAATAGAGTTTTGTTACTAAAGGATGTATTCTTCTCCTTTTTCGGGAATTTTAATGCCTCTGAAACCGGCTTCGTAGAGGTGGTCTTTGAACGCTTCTTGTGCATGTTGTTCGCCGTGTACGACAAAGACATTCCTTATTTGTTCTACGTTTTGGCACTTAAGATATTGTATCATCTCTTTGTAGTCGCCGTGTCCGGAGAAACCTTCGATTTTGTATATTTCGGCTCTTTTTTTGTGGTCGAATCCGAAAATGGAGATATATTTGATTTTAGGGTCTTGGAGTCGTGCTCCGAGTGAGGTCGGTGTGCAATATCCGACGATGAGTATAGTGGTTGACGGGTCGTCGATATGGTTGGCTACGTGATGTTTTACTCTTCCTGCCTCGAGCATTCCGGATGCGGATATTATTATTGCAGGTTGTTTGTCGGAGTTGAGTGCTTTTGACTCCTTAATGTCTGAAATGTAGGTTAGTGAGTTGAACCCGAACGGGTCTTTGTCGTGCAGCATTGTTTCTTTGACCTCGTCGTTCATTGAGTCGGTGTAAAGCTTGAAGATGTTGGTGGCATTGACAGACAGCGGGCTGTCGACGTAGACGTGAATAGGTGGTAGTTTATGTTCGTTATATAGCTGATTGAGCACATAAACTATCTCTTGTGTGCGTCCGACAGAGAAACTTGGTATGATAAGTTTTCCTTTCTTATGAACGCATGTATGCTCAACTACTTCAAGCAGTTGTTGTTCAGATACGAGTTTATCTTCGTGTATGCGGTCGCCGTAGGTTGATTCGGTGATGAGGTAGTCGCATTGCGGGAATGGTTGTGGTGAACGTAGTATGTAACTTTTGGGTCGTCCGATATCTCCGGTGAAGGCAATACGTTTGAGTCCGTCTTTCTCTTTGATGGTAAGGTTGACGATAGCTGAGCCGAGCATGTGCCCGGAATTGGTGAAGGTGAGCTCTATGTCGTCGGTTATGTGGAATGGGTTGTCGTAGTCGACACAGACAAACAGTCGGATACATCTCTCGGCATGGTTGGCATCATAAAGCGGCTGGATGGTAGGTTTGTGCTGTTTGTGCATTTTCTTATTGTACCATCTAACATCTTGCTGCTGAATGAAAGCTGTGTCTTTAAGCATGATAGAGCACAGGTCTCTGGTGGCAGGTGTAGCAATTACTCTTCCTCGGAATCCGAGTTTGTACATATACGGTATAAGTCCGCTATGGTCGATATGCGCATGTGAGAGTATGATATAGTCGATAGACTGTGGGTCGAAGCCGAGGTCGCGGTTTTGTGCGTCGGTTTCGAGTCCCTTGCCTTGGTACATGCCGCAGTCGAGTAGCAGTCGCTTACCCTTGTCAGTTGTTATTAGGTGTTTGCTTCCTGTTACTTCTCTTGCTGCACCGAGAAATTGAAGTCTCATAGCGTTAGCAGGTTAGTGCTTGTTTAATCCCACATTTTGAATGCCACTTTCAGTCCGGCTGCGAAGTATCCGAACCGGTCTACATTCTGTTTGCCGTTGTATTCGGCTCTGAGCACCGAGTCGCTCATACGTGTCAGTTGGGTGCTTCCTTCTTCTATCGGAGTGACGTAGAGTAGTGAAGGGTTATTGCTTTTAGCAACGGTAAAGTGGTTGAGTGCGTAGTCGGCGTATAGTCCGAAGCATATAGCGTATTTATTGCCGAAGGGTACGTCGTAGGTTAGTTCGGCAGAAGCCATAGCCCAAATCCGTGGTAGGATTTTATCGTGTCTGACAGACAGTGTCTGTTGCTCTTGGTATCCCATAGCGAGTTTAGCGTCGTTGTTAACCACCACACCTGATAGTGGATACTTGGCGCTCATTGTGGTTTGGTATAGCGTCTGCTCAGAGAAGTCAGCCAACGCTATTGCCACTTTCGGCCCGATATGGAATGCTAAGTTGTCGCCGAACACTGAGAACTGCAGTGGTATGGTGAAGTACACTTGTGTATGTACCTCGCTGAGGCTTCCGATGTTGTATGTTACGTCGAGTGGTTGTCCTTCTCCGTCTGTTGTGCTGAAGATGTCAGCATAGCCTTCGGATGTGCGGAACCGGCTTTGTGAGCTTTCGGCAGCGAGTCCGGTTCTCATACCCACGTGGTATGGCAGCGAACGCATGACATAGAAGAATCCCAAACCGGCGTTGTAGCTTGGTGAGAAATACCCTTGTCGCGGGTCACCCACGAAACTCGCCACTCCCGCCTGGCCTGCTACTTCGATGTAGTGGCGCAGGGGGGTGTTGTTTTCGAGCGATTGAGCAGGATTCTTCTTGTTGGTAGTGTCAGGCTGTTCTTGTGCCGTAGCGAAGGTGAAGCAGCCGATGACGCTCAGTAAGAGGAATATACGTTTCATAATATGATATTAGTTTTGTGCAATACGTTGGCGAATAGCTTCGCTTTCTTTTTCGTATCCGGGTTTGTTGAGCAGGGCGAACATATTTTTCTTGTAGGCTTCTACTCCCGGTTGGTTGAACGGATTGACATCGAGAATGTAACCGCTGATGCCGCAAGCGAATTCGAAGAAGAAGAGTAGTTGTCCGAGGTAGTATTCGTCGAGTACGGGAAGTGTGATATGAATGTTAGGCACTCCTCCGTCGACGTGTGCGAGCATGGTACCGAGTTCTGCCATTTTGTTGACTTCATCGACACGTTTGCCGGCTAAGAAGTTCAGTCCGTCGAGGTTGCTTTCGTTGTATGGGAAGTCGACATGGTGTTTAGGAGTCTGAACCGATATAACTGTTTCGAACAGGTGTCGTTCACCTTCTTGTATATATTGTCCCATAGAGTGCAGGTCGGTTGTGAAGTCGACAGCAGCGGGGAAGATGCCTTTGTTTTCTTTGCCTTCAGACTCGCCATAGAGTTGTTTCCACCACTCGGCGATGTAGTGTAGTTTAGGTTCGAAATTGACGAGTAGTTCGACTTTCTTGCCTTTGGAATAGAGTGCGTTACGTGCTGCGGCATAGGTAGCTGCGGGGTTGTTGTCGAGGTCTTTTGATGTGCAAATCTTTTGCATGTCGTCGGCACCCTTGATGAGTCGGTTGATGTCGAATCCAGCGCAAGCTATAGGAAGTAGTCCGACGGGTGAGAGTACCGAGAATCGTCCTCCGATATTGTCTTCTATCACGTAGGTCTTGTATCCTTCTTCGGTAGCGAGAGTACGCAGTGCACCTTTAGCTTTGTCGGTGATGCAGACTATGAGTTGTCGTGCCACTTGTTTGCCAACTTGCTGTTCGAGTTGTGTCTTTAAGAGTCGGAAAGCGAGAGCGGGTTCGGTAGTAGTTCCGGATTTGGAGATAGAGATGATGCCGAATTTCTTATCTTTTAGGTACTCTTGAAGTTCGAATAGATAGTCTTCAGAGATGTTTTGTCCGGCGAAAACGATTTTAGGTTTTGAGTTGTCGTAGCATGCGAATGGGTTGGATAGCGCTTCGATGACGGCTTTCGCGCCAAGATAGCTGCCTCCGATACCAATACATACTATTACGTCACATTCTTTGCGAAGCATCCGGGCGGTAGCATTGATATCGTCGAGTTGGAATGCTATGTCGTGTGGCAGAGTAATCCAGCCGATGAAGTCGTTGCCTTTGCCTGTGCCGTTGAGCAGTTTGTCGATAGAGTTGTTAACTTCTGCATTAAGTGAAGCCACTGCAGGTTGGTTTACGAAATTGTAGATTTTCGTAATGTCGATAGTGAGATTTTTCATATTGCTATATTATCTTAGTTTGCTTGAAAGGTTTTGTATTTCGAGCGTTGGTGATTGGAAGTTATAAATGATATTGTATACGGCGTTGACGATAGGCAGGTCTACTTGGTAACGTTTGTTAAATTCGTATATACATTTGGTGCCATAGTATCCTTCAGCTACCATTTCCATTTCGAGTTGTGCTGTTTTGACGCTGTAACCTCTGCCTATCATAGTTCCGAATTGACGGTTTCTTGAGAATTTGGAGTAGGCAGTAACGAGCAGGTCTCCGAGATATGCTGAGTGTGATATTTCTCGATGTTGAGGGTTGGTAGCGTTGGTGAAGCGTTTGATTTCTTGTATGGCGTTAGATAGTAGTACGGATTGGAAGTTGTCTCCGTACTTGAGTCCGTAGCATATACCTGCAGCGATAGCGTAGATATTTTTCATCACAGAGCTATACTCTAATCCGAGAATGTCGTCGCTGGTGGAAGTCATCACGTATGGTGTTTCAAAGAGTTTGGCGAGCATCTTAGCTCGGTCGAGGTCGGTGCATCCGATTGTAAGATACGAGAGTCGTTCGAGTGCAACTTCTTCGGCATGGCACGGACCTGCGATGATGCCGAGTTGCGACATTGGTACTTCGTATTTGACGTGCAGGTAGTCGGTTACAACCATATTCTCGTCGGGCACCATGCCTTTGATGGCGCTAACGATAATCTTGCGTTTGAGTCCTCTGCGCAGTTTTTTAAGGTGTTGCTTCATGAAGGGAGAAGGAACAGCTAAGATTATAATGTCGGAGTCTCGTACTACGTTGTTGATGTCGGAAGTGAAGTTGATACGGCTAACGTCGAACTTGGTGGCTGTAAGGTAGTCGGGGTTTCTTCCTTGGCGTTTGAACTCTTCGATTTGGTCTTGACGTCGCATATACCAGTTGATGGTATCGACGTTGTTCATTATGATTTTAGCTAATGCTGTAGGCCAACTGCCACCTCCGAGAATTGCAACTCTGGGTTGAGTAGAATTTTCCATTTCGTTATGTTTTTATGCTTCTCTTTTCATTTGTGGGAAGAGTAGGACTTCTTGGATTGTTGTCTTTCCTGTCATGAGCATGGCGAGGCGGTCGATGCCGATGCCGATGCCCGATGTCGGTGGCATGCCGTATTCGAGTGCTCGCATGAAGTCGTGGTCGATGATCATGGCTTCGTCGTCGCCTTTGTCTGCCAACTTCATTTGCTCAACGAAGCGCTGATATTGGTCGATGGGGTCGTTAAGTTCGGAGTAGGCGTTAGCAAGCTCTTTACCGTTGACCATCAGTTCGAAACGCTCGGTCAAGCCCGGTTTAGAACGGTGCATCTTGGTCAGTGGAGACATCTCAACGGGGTAATCAATGATGAAAGTAGGTTGGATGAATGTTCCTTCGCAGAACTCACCGAAGATCTCGTCGATCATCTTGCCCTTACCCCAACTGGTTTCTACGTCGAGGTGCAATGTCTTGCAGATGTCGCGTATTTCGTCTTCAGATTTGTCGGTCAGGTCGTATCCTGTTTTCTCTTTGATAGCCTCAAGGATAGGTAGTCGTCGGTAGGGTGCTTTGAAGCTGATAATGTTGTCGCCGACTTTCGATTCGGCTGTACCATTGACAGCGATGCATATCTTCTCGAGCAGCTGTTCGGTGAACGACATCATCCAATTGTAGTCTTTGTATTGTACATATAACTCCATGCACGTGAATTCGGGATTATGGTTGCGGTCCATACCCTCGTTGCGGAAGTTCTTGCCTATCTCGTAGACACCTTCGAAACCGCCGACGATGAGTCGTTTGAGATATAACTCGGTGGCGATGCGCATATACATGTCGATGTCGAGAGCATTGAAATGGGTGATGAAAGGTCTTGCAGATGCGCCTCCTGCTATAGATTGCAGAGTAGGTGTTTCCACTTCGGTATATCCGGCCTGGTCAAGAACTTGCCTTAATGTGCGAATCATTGTGGCACGTTTGAGGAAGGTATCTTTTACGCCATCGTTGACAACGAGGTCGACATATCGTTGACGGTAGCGCAGTTCGGGGTCGTCGAATTTATCGTATGCGACCCCATCTTTATATTTGACAATAGGCAGCACGCGCAAAGACTTGGCAAGTACTGTCAGCTGTTTGGCGTGAACGCTGATAGCACCGGTTTGTGTCTTAAAGACAAAGCCGCGAATGCCGATGAAGTCGCCGATGTCGAGAAGTTTTTTAAATACTATGTTGTACATCTCGGGCTGCTCTGCGGTGTTTATGTCGTCACGACTGACGTATACTTGTATACGCCCTTTAGAGTCTTGCAGTTCGATAAACGAAGCTTTGCCCATTATTCGGCGTGACATGAGTCTGCCGGCTATACTTACTTCCCATGGTTCTACTGTTTGTCCTTCTGCAAACTGCTCGGCTGATATAAGTGCTTCTTTCTGAGCATATTGCTCTTTGATGTCAGTCGACCATGAGCTGACTTCATACTCATCAGCGGGGTAGGGATTGATTCCCATTTCGCGCATCGTCTGCAAACTTTGACGACGCACAATCTCTTGTTCTGATAATTCCATTATTTAGTTTGATATGTTTTTTGAAATACGCGCCGCGGATACACACTACGGCAATTAGTCTGCAAAGTTATGAATTTTTTATTAAACCAACAAATCTATATCCTCAAATGTAAGAAAAAAACGTCTGATGGTCTTATTAGGCGTAAGTTTGTTCTTTTTGGTTTGCAGCTGCTTATAAATATTACTACCTTTGCAAAAAAATATATTGTTATGTTGAATGCGGACATTAAATTTATAGTATTGGCAATGGCAGTGATGTCGTTGTTGTCATGTTCGGAGCGAAAGGTGGTGCTTCGAGGCAGTGTCGATGAGTCATTGGCATTGAATGGTAAAGAGATAATAGTGCCTATTGATTATGGCGATACTGTGAAGTATTACTATTCAGAGGTGATAAATAATCATTTTGAACTTAAGAAAAATGTACCGTTCGATCAGCTATCAGAGATAACGATTGCCGACTTAGGGCATTTCGTAGTATGTCTGGAGCCCGGCGTGGTGAGCTTGGATATAGTATCGTCAGGTGACTCAACGGAGTCGTTGGTAGGCTATGTTTATGTGTCCGGTACTGAGTCGAACGATATTATCAACGAATATAACAAGCTGCAGATGGAGGATGAGCAGATGTTGCGTCAGCTTTATGCCAACGACGATGGTGGTGTGGCTTATGATGAGTATTATGCCCGGGCTCTTTTGAAATCGTACGATTTCGCGTTGGGGCATATACAAACTCTTGGCGGACAGTATGCATTTATGGATATAGTCTACGACTTGTCGTTGGAGCAGCGTCGTGAGGCATTTTACAAGATAGAGGATAAGTCTGCGATGCCTGTTCGGATGCAATTGTTTTATAAGCGATTCGTGGCAGAGCAGGCAACAAGTAGTGGCGAGCATTATGTAGATATAGAGTTTATGAATACAGACCAAACGATAGTACGACTGTCAGATTTCGTTGGCAGGTCTGACTACTTGTTGATTGACTTTTGGGCGACATGGTGTGGACCTTGCAGGGCGCTGATGCCACAACTACAGATGCTATATGAGGCATGTCAGAATGAGGATGTGAAAAACAAATCGGAGATTCCTACGCTTCAGATAATCAGTATTTCGATTGACAAAGATATAGACAAGTGGATGTCTTTTGTGGCTGAACACCCGCAATATAAATGGTGCCAAAGCAAAGAAGTCAACAACGCGTCAGACGAATATGGAGTGATGACAATACCTACCACCATCTTGATCGATAGTAATGGTACTATTTTGGGTAGACCTAAGTCTATAGCGGAGGTCAAATCTATGATGACTAAGTAATTATTTTGAAAAAAAAAGCTTAAAATTTTGGTAGTTCTAAAAAATATAGTAATTTTGCCACACTTTTCGTCGAAGTGAAAAATCATTAATATAAATTTAACAACTTTTTAATAATTAACTATTATGACAAAAGCAGAATTAGTAAATCAAATTGCAGCTCAAACAGGTTATGACAAGCTGACAGTTCTCAACGTAGTCGAGGCTATGATGTCGAGTGTAAAAGACTCATTAGCAAAGAAAGAAAATGTTTACCTCCGCGGTTTTGGTACATTCCTGATTAAGACCCGTGCAACCAAAGTGGCTCGTAACATTTCGAAGAACACTACTATTATCGTTCCTGAGCACTCGATTCCGGCTTTCAAACCTTCGAAAGAGTTCGTTAATAAAATTAAATAATTACAACGATGCCTAACGGAAAAAAACACAAGAGACATAAGATGTCTACTCACAAACGTAAAAAACGTTTGCGCAAGAATCGCCATAAGCATAAGTAAATTGGCGTAAATGTAACCAAAAAACAAACTCATTGCCCTTTGGGCGGAGTTTGTTTTTTTAGAAAATGATCTGTACCGATTGTGTCGATAGTAATTTAAGTTGCGGCAATAATCGGCAATTAACTTGGTATCTCTCGCATAAGGACATACATTATATTATGTGCTGTTGAAGAAAGTCGTTTCGGGCGCGAGGTGACTCTGAGAGGTGCTTACTAAAACTTTATAAATAGTGAAAAGCGAACTTATTGTTGATGTTCAGCCGCAAGAGATTTCGATAGCCTTGCTTGAAGAAGGCAAGCTTGAGGAGTTTAGCAAGGAACGCCGTGAACCTATCTTTGCCGTGGGTAATATATATTATGGTCGCGTAAAAAAGGTGATGCCGGCGCTGAATGCTGCTTTTGTAGATGTTGGACACGAAAAAGAAGGTTTTCTACACTATTTGGATTTAGGTTCACAATTTCTTACTATTAAGAAGTATGTCGATGACCTGCATAGCGGTCAGCGAGTACAGATGGTGAAAATTCAGCCTCAGGAAGAGGTCGGTAAAGAAGGACAGATAGCCGATGTGCTAAAAGTTGGCGATATGATACTGGTACAGGTATCGAAAGAGCCAATCAACACCAAAGGTCCGCGTCTGACGGCTGAAATATCGATAGCCGGACGCAACATCGTACTCATGCCGTTTGCCGAAAAGGTGATGGTATCCAACAAAATAAAAAGAGAAGCAGAACGTAGCAGACTCAAGCAGCTGGTGCAGTCGATAAAGCCCAAAGGATATGGGGTGATAGTTCGCACCGTTGCCGAAGAAAAACGTGTGGCGGCTCTTGATACTGAACTCCGTGTGCTCGTCAAGCGATGGGAAGAGGCAGTTAGCAAACTTCAGCAGAAGACTGAAGTGGCACTGATAAAGGAAGAAATAGGCAGAACAATAGGAATAATCAGAGATGTGTTCTCACCTTCATTCGAAAGTATAGCGGTCAACGATGCCGAGATGTATGAAGAGATAAAACAGTATATCGAACTTATCTCACCCGAACATGCGAGTATCGTTCAGCTTTATAAAAACGATCAGCCTATCTTCGACCATTACGACGTTACACGACAGATGAAGACCGGACTCGGAAGAACCGTAGGTTTTAAACATTCCGGATACCTCATAATGGAAAAGACAGAAGCGCTATTTTCTATCGATGTCAATAGCGGGAGTAAGAAACTTTTCGAAGACCAAGAGCAAAACGCCTTTGGCTTTAATATGTTAGCCGCTGATGAGATAGTCCATCAACTTCGATTAAGAGATATCGGAGGTATCATCATTATCGATTTTATCGATATGGACTCGAAAGAAAATCAGCAGGCATTGTACGACCACGTACGCGAACTGATGGGGCGCGACAGAGCAAAGCACAACGTGCTCCCATTGTCAAAATTCGGACTTATGCAGATTACACGTCAGCGTGTGCGCCCCGCGCTCGAAGTCGACATCCGCGAAGTTTGTCCGACCTGCCACGGAAAAGGGAAAGTGCAGTCGTCGTTGTTCTTTACTGAAACACTTGAGACACAACTCAATCTCTATGCTCAACATTTTGGGAAACGACTAAGACTACATCTACATCCTTTTGTGGCTGCCTATATAAAGCAGGGAGGCATTGGTAGTCTATCACTCAAATGGTGGTGGAAATACAAGGTAAAGATAGTGCCAAACCAGTCGCTCGGTGTGTTGCAGTACCAGTTCTTCGATAAAGATGCCCACCGTTTAGAGCTCCCTGACGACGAAGATGCTCTCAGTGAGAATCAGTAGGCACGTGTGTTTTTTTATAATTACACCTCAAAGGCTAAATTTACCTTAGACGTGGCTAATTTATGAATCTAACTAATATTGTAGAAAAGAAAACCTAACGAATGTTTAACATTTCGTATTACCGTAAAAGAGACCTCCTAAAGGTCTCTTTTTTTTTGCGAGGTGGTTGTATAGAGTTTCTAAAGCATATCGAGTTTCAGTAGCGTCTATATTATATATAATAAGGTGTCCAACTCTTATCCAACAAAGTCCAAGC